>NZ_JBIVLH010000015.1:0-213554 GCF_044751185.1 Streptomyces sp. NPDC088733
ATCTGGCGTTGACTTTTGGCACGCTGTTGAGTTCTCAAGGAACGGAAGCTTCCTTCGAGACCGTTTCACCGGCCCCTCCGGGCTTTCCCTTCGTTTTCACCAGCTTATCAGACTCTTTCGGGCCCGATTCCCGCCGGCGGGGATTCTCGCTTTCCTGCTTTTGCGTTCCGGCCTTTCGGCTTTCCCGCTTCACCGAGTTTAGCAGATGCTTTCCGTCGGATTTACCACCTCGATTTCGAGGGCACACGTTTCCGTGCTCACTCGTCCCGGGGGTTGTGACAACGTACTGGAGCGGGCCGCCCCGATGCAAATCGGGGCGGCCCGCTCCTGGTGGGTCGTCAGACCTCCACGACCACAGGGAGGATCATCGGGCGCCGGCGGTAGGTGTCGGAGACCCACTTGCCGACCGAGCGGCGGATGAGCTGCTGCAGCTGCCGCACCTCGGCGACACCGTCGGACGCCGCGCGGGCGAGGGACTCCTCGACCTTGGGGAGCACGGCCGCGAATGCCTCGTCGTCGATGCCGGAGCCGCGGGCCTGGATGAACGGACCGCCGACGAGCTTGCCGGTGCTGGCGTCCACGACGACGAAGACCGAGATGATGCCTTCCTCACCGAGGATCCGGCGGTCCTTGAGCGAGCTCTCGGTGATGTCGCCCACGGAGAGCCCGTCGACGTACACGTAACCCGCCTGGACCTTGCCGACGACCTTGGCGACGCCGTCGACCAGGTCGACCACGACGCCGTCCTCGGCGATGACGCAGCGCTCCTTGGGGATGCCCGTCGCCGCGCCGAGTTCGGCGTTGGCGCGCAGATGGCGCCATTCCCCGTGGACCGGCATGAGGTTGCGCGGCTTGCAGATGTTGTAGAAGTACAACAGCTCGCCCGCGGAGGCGTGGCCGGAGACGTGCACCTTGGCGTTGCCCTTGTGCACCACGTGGGCGCCCCACCGGGTCAGGCCGTTGATCACGCGGTACACCGCGGTCTCGTTGCCGGGGATGAGGGAGGACGCCAGGACCACGGTGTCGCCCTCGACGATGCGGATCTGGTGGTCCCGGTTGGCCATGCGCGAGAGCGCCGCCATGGGTTCGCCCTGGGAGCCGGTGCAGACCAGCACGACCCGCTCGTCGGGGATGTCGTCGAGCGTCTTGACGTCGACGATCAGGCCGTTCGGCACCCGGAGGTAGCCGAGGTCGCGGGCGATGCCCATGTTGCGGACCATGGAGCGCCCGATGAAGGCGACCTTGCGGCCGCGTTCGTGGGCGGCGTCCAGGACCTGCTGGATGCGGTGGACGTGGCTGGCGAAGCTGGCCACGATGATCCGCTTGTCGGCCTTGGCGAAGACCTGCCGCAGCACCGGCGCGATGTCCCGCTCGTGCGGGATGAAGCCGGGGACCTCGGCGTTGGTGGAGTCCGACAGCAGGAGGTCGATGCCCTCCTGCGACAGCCGCGCGAACGCGTGCAGGTCGGTGAGGCGGCCGTCGAGCGGCAGCTGGTCCATCTTGAAGTCGCCGGTGTGCACGACCATGCCGGCCGGGGTCCGGATCGCGACGGCCAGCGCGTCGGGGATGGAGTGGTTGACGGCGACGAACTCGCAGTCGAAGGGGCCGATGCGCTCGCGCTGCCCCTCGGCGACCTCCAGGGTGTACGGCCGGATCCGGTGCTCGGCGAGCTTGGCCTCGATCAGGGCGAGGGTCAGCTTGGAGCCGATCAGCGGGATGTCCTCCTTCTCCCGCAGGAGGAAGGGGACGGCGCCGATGTGGTCCTCGTGGCCGTGCGTCAGGACGATGCCGACGATGTCGTCCAGCCGGTCCCGGATCGACGTGAAGTCCGGCAGGATCAGGTCGACTCCGGGCTGCTCCTCCTCCGGGAAAAGCACCCCGCAGTCGACGATCAGCAGGCGTCCCGCGTACTCGAAGACCGTCATGTTGCGGCCGATCTCGCCGAGGCCGCCGAGTGGGGTGATCCGCAGGCCGCCCGTGGGCAGCACGGGGGGTGGGCCGAGCTCAGGGTGCGGATGGCTCAAAGTCTCTCCTCACCACACACGCCGCATCCCCCGGGGGAATCCCCCGGGGGCACGGGACGCGTGTGACATCGTGTTTTCTTCTGTCTGGTTGCTTCTCTTGGCCGGTATTCAGTTGTGAAGTCTGTGATTACAGCTGTACCCCGCCGGCGGCCAGATCTTTCTTCAGCTGCGCGGTCGCCGCTTCGCCGAGTGCGTCGAGGCCGACGAGCGGCAGTCGCAGCGGTCCGGCCGGGAGTCCCTGCCAGGCCAGCGCGGCCTTGGTGGTGATCACGCCCTGGGCGCGGAACACCCCGGTGAAGACGGGGAGCAGCTTCTGGTGAATCTCGGTCGCCTTGTGGGCGTCACCGGAGAGATACGCCTCCAGGAGGGCGCGGAGCTCAGGGGTGACCAGATGTCCCACGACGGAGACGAAGCCGACGGCGCCGACGGACAGCAGCGGCAGGTTCAGCATGTCGTCGCCGGAGTACCAGGCGAGACCGCTGCGGCTGATGGCCCAGCTCGCGGCGCCGAGGTCGCCCTTGGCGTCCTTGTTGGCGACGATGCGGGGGTGCTCGGCGAGCCGGACCAGGGTCTCGGTCTCGATGGGCACCCCGCTGCGGCCGGGGATGTCGTAGAGCATGACCGGCAGGCCGGTGGCGTCCGCGACGGCGGTGAAGTGCCGGTACAGGCCCTCCTGCGGGGGCTTGTTGTAGTACGGCGTGACCGCGAGCAGGCCGTGTGCGCCGGCGCGCTCGGCCTGGCGGGCGAGCTCGACGGTGTGGTGGGTGTCGTTGGTGCCGATGCCGGCCACCACGAAGGCGCGGTCCCCGACCGCTTCCAGGACGGCCCGGACGAGCTGCTCTTTCTCCACGTCACTGGTGGTCGGGGACTCACCGGTGGTGCCGTTGACGACCAGGCCGTCATTGCCTGCGTCGACCAGGTGCGCGGCCAGGCGCTGCGCGCCGTCGAGGTCGAGAGCACCGTCCGCGGTGAACGGTGTGACCATTGCGGTCAAGACCCGGCCGAAGGGGGTCTGCGGGGTGGAGGTCGGAGCCATGAGTACAACGCTACTCGGTGCCGGTGTCCGGAGGACCCCTCGGGACCTGCGAGGAGGACTCCGGCGCTGCCTGCTCGGGGGTTCAAGCAGCACCGGAATCCGTTTCTGCAGACTAGACGAACTGCAGGAAACCCGGCAATCGGAACATTCCGGATGAGTGGCGCAGCGCTACGGAGCGATCCGGCCGTTCGCGTTGAACGCACTGTGCGTGAGCGGCATGAGCTTCGCCCATTCGGCTTCCATCCGCTCCCCCACCATCTCGATCTCCCGCTGCGGGAAGGACGGCACCTTGGCCAGCTCGTGCTGGGTGCGCAGGCCCAGGAAGTGCATCAGGGAGCGGGCGTTGCACGTGGCGTACATCGACGAGAACAGGCCGACGGGCAGCGTGGCCCGGGCCACCTCGCGCGCGACGCCGGCGGCGAGCATGCTCTGGTACGCCTCGTAGGACTGGCGGTATGAGGCCTCCATCGCCTCGCTGACCGCCTTGTGCTGCTCGGGGGTGCCGTGCACGAACTCGTACTTCCCCGGCCGCCCCTGCTGCACCAGCCTGCGGTCCTCGCCGGGCACGTAGAACACCGGCTGCAACTCGCGGTAGCGGCCCGACTCCTCGTTGTAGGAGTTGTGCACGACGATGCCGTCGGCGAGGAAGTTGTGCCACGGGCCCTCGACGGAAAGGTCGTAGGTCATCTCCTCGCCGTCCTGCGCGATGGAGACGATCGGGTCTGGCAGGGCCGGGCCGCTTGCGGCGCCGTCACGCGCCTGCGCCCGCTCCTCGCCGCTCCTGCGGGTGTGGCACTCCTCGCACACGGGGGCCAGGTTGCGCTCGTCCAGGGCCAGCGCGAGGTCCGCGGCGACGGGGACCCGGTGGTCCAGGGCCAGTTCCCCACCGGGGAAGGACCGGGCGCACACGTGGCACGTGCCGGTCGCGCCGATCAGGCGCTCGCGCTGCCGGGCGGTCCACACCCCGATGCCGCGCTCCAGAGCCGGGGGCACGGGCGACCGCGAGGGCTCCCGCTCGGGGCCCGCGCCCAGGACGGCGTCGCCCACGGCCAGCTCGCCGGCCTTCGCCCAGCCCTCGGGCGTCAGGACCGCATGGTCCGCGGAGCAGCGCAGGACCCGGCCGGAGGACGTGGTGATCTTCAGCAGTTGCTTGACCCCCGACTCCATCACGTCGGTGATCCGGGCCCGCCCCGGGAGCAGCGTCTCCTCGTCGTAGCAGCGCACCTGTGTGCGGCGCACCGACTCCAGGGTGCGCAGCCGGGTGCCGGGGTCCTGCTCGCGGAACTCGACGACCGCGCTCTCGGCGGCCTCCCGGCTCTCGTACAGGCCGAGGTAGTGGCTCCGGTCGGCCCGGTGGACCTCCGCCCGCCAGCGGCCCGCCGCGGGGTGCCAGGTCACGCCGCCCGCGGAGGCCGGCAGCCGGCCCTCGGCGTCCAGGTGCCACAGGCGGTGCAGCTCCCTGATGCTCCTGCGGCGGAGGGTGCCGGCCTCGCTCTCCAGCGTGATCTCGGTGTCGCCGGCGAGGCACCAGCCGACGCGGTGGCGCATGAACTCGCGGAAGACGAAGATCGGGGCGCTCACGAAGAAGGTCATCGAGTTGTGCTCGAAGGGGCTGCCGTGGCGGTCCCGCATGAGGTAGTTGATCAAGCCCTTGGACCGCTCGGGGTCCTTGCTGAGCTCCGCGAGGGACTGCTCGCCGGCGGTGGACACACGAGCGGCCCACAGGACATCGGAGTCCGAGGCGCTGTGCTTGACGAGCTCGACGGTCACGTCGTCGCGGAACTGCACGGACTCCGCGAACTGTGCGGAATCGTCGGCGGGGGTGTCGGTCACCGGGGCGTCCTTCCTCTGGCGCTGTGGACGGCGACCACTTTATGGGGCGGCGCAGACGGCGCCGACAGCACCGATATCGCCGACAACACGGCACGCGCGGCAAAGCGGCGCAAAGGCCGACGGTGGCCGACCAGCGGTGGCCCGGCCCGAGAGTCCCCTATAGCCTCACCGTGTGTCTCTGCCCTTCCTCGCCGCTGACAGCGGCCATGACGAGCACCTCGCCGACGCCGCACTCCCCTACCGGTCCGTCGACCGGTGGACGCGTCCGTACCGGCCGGGCCCCTGGCGGGTCGGGACGGCGGCGCTGCTGCTGGTGCTCGCCTCGTACATGCTCTTCGCCGCCGTGGTCATGGGGCTCGCCGGAAGCGGCTCCGGGGTGACGTGGACGGCCGGCGGCGCGGTGCTGGTGATCGCCGGCGTGCTGCGGCTGCTGCACGTGGGGTTCTGGGTGAGCGCCCGGGGCGTGCGGCAGGTCGGGCTGCTCCACACGGTGACGCTGCCGTGGGACCGGGTGGCCTCGGTCCGTACGGTCCAGCAGCCGGTGAAGTGGCTCGCGATGCCGCGAACCGTGCAGGGGCAGGCGCTGGTCGTCACCCGGACGGGCGGCGAGCGGCTGCGCCCGCTGCTGACGGACCACAACGCGGACTTCCTGGGCCGCACGGAGGCCTTCGACCAGGCGGCCGACGCCATAGAGGCCTGGGCCGCGGGGCCCCGCTAGGCCCTCCGCTTCGCGGGACCGGATCGCACGCCCAACCACCCCGGGGGACCGGGGTGGTTGGGCGTGCGGCATGTGAACGGCCGCCCTCCCCGGGACCCGGCGGGCGGGCACGGCGGTGTGACACCCACGACACGTCCCGCCGGGGCCGGACCGACAGCCGGCCGTCATCGCGCGTTTCCCTGGGCCTGTTACGTTCCGGCGCGGCCCACGCGACGCCCTGGCGACGGCGTCCGGCGGGCCGACCCCGACGAGGATCTGGAGCGACTGGTGCACGGACCGTTCGGCCCGTTCGGCCCCCCTTCCGACGCGTTCCCCCGCGACGACCGTCCGGCCCGTCCGTGACCGCCCTCCTCACCTCCGCCTCGCCGGGCAACGCGCTGGAACTCCTGCGCGGACGCACGGTGGTGGTCAAGTACGGGGGCCACGCCATGACGGACGACGCACTGCTCGCCGCCTTCGCCGACGACGTGGTGCGGCTGCGGCACGCCGGGGTGCGGCCGGTCGTCGTGCACGGCGGCGGCCCGCAGATCAGCGCGCACCTGGAGCGGATGGGCGTGCAGGCCCGCTTCCTGGCCGGGCTGCGGGTCACGACACCGGAGACCCTGGACGTCGTACGGATGGTGCTGGCCGGCAAGGTGCAGCGCGAACTCGTCGGCCTGCTCAACCGGCACGGCCCGTACGCGGTCGGGCTCACCGGTGAGGACGCCCACACCCTCACCGCGGTGCGCCGCTACGCCGAGGTCGACGGCGAACTGGTCGACATCGGGCTCGTCGGGGACGTGAGCGAGGTCAACACCGGCGCCGTCGACGTGCTCCTGGACCACGGCCACATCCCCGTGGTGTCCCCCATCGGCCGCGGCACCGACGGCCAGGCCTACAACGTCAACGCCGACACGGCCGCCGGCGCCATCGCCGCCGCCCTGGGCGCCGACTCGCTGGTCGTCCTGACCGACGTACCAGGCCTGTACGCGGACTGGCCGTGCCGCGAGAGCGTGGTGGACCGGCTCACCGCCGACGAGCTGGAGACGATGCTGCCGTCGCTGGGCGGCGGCATGGGCCCGAAGATGCGCGGCTGCCTGCTGGCGGTCCGGGCCGGCGTGCGCTCCGCCCGGATCCTGGACGGCCGCGTCCCGCACGCGCTGCTGCACGCCCTGGTCGGCGGGCCCGCGGGCGGCGGCACGACGGTGCTGCCCGGCTGACGGACCGGGCGCGTCCCTACGTCTGCGGCGCCTTGCCGCGCAGCGCGATCGCGCGCTGCATCGCCTTGCGGGCCCGGGGGGTGTCGCGGGCGTCGTGGTAGGCGACGGCGAGCCGGAACCAGGCGCGCCAGTCCTCGGGCGCGGCCTCGGTCTCCGCCTTGCGCCGGGCGAACACCGCGTCCGCCGAGGAGCGGTCGATCCGCCCGCTGGGGGTGCGCACCAACTCGTCCTCGGGCAGCCCGCCTTCGGCCTCCAGCTCGCGGGCCAGCCGGCCCGCGTCACGCGCGAACCGGGTCGTACGGACCAGGAACCACACACCGATCACCGGCAGCACGAGGACCGCCAGGCCGAGGACGACCGTGACCGGGCGGCCGTCCTGGATCAGCCACACGCCGCGGGCGCCGACCAGGGCGAAGTAGACAACGAGGACGGCGGCGGTGACGAAGTAGGTGATCTTTGCGCGCATGATGGGCGATCCGGTTCTCGGTCTTCGACTCTGACTCTGGCTCTCAGTCCAGGTCCATGAAGTGTTCCAGGCCGAAGGTGAGTCCCGGCGTGGAGACGACCCGCCGCACGCCGAGCAGGACGCCCGGCATGAAGGAGGCGCGGTTCATGGAGTCGTGGCGGATGGTGAGGACCTCGCCGGCGTCGCCGAAGAGGACCTCCTGGTGGGCGACGAGCCCGCGCAGCCGTACCGAGTGCACCGGGACCCCCTCCACGTCGGCGCCGCGCGCCCCGTCCAGGGCGGTGGCGGTGGCGTCCGGCTGCGGGCCGAGGCCGGCCTCGCGGCGGGCGTCGGCGATCAGCTGGGCGGTGCGGGCGGCCGTGCCGCTCGGGGCGTCCACCTTGTCGGGGTGGTGCAGTTCGACGATCTCCGCGGACTCGAAGAAGCGGGCCGCCTGGCGGGCGAAGCGCATCGTGAGCACCGCGCCGATGCCGAAGTTGGGGGCGATGAGCACACCCGTGCCCGGGGCGGCGCCGAGCCAGCCGCGCAGGGTGTCGAGGCGTTCGTCGGTCCAGCCGGTGGTGCCGACGACGGAGTGGATTCCGTGCCGCAGGCAGAAGTCGAGGTTGCCCATGACCGAGCCGGGCGCGGTCAGCTCGATCGCGACCTGGGCGCCGTTCTCGGCCAGCGCCTCCAGCTTGTCCTCGCGGCCGATGGCGGCGACCAGCTCCATGTCCCCGGCGGCCTCGACGGCCTTGACCGCCTCCGTGCCCATGCGGCCACGGGCCCCGATCACACCCACGCGGATTGTGCTCATCGTTCCTGTCCTTCGGTCGGTAGGGCTGGAGGAAGGCGCTCGGGCCGGCCGGGCCGGCCGGCCCGGGCGCTCAGGCCACGCAATCGTGGAGGCGGGCCACCTGCTTGTCCTTGAGCGGGCCTATGACGGCCAGCGACGGTCGCTGCCCGAGCACGTCCCGGGCGACCGCGCGGACCTCCTCGGGGGTCACCGCGGCGATCCGCTCCAAGGTGGCGTCGACCGACATCTGCTCGCCCCAGCACAACTCGCTCTTGCCGATACGGTTCATCAGGGCGCCGGTGTCCTCCAGGCTGAGCACGGTCGAGCCGGAGAACTGGCCGACGGCGCGCCGCAGTTCCTCGTCGTCGAGGCCGTGCTCGGCGACCTGGTGGAGTGCCTCGCGGCAGATCTTCAGCACCTCGGGCACCCGGCGCGGCTGGCAGCCCGCGTAGACGCCGAACAGGCCGCTGTCGGCGAAGGACGACGTGTAGGAGTACACGCTGTAGGCGAGGCCGCGCTTCTCGCGGACCTCCTGGAACAGCCGCGAGCTCATACCGCCGCCGAGCGCCGTGTTGAGTACGCCCAGCGCCCAGCGCCGGTCGTCGTGCCGGGACAGACCGGGCATGCCGAGCACCACGTGGGCCTGCTCGGTGCGCCGTTCCAGCACCTCCACCCGGCCGTGGCTGCGCAGGGTCTTGCTGCCGCCGCGCGGCGGCCGGGGCACGGCCTCGGGGTCGCGGAGGGCGCCCGCGCCCTCGAAGGCCTCGCGCACCTGCCGGACGACGGCATCGTGGTCGATGTTGCCCGCCGCGGCCACGACGAGCCTGGTGGGGTCGTAGTGCTTCCGGTAGAAGCGGTGCACCTGGTCGCGGGTGAGGGCGTTGATGGTCTCGACGGTGCCGAGCACGGGGCGGCCCAGCGGGGAGTCGCCCAGCAGCGCGGTGGCGAACAGGTCGTGCACCTGGTCGCCGGGGTCGTCCTCGGTCATCGCGATCTCCTCCAGGACGACGCCGCGTTCGGCGTCGATGTCCTCCTGGCGGATGAGCGAGCCGGTCAGCATGTCGGAGACCACGTCGATGGCGAGCGGCAGATCGGTGTCGAGGACACGTGCGTAGTAGCACGTGTACTCCTTGGCGGTGAAGGCGTTCATCTCGCCGCCGACCGCGTCGATCGCGGAGGAGATCTCCAGCGCGCTGCGGCGTGCCGTGCCCTTGAAGAGCAGGTGCTCCAGATAGTGCGTGGCGCCGTTCAGGGCCGGGGTCTCGTCGCGGGAGCCGACGGCGGCCCAGATCCCGAAGGTCGCCGAACGCACGGTGGGCAGCGTCTCGGTGACGACGCGCAGCCCCCCGGGCAGGACGCTGCGGCGCACGGTGCCGATGCCGTCGAGGCCGGGGAGCAGGGTCTGCGTGCGGACGGCCCGCCCCTTGGTGGAGGGGCGGGCCGTCACGCGTGTGGAGCGGTCGGTCACTGCTCGGACGCGTCCTCGGACTTGTCGTCGGCAGCGGCGTCCGCACCGTCTTCGTTCTCTTCGCCCTCAATGACGGGGATCAGCGAGAGCTTGCCGCGCTGGTCGATCTCGGCGATCTCGACCTGGACCTTGGTTCCCACGGGGAGGACGTCCTCGACGTTCTCCACGCGCTTGCCGCCGGCCAGCTTGCGGATCTGCGAGATGTGCAGCAGGCCGTCCTTGCCCGGGAGCAGGGAGACGAAGGCACCGAAGGTGGTGGTCTTCACGACCGTGCCCAGGTAGCGCTCGCCGACCTCGGGCATCGTCGGGTTGGCGATGCCGTTGATGGTCGCGCGGGCGGCCTCGGCGGACGGGCCGTCGGCGGCACCGATGTAGATGGTGCCGTCGTCCTCGATCGTGATCTCGGCGCCGGTGTCCTCCTGGATCTGGTTGATCATCTTGCCCTTGGGGCCGATGACCTCACCGATCTTGTCCACCGGGATCTTGACGGTGATGATGCGCGGGGCGTTCGGCGACATCTCGTCCGGAGTGTCGATCGCCTCCATCATCACGTCGAGGATGTGCAGACGCGCGTCGCGGGCCTGCTTGAGGGCCGCGGCCAGGACCGACGCCGGGATGCCGTCGAGCTTGGTGTCCAGCTGCAGCGCCGTGACGAACTGCTTGGTGCCGGCGACCTTGAAGTCCATGTCGCCGAAGGCGTCCTCCGCACCGAGGATGTCGGTGAGGGTGACGTAGTGGGTCTCGCCCTCGATCTCCTGCGAGATCAGGCCCATGGCGATACCGGCGACGGGGGCCTTCAGCGGCACACCGGCGTTCAGCAGCGACATGGTGGAGGCGCAGACCGAGCCCATCGACGTGGAGCCGTTGGAGCCCAGCGCCTCGGAGACCTGGCGGATCGCGTAGGGGAACTCCTCGCGGGTCGGCAGGACCGGCAGCAGCGCCCGCTCGGCGAGCGCGCCGTGGCCGATCTCGCGGCGCTTGGGGGAGCCGACGCGGCCGGTCTCACCGGTGGAGTACGGCGGGAAGTTGTAGTTGTGCATGTAGCGCTTGCGCGTCTCGGGCGCCAGCGTGTCCAGCTGCTGCTCCATGCGCAGCATGTTCAGCGTGGTGACGCCCAGGATCTGGGTCTCGCCGCGCTCGAACAGCGCCGAACCGTGCACGCGCGGGATCGCCTCGACCTCGGCGGCCAGGGTGCGGATGTCGGTGACACCGCGGCCGTCGATGCGGACCTTGTCCTTGATGACGCGGGCGCGGACCAGCTTCTTGGTCAGCGAGCGGTAGGCGGCGGAGATCTCCTTCTCGCGGCCCTCGAACTGCGGCAGCAGCTTCTCGGCGGCGAGTGCCTTCACGCGGTCCAGCTCGGTCTCGCGGGCCTGCTTGCCGGCGATGGTCAGCGCCTGCTTGAGCTCGTCCGCGACGGCCGACTCGAGCGCCTCGAACACGTCGTCCTGGTAGTCCAGGAAGATCGGGAACTCGGCGGTCTCCTTGGCGGCCTTGGCGGCCAGGTCGGCCTGCGCCTTGCACAGCACCTTGATGAACGGCTTGGAGGCGTCCAGGCCGGCCGCGACGATCTCCTCGGTCGGCGCCTCGGCGCCGCCCTCGACCAGCTTGATCGTCTGGGTGGTGGCCTCGGCCTCCACCATCATGATCGCGACATCGCCGTCCTCGAGGGTGCGGCCGGCGACGACCATGTCGAAGACGGCCTCCTCCAGCTCGCTGTGCGTCGGGAAGGCGACCCACTGGCCGCGGATCAGCGCGACGCGGACGCCGCCGATCGGGCCGGAGAACGGCAGGCCGGCCAGCTGCGTGGAGCAGGAGGCGGCGTTGATGGCGACCACGTCGTAGAGGTGGTCGGGGTTGAGCGCCATGACCGTCGCCACGACCTGGATCTCGTTGCGCAGGCCCTTCTTGAAGGACGGGCGCAGCGGGCGGTCGATCAGACGGCAGGTGAGGATCGCGTCCTCGGAGGGGCGGCCCTCGCGACGGAAGAAGGAGCCGGGGATCCGCCCGGCCGCGTACATGCGCTCCTCGACGTCCACCGTCAGCGGGAAGAAGTCGAGCTGGTCCTTCGGGTGCTTCGAGGCGGTGGTGGCCGACAGCACCATGGTGTCGTCGTCCAGGTAGGCCACGGCCGAGCCGGCGGCCTGGCGGGCCAGACGGCCCGTCTCGAAGCGGATCGTACGGGTGCCGAAGCTGCCGTTGTCGATCACGGCTTCGGCGTAGTGGGTCTCGTTCTCCACTATGGGGATTCTCCTCTTTCGTGCCCCCGGGCGTCTTCCCGGTGGCCGTCGGTGGAGGGGCGTCCCGCCGGGCCGGTCTTCGATCGAAGCCACCGGGACGTACGTGCTGCCCGGCGGCCACTACCGAGGACCGGCGCTGGTGGCGCTTAGGAGGACGCTCCCTCCGCATGCTCTATGGCGTTGTGTATGGGACCAGCCTACAAAGCTTCGGCCCCGCTCTCGCGCCCAGCGCGGTACCCCACGTACGCCAAGGGAGCGGCTCCCGTACGGGAACCGCTCCCTCTACGGCGTCTCAGCGGGCGCCGGCCGCACCGCGGCGGATGCCGAGGCGGTCGACGAGCGCGCGGAAGCGCTGGATGTCCTTCTTGGCCAGGTACTGCAGCAGGCGGCGGCGCTGGCCGACCAGGATCAGCAGACCACGACGGGAGTGGTGGTCGTGCTTGTGGGTCTTGAGGTGCTCGGTGAGGTCCGAGATGCGGCGCGAGAGCAGCGCAACCTGGACCTCGGGGGAGCCCGTGTCGCCCTCCTTGGTGCCGAACTCGGCGATGATCTGCTTCTTCGTCGCGACGTCGAGCGACATACGGTCTCCTTGTGTGTCGGTGCCTTCGAGCGCCCCTGGTCTGTGTCACAGGGGAATCTGCGATGACTCGAAAGGCGGGACGCGCCGCACGGGGGCAGACGCATCGGTTACACAGAGTACCACCCCGGGCCCGGTGCGATGTCCGGATCCGGGGTGGCGGGCACCACGTGTGAGCGGCGGGGCGGCGGGACCGCCCCGGACGGCGTGACGGCCGGTCTCAGCCGCTCGTCATGCCGCGGGCCTTGGCGTACAGGTCGAGGACGGCGAGGCAGATCGGGATCAGCGAGAGCAGCACCGCGGCCTCGGTCAGGTCCAGCATCCGGCCCCAGAAGGGGGTGACGCCCTTGTTCGGGACGATCAGGGCGATCGCCACCAGGAGGGCGGCGCCCAGCGCCACCGCGGCCGACAGCCACACGGTGCGGATGTCGAGCGAGGAGTGGTTGCCGCGCATCAGGTCGGTGAGGATCCCGGACGGCAGGTTGAGCGCGAGCCCGGCGACCAGCAGGCCGATCGTGACGACGCCCGCGACCATCAGCGTCACGACCTGCGAGGTGTACCGGAACAGCCGGGCGCGCATCAGCGTCGCCAGGCCCATCACGAGCGCGAGCAGCTGCGCCCAGGCGCTGTCGGAGAAGCCCAGTACGACGCCGGCGGAGCCGACGATCGCGGCGGAGCAGCCGGCGACCAGGCCGAGCAGCAGCTCGTGGCCGCGGCGGGCCTGGTTGGTGATGACCTCGAAGTCGACCGGCTCCTCCTCGCCCTGCCGCTCGGCGTCCCCGCGGTGCCGCATGGCGACCTGGTCGGGCGAGCGGAAGCCGATCGGCAGCCGCGCGAACCGCGCCGACCAGCCGGGCAGGAACCCGACCACGGCGATCATGACGACGGCCGTGACGGCGGCCGCCTCGCGCGGCGCGGCCTCGGTGAGGATCGCCACGAAGGTGGCGAGGGTGCCGACGCCCGCGGTGAAGGACGCCGCGACGAACGGGGCGTCACCCTGCGGCAGCAGCAGGACGAGCAGCACGGACGCGGTCAGCACCACGACGCAGCCGATGAGGAAGTGCAGCCGGCCCGGGCCCTCGCCCTTGTCGACACCCATCACGCCCGAGCCGGCGACCAGCAGCAGCGGCAGGGAGGCGAGGCCGAGGGCGACGGCGGAGTGCCGGTCGTCGTACACCCGGGCGCGCACGCCCGCCAGCGCGACCAGCACCAGGCCCGCGGCCCCGGCGAGCACACCGGGCAGGCCGTGCATGTCGTGCTCGGCCGGCTCGGAGAACCACAGCACGAAGGCCATGAGGACGAGCAGGACCACACCCGCGGTGAGCCCGACACCGCGCATCAGGGCGTCGTTCCAGCTGCGCCGGTCGGTCTGCACGGCGGCGGCGACCGCGTCGACCACATCGTCGAAGACGGCGGGCGGCAGCGAGTCGGCGAAGGGACGCAGGAGCAGCAACTCGCCGTCGTGAACGCGCTGTTCGGTCAGGGAAAGGGTGTCGTCGAGCACCCTTCCGTCCCTGCGGACCAAGTTGTACCCGGTGGGTGCGGCTTCTTCCGGGGTCTGGCCCGACAGGCGCAGGATCTCCGGATAGATGTCGGAGAGCGGCACGTCCTCCGGGAGTGCCACGTCGATCCGGCTGTTCGGCGCCGCCACCGTGACTCTGCAGAATCCGGTTGCTGAGACCGTGCTCACCTGGAGTTGTCCCCCTCGTCCGGCGGTGGGTGGTTTGGGGTGGCAGTGACGCGGCCGTCCAGGGTCGGACCCCCGTCCGCGCTGCGCGATCCGTCACCCTACCCCGTGCCCCAAGTCCCTTGCCCCCCACCCGACCCACTGCCTCGCGGCTGTCATGCCCAGTAGGATCGCCACCTGCCTGTGGTCCAACGCCCGGCCCCCGAAGGGCCGGTGCGCGACCGGGACGTGTCATACGGGGGACCGTCGCCACGGGGGCGGCCCGAAACTGCGATTCGCGTGAAGGACTGGTGCATCGGTGAGCGTGGTCGTCATCAAACGCCCGCCGCGGGTATACCCGCCGGAGGTGCCGAACGAGGAGGTACGGCTCGTCGCGCCGCCCGAACTGCCGCGCGGCGAGGACCAGGGCCTGCTGATGAACCTGCTGCCCATGCTCGGCATGGGCTCGTCGGCCGCCTTCTTCTTCCTGCCCACGGGGAGCGGGGGCTCCGGCGGGTTCATGAAGATCATGGGTGTGCTGATGATGGGCTCCACCCTCGCGATGGTGGTCGCCCAGATCGTCCGCTCCCGCAAGGGCCCCTCCGGCCAGATGGCCGAGGCCCGCCGCGACTACCTCAAGTACCTGGCGCAGGTGCGCCGCGGGGTCCGCAAGACCGCCCGCAAGCAGCGTGACGCACAGTATTACCTGCACCCCGCTCCCGAGCAGCTGTGGGCGCTGGTCGCCGAGGGCTCGCGGGTGTGGGAACGCCGCGCCTCCGACGCCGACTTCGCGCAGGTGCGGGTCGGGCTCGGCCCGCAGCAGCTGGCCACCCCGATCGTCGCGCCCGAGACCGCCCCGGTCGACGAACTGGAGCCGCTGACCGCGCACTCGATGCAGCAGTTCATCGCCGCGCACGGCTCGCTGGACAACCTGCCGCTGGCGGTGGGGCTGCGCTCCTTCTACCACGTGACGATCTCCGGCGACCCGGACACCGTCTACGGCCAGACCCGCTCCGTCGTCGGCCAGTTGTGCTCCCTGCACTCCCCCGAGGACCTGGTCGTCGCCGTGGTCGCGGCGCCCGGCGCCCAGTCGGAGTGGGAGTGGACGAAGTGGCTGCCGCACGCGCAGCACAAGGAGCAGGACGGCGCCGGTTCGCGCCGGCTGGTCTGCGGCGATCTCGGCGAGGCCGAGGAACTGCTCGCCGACGAGCTGGACGGCCGGCCGCGCTTCAACCGCGACGGCCAGACGGTCCTCGACCAGCCGCACGTGGTGATCGTGCTCGACGGCGGCGGCGTCCCCGCCGACTCGGTGATCGCCTCCGCCGAGGGCCTGCAGGGCGTGACGATCCTGGAGGTCGTGCCCGGGGAGCTCGACGAGATGCGCGGCTCGCTGTCCATCCAGGTCTGGCGCGACCAGCTCTACCTGGAGGCCGGCTCCGGCACCTTCGTCGGCACCCCGGACGTGCTGTCCCCCGTGCAGGCGGAGTCGCTGGCGCGGCAGCTGGCGCCGCTGCGCCTGGGCGCGGCCGACGCCGACGAGCCGCTGCTGGCGAACCTGGACTTCACCGACCTGATGGGGATCGGCGACGCGTCCTCGGTGGACGTCTCGCGGACCTGGCGGCCGCGGACCCTGCACGAGCGGCTGCGCGTGCCGATCGGCCTCGGCGAGACCGGCGAGGCGGTCATGCTGGACGTCAAGGAGGCCTCGCAGGAGGGCATGGGCCCGCACGGCCTGTGCGTCGGCGCCACCGGTTCCGGCAAGTCGGAGCTGCTGCGCACGCTGGTGCTGGGCCTGGCGGTCACCCACTCCTCGGAGACGCTGAACTTCGTCCTGGCGGACTTCAAGGGCGGCGCCACCTTCACCGGCATGGGCACCATGCCGCACGTGTCGGCGGTCATCACCAACCTCGCCGACGAGCTGACCCTCGTCGACCGCATGCGCGACTCCATCACCGGTGAGCTCACCCGCCGCCAGGAACTGCTGCGGCAGTCCGGCAACTACGCCAACATCACGGACTACGAGAAGGCCCGCGCGGCCGGGGCCGCGCTGGACCCGCTGCCCTCGCTCGTCCTGATCATCGACGAGTTCTCCGAACTGCTCGCCGCCAAGCCCGACTTCATCGAGATGTTCATCCAGATAGGCCGCATCGGCCGGTCGCTGGGTGTGCACATGCTGCTCGCCTCGCAGCGGCTGGAGGAGGGCAAGCTGCGCGGCCTGGACACCTTCCTGTCGTACCGCATCGGTCTGCGCACCTTCTCCGCCGCCGAGTCCCGCACGGCGATCGGCGTGCCGGACGCGTACCACCTGCCCAACGTGCCCGGCGCGGGCATCCTGAAGTACGGCACCGACACGATGGTGCAGTTCAAGGCCGCGTACGTCTCCGGCACCTACCGCGCGCCGGGCACGCGGACGGCGAATGGGGCCCGCATCGACCGCTCCCCCGTGCTGTTCACCGCGGCGCCGGTGCCGGTGCGCATCCTCACCGAGCCGGAACCGCAGGCGCGTCCGGGCGCAGTGGACGACGCGCTGGCCGACACCGTCCTCGACGTGATCGTGGGCCGCCTCGAAGGGCAGGGCCCGCCCGCCCACCAGGTGTGGCTGCCGCCGCTGGACGAGCCGTTCAGCGTCGACCAGGTGCTGCCGCCGCTGACGGTGAGCGCCGAACGCGGCCTGCACGCCGACGGCTACACGGCGACCGGCAAGCTCGCGGTCCCGGTCGGCCTGGTCGACAAGCCCTTCGAGCAGCGCCGCGACGTGATGTACGCCGACATGTCCGGCTCCGGCGGCCACGCGCTGGTCGTCGGCGGCCCCCAGTCCGGCAAGTCCACCCTGGTGCGCTCGCTCATCGCGTCCTTCGCGCTGACCCACACCCCGAAGGAGGTCCAGTTCTACGCGCTGGACTTCGGCGGCGGAGGCATGCTGGCGCTGGACGGGCTGGCGCACGTCGGCGGGGTCGCCTCGCGGCTGGACGCGGAGAAGGTCCGCCGCACGGTCGCCGAGGTGCACGGCATCCTCAACGCCCGCGAGGAGTTCTTCCGCAGCAACGTCGTCGACTCCATGAACACCTTCCGCTCCCGGCGGGCGGCGGGGCACTTCCCGGACCAGCCGTGGGGCGACGTGTTCCTGGTCATCGACGGCTGGGGCACGTTCAAGACCGACTACGAGCAGCTCGACCCGGTCATCAACGACATCGCCACCCGCGGCCTCGGCTTCGGCATCCACCTGGTCGTCACCGCCACCCGCTACACCGAGATCCGGCCCGCGCTGCGCGACCAGATCCTCAGCCGGCTGGAACTGCGGCTCGGCGACCCGATGGAGTCCGAGTTCGACCGCCGGCGCGCCGAGAACGTGCCGGTCGGCAAGCCGGGGCGCGGGCTGTCCCCGAAGAAGCTGGACTACCTGGCGGCGCTGCCGCGCATCGACGCCTCCTCCGCCGTGGAGGACCTGTCCGAGGGCATGGCGCAGTTCGTGGCCCAGGTCAACGCCAACTGGCCGGGGCCGGTCGCGCCGAAGGTGCGGATGCTGCCGACGATGCTCCCGGCGACCGAGCTCCCCAAGGGCGGCGACTTCTCCGACCGCGGCATCGCGATCGGCGTCGACGAGCTCACGCTCTCCCCGGTGTTCGTGGACTTCGAGACCGATCCGCTGATGGTGGTCTACGGCGAGAGCGAGTCCGGCAAGTCCTCGCTGCTGCGGCTGATCGCCAAGCAGGTCAGCGAGCGCTACGAGCCCGGCAAGGCGCTGTTCGTGGTCTCCGACTTCCGCCGGGCGCTGCTCGGTCAGGTGCCGGAGAGCCACATGTACAAGTACTGCGCCTCGGGCCCGCAGTTGCAGGAGGTCATGGAGTCGCTGGCCGGCTCGATGGGCCGCCGGATGCCCGGCCAGGACGTGACGCCGGAGCAGCTGCGCAACCGCAGCTGGTACACCGAGCCGGACGCGTGGGTCTTTGTCGACGACTACGACCTGGTCGCGACCTCCATGGGCAACCCGATGCAGGTGCTGATGGAGTACCTGCCGTTCGCCCGCGACCTGGGCCTGCGCATCATCCTGTCGCGCAGCACGTCGGGCGCCTCGCGGTCCTCCTTCGAGCCGTTCCTCACCCGGACGAAGGAACTCGGCGCGACCGGGATCGTCCTGTCCGGCGACCCGGGCGAGGGCCCCGTCTTCGGCAGCACCAAGGCGGTCAAGCTGCCGCCGGGGCGGGCGCAGTTCCTCACCCGGCGGCGCGGCAACCAGCTGATCCAGACCGGGTTCCTGCCGGAGAGCTGACGGCACGGGGCGGGGCGGGGACGGACCGGGTGTCCGTCCCCGCCCCGTTGCCGTGGGGAGGCCGTGGGCTGCCGGTCAGTCGCGCCGGGTGGGCGGGCGGTAGGCGGGCGGGACGTCGCGCGGGTCGGCGGCACCGGCGCCGTGCGCTTCGGGCGGGCCCTGCGCGTCCCGGTCGTCCCGCTCTTCGTCCCGGTCCTGCTGGTCCCGCTGGTCCTGCTGCTCGAACCACCGCGCGGCACGCTCACGCGCCTCGGCGCGCTCCTCGGGGGTCATCCGCTCGTCGTTCCGGCGCAGTTCGGCCATGCGGTCACCGACGGCTCCGCGCCAGACGTCGGAGTCCAGGGCCTCGCGCATGCCGAGACGGCCGTTCAGGACCTCGCGCGCCATGTCCTTCAGCGGGCCGGTCACCCTCGGGTTGTCCGCCAGCGTCCTGAGCGCCTTGTGCAGGCGGCGGGCCTGCTCCGGGTCGGCGGCGACCTCCATCAGCTCGGCGTCGCTGATCTCCTTGCTCATCGGCTCGGTGCCCCCGGTCGTGTGCGTCGCGAGAAGGGTGTGCGGGCCATCGTGCCACTCCCCGGCACAGGACGGCGACGTACCTCAGGAGGTACCGGGCGACGGCACGAAGGACGCGTCGATGACGCAGAAGCGGTTGCCCTCGGTGTCGGCGAGCACGACGAAGTCGGGGTCCGGCGGGTACAGGTCCCAGTCGACGCGCCCGGCCCCGAGGGCGACCAGCCGCTCGACCTGTGCCGCCTGATCGGCGGCGTCCTCGGCGTACAGGTCGAGGTGGACCCGCGGGTGCTCCTGGACGGGGGTGGCGCTGCGGCCCACGGCGATGCCGGGGCCCGCGCCGCCCTCGGCGGGGACCAGCACCGCCCAGTCGTCCCCGACGTCCCCGTCCCGCGGCACGTACCCGAGTGCGGCACCCCAGAAGGCCGCGGCCCGGTGCACGTCCGCGGCTCCCAGCACGATGGTTCCCAGGCTCAGCATGCCTCGATGATGGCAGCACCCACCGACACCGCCCCTGCCGCGAAGCCTGCTGCGAGGATGGGCACATGACCCGTATCCGCGTCGACGTGGCCCACACCGCCGACCTGGACGGCGCCGTCCTGGACGCGGCACGCGCCCTGCTCGTCGAGGCCTTCGACGGCGGCCTGGACGCCGCGGACTGGGAGCACTCCCTCGGCGGCCTGCACACCCTGGTGTGGGAGGGCGCGGAGCTGATCGGGCACGCCGCCCTCGTGCAGCGCCGTGTGCTGCACCGCGGACGTGCCCTGCGGGCCGGTTACGTCGAGGGGGTGGGCGTGCGCGCGGACCGCCGCGGGCGCGGTCACGGCGCCGCCCTGATGGACGCGCTGGAACGCCGGCTGCGCCGCGCGTACGACCTGGGCGCGCTGGCCGCCGCCGACGGCGCCGGAGGCTTCTACGCGGCCCGCGGCTGGCGGCCGTGGCGGGGACCCACCTCCGTGCTCACGCCGTCGGGGGTCCGGCGCACCCCGGAGGACGACGACTGCGTGTACGTGTTCCCGGTGGCCGCGCCGCTCGACCTCGACGGCGGCCTCGTGTGCGACTGGCGGGACGGCGACGCCTGGTAGGCCCGGCAGCCGGTCCGCCGGTCGGCCGCCGCGTCAGCCGGCGGGGGTGAGCTCCAGCCGCCAGTCGTTGCAGCGGATCGGATGGCCGGCGGGGTACTCGAAGTCGCACTCCTCGACGAGCGTGAAGCCGAGTCTGCGGCAGATCGCGTTCGACGCGGGGTTGTCCACCTTCGGGTACGCGTGCAGGGACCGCGGCCCGTCCCCGGCCGACGCCGCCTCCGTCGCCAGCCCGATGATCTCGCGTCCCGCCGCCACGGCAATGCCGCGCCCCTGGTACTCCGGCAGGACGCTCCAGCCCGTCTCGTACACCGTCTCCCCCCGCCAGGTCCGCTCCCAGTAGCCGATGGTGCCCGCCGGTTCGCCCGTGGGCGACAGCACGATGCGGAACATCCCCCCGCCGCCGTGCCGCTCCAGATACCGCGCGTGCCGGGCCCGCAGTTGCTCCTCGCTCTCCGGGCCCCCCAGGTGCGCCATCATCTCGGGCGCGTTCGTGCGCCGCAGCAGGGCGAGATCGTCCTGCCCCCACGCTTCGATCCTCACCTCGACGGTCATGCCCCGGCTCCTCTCCTCGCTCCTGCCGATGAGATCACGAGGGTCGGACATCGGGGCGGGCCGACCGATGAGTCCGGGGCCCGCCGCCGGTCTGCCCCCTCGTGAGAAGGAGTGCGCCGCACACGCTCCGCCGCCGTACCGAGGAAGGCATGCCTCCATGAACGACATCACCGTCACCCGGGTCTTCGACGCGCCGCTCGCCAAGGTCTGGAAGGTGTGGACCGAGCGCGAGTACTTCGCCCAGTGGTTCGGCGCCCCGCTGCCGACGGTCGTCAGCGACGTCCGCACCGGCGGCACATGGAGCGCCACCGTCACCACCCCCCAGGGCGACATGCCGCTGGGCGGCACCTACCGCGAGGTCGTACGGCAGGAGCGGCTGGTGTGGACGATGGGCGGCCCCGACGGCGCCGAGGTCGTCATGGACGCCGCGTTCACCGACCACGGCGACAAGACCGAGGTCGTCTATTGCCAGCCCGACGTCCCCGCCGAGCACTTCGCCCGGACCGAGGCGGGCGTCCACCACATCCTCGACAGCTTCGCCTCCGTCCTGGCGAGGGCATGACGGCAGGACGGAGCCCGCGACCGTGACGACCACAACCTACGCCCTGATCCCCGGAGCGGGCGGCGACAGCGCCTGGTACTGGCAGCTCGTGGTGCCGGAGCTGCGCCGCCGCGGCCACGAGGCCCTGGCGGTCGAACTCCCCACGGACGACGACACGGCGGGGCTGGAGGAGTACGCGGACGCGGTCGCCGCCGCCGTGGGCGACCGCGAGCACCTGGTGCTGGTCGCCCAGTCGATGGGCGGGTTCACCGCGCCCCTGGCCTGCGAGCGTCTGGGCGACCGGGTCGAACTGCTCGTCCTGGTCAACGCGATGATCCCGGCCCCCGGGGAGACCGCGGGGGACTGGTGGGCGAACACGGGCCAGCCCGGGGCCCGGCGGGCGCTCGACCTCGCCGAGGGCCGCCCGCCGGACGCGGACTTCGACCCCCTGGTGACCTTCTTCCACGACCTGCCGCGGCCCCTGGTGGAAGCGGCCCTCGCCCGGGAGCCCCGCCAGTCCGACACCCCGTTCGGCGTCCCCTTCCCGCTGCCGGCCTGGCCGGACGTGCCCACCCGTGTCGTCGCCGGCCGCGACGACCGGCTCTTCCCCGAGGAGTTCCAGCGACGCGTCGCCCGCGAACGCCTCGGCGTGGAGGCGGACGTCCTGCCCGGCGGCCACCTGGTGGCACTGAGCAACCCGGCGGGCCTGGCGGAGCTGCTCGTGGGCCACCGGACACCTTGACGCGGTCCACAACGCGACCGCGGGGCACCCGGGCCTCTCCGGGGCCCTGCGGCTCCCGCCGGCCGCCTGGTGACCGGGACCGGCGCTGCGGCTCACATCGGCAGGTGCTTGGTGAGGGTCATGACGGCGAACAGCAGCACGAGTCCGCCGCAGCTCCAGCCCGCATGCCGCAGCCGCCGGCCGCGCCATGCGAGCCACGCGGACAAGGAGACGAGCAGGGCGGCGATCAGGCCCGCGGGCGAGAAGTCACCTGCCACCGCAGTACCGACGAACACCGCCCAGAGCCCGAGCGCGAACACGGCTCCCGACGTCAGACCGACCCCACCGAGAAATGCACCGGCACTGCTGCCCGCGTCACGCTCGGCCACGTCCGATTCCGGCTCCGGCTCGGGTTCGGGTTCCGGGAACACTCGGCCTCCTACCGTGCGTCACGCTGCGCCTGGGCGAAGCGCAGGGCTTCCGCCTCGTGCTCCGCCCTCTCCTGGGGGCTCATCTCGGCCCACGTCCGGCGGAAGGCACGCACGCGCTCCCCGAGGGCCTCCGCGTAGGCGGGAATCCGCAGGGCTTCGCGCAACCCGACCCGGCCGGCCAGCACTTCGGCCGCCATCTCCTGCAGGACGGGGTCCCCCGCGCCGCCCTTCGCGAGACGGCGGAGCTGTTCGCGGAGGACCCTTGCGCGCACGGGATCGACCGCCGGCCCGAGCAGTTCCGCTTCGCCGACCTCGAAGGCGTCTTCTTCCCTCCGCACACGTCACCTCTGTCCCGGCAGGGCAGGCCCCACTGCGGGATTGTCGTAGGCCGCCCCGGGAAGCGGGACGTCGTGGAACGCGGTGGCGAGACCGCCACCCGCCTGCTCGACGGCCCCGAGGGCGGCGTTCACCAGGCGCTGTGCGGCGTTCACCGCCTGGGTCGCCTCGCCCCAGAGTTCGACGATGCGCGCGATCTCGAGGGCCGCCGCTCCGTACCCGACGGCGGCGCCCCAGCCCGTCCAGGAGGTCATGGTGCCCGCCGCGGCCGAGATCGCCGCCATGGCAGCGGCGTCGGCGATGCCGCTGAGGACCGCGCCGACGGCCTCCGCGGCGGACCAGACGCCGTGGGAGATCACCTTGTACTGGGTCCCGAGGGCGTCGAGTTCGGCCTGCAGGCCGTCGCAGCGCCCGGCGATGCCGTCGAAGTAGGCGCGGGCGGCGTCGGCCGCGTTGCCGTCCCAGGTGCTGTCGACGCAGTCCCTGCCGGCACCGATGTTCCTGGAGACGTCGCCGAGTGTGCTGCCGAGCCGTTCCCACACCTGGGCGCACTTGGCGTAGGTCTCCCAGTCGCCGGCGAAGTACTCCTTGGCCTCGTCCATGGGTTGGAAGCCGAGGGCGACGTCGCAGATCTCCGCCATCCAGAAGGCGGGGCTGATGAGGTCGCCGGCCTGGTTGAGCACTTCGAGCGGGCTGTGGAACTCAGCGGGCGCACCGGGCGCCACGAGGTGCCGTGCCGGTTCCACGACGTCGGCAGGACCCATCACGTGCCGCCCCGGTGTCCGGCCGCGGGCCGCAAGGCGTCAACCCGCGCGGCCTCCGCCCGGTCGGTCACGCGGTAGTACGCGGCGGACCTGGTCAGTTCCGCGGCCGACGCCTCCAGCAGGGTGCGCAACTTCTCGCAGGTGGCCGCCATGTCCCGCAGCACGGTGCCGTGGACGTCGAACACCTGGCTGCACAGGCCCTGGGCGGATTCGGCGACCGTACCGTGGCGCCTCAGATAGGCCCCGCCCTCCGCCACATCGCCCGCGGCCCTGTCGATCAGGCGTCCGTACCCCTCGAGGTCCTCCGGGCAGACCTTGAACACCACATGCCCTCCCGCCCGGACCGCGGGTCGTCGCGGCCGTCGTCGATTCCACCGCGCACAACGACAGCCGGTACGGCGGGACACTGCCGCGCGAACCGATCCACCGGGCGAATCGGTCCTGCACGCAGCATCGGGGCACGGGCTTGACGGCCCGCGTCACGACGGGAGCGGATCGCTCCCCGGGCGAACGCTCCCCGGACGAAGGACGACCCGGGCACAGGCGCCCGGAACGAGCACCGCGCCGCGTACGGTCAGGCGCGGGGCGCGGCGCGCAGCACCAGCCACACGGGCAGGTCCTCGGTGCCCTTCCGGTCCGGGGTCCAGCCGAGTTCCCGCGCGACCGCGAGGGCGCGCGCGGCGCCGATCTGCCGGAAGTAGCTGTCGTCGATCTCGACCCGGCCGTCGCGGTGGCGCCACACCGTCCCGCTGCTCTGCCGGCCCAGGAGGATCGGCGCGCGGCCGTCGAGCAGCGCGCGGAACTGGTCCTCCAGCCACGGCAGATCGCCGGAGCACTCGCGGCGCATCCGCTTGCGGTTGAGCCACATCCGGCGCCGCCACCGGAAGCGGCGGCCGCTTCCCGGCGGTGCCGGCACGTCGATGTCCCAGACGAAGGCGAGCGGGAAGAAGACCGTGAAGTAGCCCACCACCAGCAGGAGGTAGGGCAGGAGCCAGACCGCCGCCAGACAGGGGAACCACACCCACTGCAGCGTGTAGCGCAGCCGCGCGCCCGCCAGGGACTTCGGGGACCGGACCGCGGTGCGGGGGTCGGTGTGCATCACATTCATGGGGGCAAACCTGTCCGGTCTCTGCTCATCCGAAGGGATTGGCTCGGGAAATGCCGTCCAAGACCCTACCGGCCGTCTCTCGGGCGTGGTCGATCGATTCATGGACCTTGTCGGACGCGTACTGCACGTCATCCGTCACCAGGCGCACGCCTTCGGTGTACAGGCCCTTGGCCCCGGTGATCGCCTCGTAGCCGCGCGCCGTCCAGGAACGCGGATCGACATAGTGCCGCACCACATTGCCGGCGTCGTCCATCACGGGCTTGACGGAGTCGGCGATGGCCGGGATACGCCCGAGCGGGGTGTGTTCGACGAGCTTCGGTACCACCTGGTCGAGGGCGCTCCCGAGCCGGCCGCTGGCCGCGCGGTACAGCGTCGAGTCGCCGAACTCCTTCGCCACGGCGATCTGGAAGCGCTCCTTGAACGTGTCGGCGGTGATCTTGACCGCGTCGACCTTGCCGCCGATGATGCCCAGCGAGCGCATGCCCTCGCGCTCCGCGTAGTTCCAGGCGCTCCCGCCGACCGAGGCGACGATGTCGTCGGCGCGCTTGAAGGCGTCGGCCGCCTTCGACCCCATCTGCAGCACGTTCGAGGGGATCGAGACCCCCTTGAAGGCGCCCTTGAGCACCTTGCCGCCGCGCGCGAGGTCCCCGAAGGGGATGAAGCCCGCGATGTCGAGCCCGATGTCCGTCCACGAGCCCTTCTTGGAGCCCGCCGCCCAGCCCGCGGCGTGGAAGGCGAGCGCCCCGCCGTTCAGGACCATGCCGATGGCCTCGAAGACGACAGCGCCGATCACGGTCTCCGAGAAGACGACCGCGAGCACGTCGCAGGCGGCACTCGCGTACCCGAGCCAGTCGCCGATCTTGTAGAGGGTGTCGGCGTGCTCCTTCATCCACGCCCAGACGTCCCCGGCAAGCTCCTTGATCTTGTCGCCCAGACCCTTGAGGGCGTCCATGAAGCGGTCGAAGAGACCGGGCTCGTCGGGCGCGCGTTCGGCGGCCTTGCGGACCGCGGACGCCGCGGTCCGCGCCGCCTTCTCGTGCTCACCGAGCAGATCCTGCGCCTTCTTGATGACGGCGCTGAGGTCGCCGGTCGCGTCGTTGACCCTCTTGACCGCGAAGTCCAGGCGCTGTTGTGCGTTCTGCAGGGCGGCATCGGTGTCGAAGGTCTGCCCCGCCAGCTTCAGGTCCGGATCGCCCTCGGCCGCCTTGAGAACGCGGCGCGCCTCGGCGGCCTCCGTCTCGTAACGGGCGGCGAGCGTCTGGAAGTCCACGAGCTGCGCCTGCCACTGGTGCAGGCTGTGCGCGGCGTCGATGAGCGAGCCGTAGCCGTCGTTCAGGTACTTCGGCAGCTCACCGACCTTCTGCGCGAAGCCGGCTGCGGCATCGCCCTCCCAGATCCCGTCGCTTCGGCCCAACCGGGTGAGGGTGGAGTGCGCCTGGTGCAGTTCGTTGCCGACCTTGCTCAACGTGGTGACAAGGCGCTCCACGGAGGCGGGTATGCCCGGTGCCGGATCGAAGCCCAGGGCCTCGTAGGTCATGGTGCTCATGGTGTGCGGATCCTCCCTGGGCGCTCAGCCGAACGTACGGGGCTTCGGGGCGGACCCCGCAGCGACGGGCGCGTCGTCGGCGCCGAAGGTCACGGTGTCGGCGATGTCCGCGAGGACCGCCTGGTACATGAAGAGGTCCTGCACGTCGGAGGTGCTGAGGCAGAGCAGCAGCACCTTGTCCTCGTCCGGGAACGGCACCCAGACCTCGACCCGGACGAAGAACCGCTCGACAACGCCTTCTTCGGCGTTCGCACCCCCGTCGCGCTCCCATACGGCGCGACTGCCCCCCACCCGTACGACGGCGGGTCCGGCAGGCAGCGCTATCAGCTGGACGGTGCCCTCTTCGCCGGCCTCGCGCGCCAGCAGTTCGGCGATGCCCGCGGCCGCCAGCCCCGGATCCGGCACGTCCAGCTCGCGCACGCTCACCAGCAGGCTGCAACGGCTCACCCGTTCGGGGGGCGTCGCGCCGTCCGAGGTACCGCCGATGGGGAAGACACCCAACGCGTTGTAGACGGCGCCCTCTTCGGCGAGCTGCCGGGAGTTGGCCGCGTACATCGCCTTCATCAGCATGCGGAGCGGTTCCAGCTCCTCCGCGTCACCCCAGTAGTCGCGGGCGAAGGCGCGCATCTGCTCGTCGAAGGGGTCGTCCTCGACACCGAGGCCGAGGGGTATCTCGTGGAAGTCCTGCTGCACCTGGAATCGGAACGCCGGTATCGGCACCGGCGCTGTCCCGGTGGCGGCCGTCACTGGGCGCCGCCCTTGCCGGCGCTTGCGGTGCTTCCGCCGTTCCCGCCGTTCGCGCCGTTCCCGGACGTGAAGGACGCGGCGATCTGCTGCTCCAGGGTCGCGTACACCTGATGCGTCGCCTTGAGCCCCTCCGTGATCCCGCCCGTCGCGTCCGCGATCAGCCCGATCCCGTACCCCCAGGCGTCCTGGAACTCGTCGCAGGCCGCCTCCAGATCGGCGAAGCCGGAGCCCTTCGGGCCGATGTCCTTCAGGACCTTCATCGCCGAGCGCATCTCGTCGGCACAGTTCCCCAACTGCGTACCGAGATCAGCGAGCGCGTCGAGTTCCACCTTGTAGTAACCGGCCATGGCCGATGTCGTCTCCCCGTTGAATGTGTCGGACGTGCGAGCGGCTGTGCGTTACTGGCGCCCCGAACCCCACGACGAGGGCGGCGGCGTCTGCTGCTGCTGCCCCCCGTACGGGTTGTTCTGGGCGTACGGATTGACCTGCTGCTGCGGCGGCTGCGGACCGCCGTACGGCTGATACACGCCGCCGGGCGCACCGGGACCGCCCGGACGGTCGTTGCCGCCGCCCTTGTTGCGGCGGGCGATCCTGACGATCACGAAGACGATCAGAGCGAGGACGAGGAGGCCGACCAGGCCGATCGCACTGAGGGCGATGACCTGCTTGCGGTCGGCCGCCGCCTGCTCGTCGTCGCTCATGGCACCGCCGGTGGCGTTCGGCGCGGTGGCCGACGGGTCGGGCGTGGCCCCTTGGCCGCCGTCGTTCTGCCCCGTCTTCAGCGACTCCGGCACGGCCAGCGGACCGTACGTGGGCCCGGCGGGGATGTCCCGGGTGAGGGCGGCCAGGGGCTGGATGAAGCCGTAGCCGTAGTGCTCGTCCGGGAGAGCGAGGCCCTTGGCCGACGCGGGGAGCCCGGCGGTCCTGGTCAGGCGGTTGACGATCTGACCTGCGGTCAGATCCGGGAACTTGGCGCGCAGGAGCGCGGCGGCCGCGGAGACGAACGCCGTGGAATCGGATGTGCCGGTGCCGGACCGGTAAGCGGTGTCGGACTTCGTTCCCGCAGCGAGGATGAACGTCGCGGGCGCCGTCAGGAGCAATTGCGGGCCGTAGTTCGAGTTCTCCCAGATTTGCGTGTCGTTCTTCACGCCGCCGACAGCCACTGCGCCCGGATAGCCGGCCGGGTAGCCCGTTTCGGAGCCGTCGTTACCCGCACCGGCCACGACCAGGACGTTCTTCTGAAGCGCGTAGGCGATCGCCTCCGCCTCCGCGTCCAGCCTCGACGACCCCTCTGACGAGATGTTGATGACCGACGCGCCGTGATCAACGGCGTACCGGATCGATGAGGCGAAACCACCCGTGCTGCCACCGTCATCGCGGATGTCAAGGATCTTGGCCTCGGGAGCGAGCCCCATGATGCCCTCCGAGGAATCAGGGCCGTGGCCGTGACCGGCAATGACCGAAGCCATCTCCGTGCCATGTGACTCATTGGGGCCGGGGTCGGTGGAGCCCCCATCCATGAAGTCCTTGCCCTCGATCACATTTCCCTTGAGATCGACATGGTTCGCGTTCACCCCGGAGTCGATGACGGCTACGGTCACCCCCTTGCCCCGCGTGATCTTCCAGATGGCTTCTGCGTCGAAGGCGACGAGAGGCCACTGCTTGTCCCTGACGTCGTCAGCCGCCGCCACCGGCGCCGAAGCGAAGATCAGGGCACTTGCGAGCGCCGCCCCACCTGCGATCCGCAGCATTCGCGCGAGAGCCACCTGAACGTCCTTTCCTGGGCAGGTCGGAGGCACAGCCAACAGCCGTACCCCCGAGCCTTTCTACATCGTGCGGTGGACCAATTGGTTACTCGATGACCCGAGGAGCGTTGTTGCGCTCGGGTGTCCAGGTCTCCTCGTCCTCGACCAGATAGTCGGGACGCTCGCCGTCGCGCCGCTCTTCCTCTTCCGCCCGATCGGTCTGGCCGCGGCCCATCATGCGGTTCGCGCCCTTGCCGACGTTGCTCCCGCCCGCGCCCGTGGCGCCGCGGCTCTTGTGCAGGCCCGAACCGCCCGGCGTGCCTCGGGTGCCGGACCCGGTGCCCTTGGCCGCTCCCACAACGCCGCCACCGCGACGGGCAAGGCTGCCCCCTCGTCCTGCGGTGGCACCGCCCCGGCCGCCTGCCCCAGCGCCCGCACCGCCTGCGCCGGGCATGCCACCTCGGCCGGCCGCGCCCGCGCGCCCCGCACCTCCGGCGCCGGAAGCAGGGGCCTTGCCACCGCGTCCGCCAAGGCCGCCCAAGGCGCCCGGAAGACCGGCACCGGCGCCGCCGACACCCGCGGTACCACCGGCTCCGGGGGCACCGACTCCACCGACGCCGCCACCGATGCCGGCGGTGCCTCCGCCGTACCCACCGGTGCCGGTCGTACCCCCGGCGATGCCGTCGATGGCCGTACCGACCTGAGGCTTCGTACTCGAAGGCGGCTTCTGCACCCCACCGGTGATGCCGCCTTCCCGGGGTGACTTCACCTCCTTGACCGGCGTCACCGTGCCGGTCGAGGTCCGACCCGTCGGGCGACGTGAGGACTCCGTGCTCGGCTGGGTGATTTCCGGAGGCAGCATCACCGGAACGGGCGCGACCCCGCCCGGATCCCCCGGGTAGTCATCACTGTCGTTGACCCGGCCCTTGGGCGGCGGCTTGACGGTCCACGTCCCCATCGCACGCGACTGCGCGTTGTACCCCGCGCCCAGCTGCTCCATCTTCACAGCCATTTCGAGCTGCGCTTCCTTGCCCGCCGACAGCGAGCCGCGGCTGCGGTCGAGCGCGGACTGCGTGTCCACCCCGTTCGCGAGGTCGGTGTGCAGCTGCGCGTCGCTGCGGTCGAAGCCGTCGCCGAGGGCGTCGCCCCAGCTGGACAGGGTGCCGGGCTTCTCCATCGCGTCGACCTGCGGCTTGATGGTCTTGAGCACGGACGCCGCGTTGGTCATCGCCTGCGAGGTGTACTTGGCGTACGTGGAGCAGTCGGTGATCATCTTGCTGATCACCGTGGCCTGCGCGCGGAACCCCTCCGCCGCGGCGCCGTCCCAGTGCTGGGTGATGTGCTCGACGGCGGCGTCGAAGACGGCCTTGGCGCTGCCGGATCCGGTGACCAGCTGGTCGTGCACCTGGAGCCAGCCCTGGGCGCAGGACTCGACCTCCACGTGGTCGGCGTTGGCGAGCATGGCCTTCATCTGGTCCATGTTCTTCGTGCCGGCGAAGTTCGTGGTGTGCTCCCCGGCGTAGCACTGCGTCGGGGCCTGGTACTCGTAGTAAGTTCCCTCGTCAGCCATGATGCGTGTCCCCCTTTGCGACCGGCACGACGATCATCGATCCGCGCTTGATGTGTTCACTTGCCGCTGCCGGACATGCCGCCCTGCGCGTCGTATTCGGCGTCCGAGTAATGGCCGTGCACCTTCTTGGTCTTGCCACCGAAGTCGTTCATGACGCCGTGGATGTAGGCCACAACCGACTCGATGTGCGTCTTCATCTCCTCGTGCGCACGGGCGAGTTGATCGGCTTCCTCGAATGCCGATCCGAGCGCGCCGGGCGGCAGGTAGGTGTCGTTCTTCGCGCAGACGTTGGCAACGCCCAATTGGCTGATCACCCCGTTGAGCTTGGTGATCGTGTCCTCCAGCTCACTGAGATCGACCTTGTACTGGTCAGTCATCGTGTCGCTCCCCGTTCCTGCTCATGTGTGGATCCCTCGCTTGCGACGCCAGTCGCCGAGGACGACCCCGCCTCCCACCAGCAGGGCAATGCCCCCGGCCGCGCCGCCGACCGTGTAGACGGCGTAGCGCTCGATGCGTTGCTCGGGGCTCTCGCCGAGGACGACGGTGGCGGCCTCGATCTTCTCGTGGCCACCGGGGTTGACGACCGGGTCGGGCGTCGGGGCGGCCTGGGGGGTGGTCGCGTCGTCGTTGACCGCGGCGACCGGGTCGACGACGCCCCAGCCGACGAAGTCGTCGCGGCCGGGCTTGCCGCGGTCGGCGGTCTGCTCGATCTGGGTGATCACCTGGCGGTAGGTCCAGTCGGGGTGCTTGGCCCGGATGAGGGCAGCGACGCCGGAGACGTACGGGGCGGAGAAGCTGGTGCCCTGGTCGATGCAGTGGCCGCCGTAGGGAACGGTGGAGACCATGTCGACGCCGGGGGCCGCGACGCCCACGAAGGGGCCCGGCTGGGAGAAGTTGGCGCGGGCGTTGTCGCGGTCGGAGGCGCCGACGGCGAGGACGCCGTCGTAGGAGGCGGGGTAGGTCGGCTTGACCTTGCCGTCGGCGCCGTCGTTGCCCGCGGAGGCGACGATGAGGACGTCCTTGTCCTTCGCGTACTCGACGGCCTGCTCCAGGGCCGAGTCGGGCGGCATCCTGGAGGCGGTGTCCTGGGAGATGTTGATGACCTTGGCGCCGCTGTCCACCGCGTAGCGGATCGCCTTGGTCATCGTCCTGACCGTGCCGCCGCCCTGGTTGTCGTTCTGCCGGATGGCGAGGATCGAGGCGCGCGGGGCGATGCCGACGAAACCGGTGTCCGGGGCGGGTCGGGCGGCGATGATGCCGGCGACCTTGGTGCCGTGGCCGACGTCGTCCTTGGTGCCGTCGCCGTTGCGGTCGAAGACGTCCAGTCCCGCGTGCTTCTTGCCGGCGCCGCTGCCGATCTCGCGGGTGACGGCCGTGGCGAGCTGCTTGTTCTGGTCGTCCACGCCGGTGTCGATGACGGCGACGACGACGCCGAGGCCCTGGGTGTCCTGCCAGAGCTGGTCCAGGACGATGCGCTGCAGCGACCACGGTGTGCCCGCGATGGGGTCGGACGGGAACGAGCACTGGGTGTCGTCGATCTGGAAGCGCTCCCCCAGGCCGCCGTCGTCCGCGAGGACGGTCCGCGCGCCGTCGGCCGGGGCGTCCACCGCGGGGGCGGCACCGGCGGCGGGCGCGGCAGCCGGTGGGCCGAAGGCGGTGATCGCCGCGGCTGCGGCGAGTGCGGCGGTGCGCCTCACGGCGTGCGATCCCACTGGTGTTCCGTCCTCCCGTTGTGTGCGGTTCGTGGGCCGAACCGCCGATGAGGGCGAGCACGTACGTCGTCCGTACCGCCCGCCCTCATCGCGTGTGACGCGGCCTGGCGCGCGCCATCAGCCCCAGATCTGCCGGTTCTTGTTCTCTGTGTCCTGGTAGTTCTGCGCGGCGGTGTCGAGGGCGCGGGCGATGGCCTCCAGCGTCTGGTGCATGGAGGCGGCGCGCTGGTCCCACTCGGTCTGCTTGGCGCGGTAGGCCTCCTGCGCCGAGCCCTCCCACGTGGCGGCGATCTTCTTGACGCCGGCCTCGAGGTCGTCCAGCTGGCGCTTGATGTTGTTGGCCGTCGTACGGACGTCCGTCGCGGCCTGGGAGATGGTCTGGAAGTTGACCAAGATCTGCCCGGACATGTGATGTCTCCTCAGATGTTGGATTCGGACGGGAACGGCAGCTGCGGCGTGCGCGGCCGCGCGCCCGTGACGGGCGGCGGGCAGCGGCGCACGGAGCCGGTCATCCGAACGGGTTGCCACCCTGGCCCGAGATGCTCTGGATGGACGCGCGCTGCTCCTCCTCGGAGGCGGAGTAGTTCCGGGTGCTCGCGTCGACGGCTTCCTTGATGTCGCCCAGGATCTGGTTGATCTTGTTGGCGTCCTGGTTCACCTGCGTCTGCAGGTTGTTGTACGCCGTGGCGGCGGAGCCCTTCCAGCCCGAGGTGATCGTGTCGATCACGGTCTGGAGGCGGCGAATCTCGCCCTGGATCGAGGAGTTGACCGTGGAGATACGGCTGCTGAAGGCAACCATCTCCTCCTCGGTCATGGTGAACTGCTGTCCAGCCATGTGTGGAGTCCCCCATGAGACGTAGAAGATCCGGTATGCGATCGGCGACGGTTGAGTGTCGCCGGTCTTCAACTCTAGCCAATACCCACGACAGGGCGAACAGATAACCGGTTCCGTATCGGGATCCTGACCGTCATCACCAAACCCTCACGTTACTGCGGGCGTTGAAGGGCGACGACGGTATTGTTCCGGTCTTGATCAGGAACCCTGTGCCTGTTTCGCGGCGCCTTCGTCGAGGGTCGGACCGGTCGCCAGAAGATCGGACCAAATCTTCGGCACGGGCACCGGGGAGTTCTTCCCGTACCCCAATTTGGTCTGGACGACACCGACTTCCGCGTCCTGTTTCGCGGCGCCGCCCGCATCGCTGTCGCCCGTCGTCGGCACCGAGTAGCGCAAACCGGTGTCGGTGACGAGGTAGATGGACCCGATGCGCTTGTCGGTGCCGTCGTACGCCTTGTAGAACAGGCCGCTGCCAGGGGAGACGTAGGTGTTCGTACCGCTCTGCGCCACGTCCCGGGGGAACTTGCGGCCCGCCCACATCGTCATCGACGGCTGCTGGGTGAGCCTGTCGTCGCCGCCGCCGTACACGCTGCACGCCACCCGGCGGCCGGTGTCCGCGTCCTGGGTGTTGGCCTGGGTGACCGCCTTCTCGGGCCAGCCGAGGTTGTTCAGATACGTCTCGCTCGCCTGCGCCGAGGCGACCTCGCCGATGCCGACGGACGCGGGCTGCGGCGAACCGGTGTAGAACGACGCCGCCTGCGGGATGTTGAGCAGCAGCTTCGCCACGAAGTCCGTGACCCGCACGACGCGGTCCTTCTGCACCACGTACTGGTCGTTGTTGGCCTTGAGGACCAGGCCGACCTTCGCGTGCTCCGGACTCAGTCCGGGGGCGGTGGACGGGGCGCCGAGGTCGGCGACGGGCGGGAAGTACAGGGCGCCGTTCCTGCTGTTGAGCGTCGACAGGAAGGCGGCGTCCACCTTCTGCGGCTGCGCGGAGGCACCGAAGACGACCTGGCGCAGGAGGTTCACGACGACCGGGTCCTGCCGGCCGGCCGGGTCGCCCAGCAGATAGGCGTTGCCCTTGTCGGTCACCAGGTACTGCGCGCCGCCGGGCACCTCGATGTACATGGCCTCGTCGTCGCGCAGCCGGTTGCGTCCGCCGACGAGCGCCGCCTCCTTGGGCTTCTGCTGGTTGATGACGAACACCGCGCGCTGCGTCGCCTCGTTCGTGCCGCCGCCCGGGGACTCGCACAGCGCCCAGGTCTTGGCCCTGCCCGCGTCGTCGGCGCCCGGCAGCCGGTCGGGGGCGTACGGGATGCCGATCGTGGTGCCCAGCGTCATCCCGCTGTTGTCCAGCACCGATTCCTTGACCTTGATGACCCCGAACTTCTCCGGGTCCAGGAGCAGCCGGGCGGAGGCGAGGTTGAGGACGGGGTGCAACTGCGGCTCGCCGTCGGTCTTCAGTACCACGTAGCGCGTGGTCGACTCGTCGCCGACGATGACCTTCTCGGCCGGCTTGTTCCAGCCGGTCGGCGCGGAGGGCTTGAGTATGCCCCAGAAGCCGAAGGCGACAACGATCAGCAGGGCCACGACGAGGCTCGGGGCGACGGTCCTGAGCGGACGCGGGGCCGCTTCCTCCGAACCGTGCGGCGAGGGCTGGAGAAACGCGGCCACCGTGCGCTTGCGCGCGAACGAGTAGGCGTTCAGCTCATCCCTGCGTGTCGCCATCCCTGCGTCAACTCCCCGTTGTTCGCTGCTGTGTCGGCGTGCCCGGCGCCGGGGCCCGCACCGCCGCGACGACGGCGGGGGCCGATGGGACCCCTACTATGCCGTGTGACGATCGCACCGTACGGTACGGGGTAGGGTGATCGGCCCGCCAGCCGCTGCCGGCGGCGTCCCGTGGGACGACCGGGGCCCGGGGCCCCGATGCGCACGCGGAGCGGCGGAGCAGACGTACGAACGGAAGCAGAAGGGTTGTACGGGGGATGACCACCGCGACCAGGTCCGGGCGCACGTCCGGGAGCCAGCCACCGTCCGCCCACGGCGGGCCGCCCGGGATGCCGGGCGACGCCACCCGCGCCCCGCGGGGCCGGTCCGCGGCCCCGGTGACGACCCGCCGGCCGGGCGGCATAGGCCCGGTCCGGGTGCAGCAACTCGTGCTGATTGAGCTGGCGTTCGCGCTCGTGCTGGGCGGCTGGCTGATCCACAGGGTGATGGGGCCGGTCGTGGCGGCCGCCGTCGCCCTCCCCCTGGTGCTCTTCGGCCTGCTGCGCAGACGCGGCCGCCCGATGCCCGAGTGGATGTCCGCGGGGCGGGCGCTGAAGGCCCGTCAGCGGCGCAACGCGGCCCAGGTGCCGCCGGGCACCGACCCCGGTTTCGTGCCCGCCGTCGAGTGCGATCCGGCGCTGCGCACCTACAGTTTCACCGACGAGCGCGAGCAGCGCGAGATCGGCATGGTCGGTGACGGCACCTTCCTGACCGCCGTGGTGCAGGTGCAGGCGGTCGACGAACCCCTGCGCCCGGCGCGCGGCACGCGCTCACTGCCGCTCGACCTGCTGCACGGCGCGCTGGAGGTGGACGACATCCGCCTGGCCTCCGTGCAGGTCGTCCAGCACACCCAGCCGGCGCCGGCGCCACACCTGCCGCCGCAGGCGGTGGCCGCGCGGTCGTACGCGCCGCTCCAGGCGCAGTCGCAGACCCCGGGGCTCCGGCTGACGTGGATCGCCCTCAAGCTCGACCCGGAACTGTGCCCGGAGGCCGTCACGGCCCGGGGCGGCGGCATGGCCGGTGCCCGGCGGGCGCTGCTGCGCGCCGCCGACCATCTGACGAGCCGGCTGGTGGGCGCGGGGCTGCGGGCCCGTGTGCTGACCGAGCCGGAGATCATCGCCGCGGTGGCGACGTCGAGTTGCGTGAACCCGCTGGCCACCACCGGCGGCGCCGCGCTGGACGGCAGCCGCCAGGCCCGCCGTACGTCGGAGAGCCCGCGCGCCTGGCGCTGCGACGACCGCTGGCACACCACGTACTGGGTGAGCCGCTGGCCGCAGCTGGGCGACCGGGCGACGGGGCTGCCGGACCTGGTCGGGCTGCTGACCTCCTCCCCCGCCCTGGCGAGCACCTTCTCGCTGGTCGTCGCGCCGGGCGGGAGCCGGGCGTCGCTGCTGTCGGGCTATGTGCGGCTGACCGGCCGCAGCGAGAACGAACTCCTGGATGCCCGCACCCAGTTGGAGCTGCGGGCGACCGTGTCCAAGGTGGGCCTGGTGCGGCTGGACCGCGAGCAGGTGCCCGGCATTCTCGCCACGCTGCCCCTGGGAGGTACCCGCTGATGGCGTCCCCGACCGTTCCCGCCTTCGGCGGACAGCGCCCCGGCGGCACCGAACCGCGCCCCTCGCACCTGCCGCTCGGCCCCGACCACGGCGGCCCCGCGGCCGGGGTCGCACCGCGGCGCTCCCTGCGCGCCGCCTTCGGGCTCCTCGGCCCGCGCCGCGACCGCCACACCCTGGCGACCGGGCAGCTGTCCGGCCTGTCCCTGCCGATCGGTGACGACGGTGTCGTCATCGGCGTCGACGCCACCGGCCTGCCCGCCGTGCTGGCCCTGAGCCGGCCGGCCCGGCTGGACGTGCTGCTCATCGGCAGCATGTGGCTGGCGCAGGTGCTGTCGCTGCGTGCCGCGGCGACCGGGGCGCGGGTGGCGGTGGAGACCGCCCGTCCGCAGTCCTGGGCGCCCATGGCGCAGGCGGCGGGGGGCGGCCAGCAGTGCGTGACGGTGCACGAGGTCGGCCGGATCGCGCCGCAGGGCCCGTCCGTGCAGAGCCCGGTGGTGATCGTCCGCGACTGCGGCGCCCGGCCGCCGCGCAGCCGGGTCGCCGCGCAGTCCTGGCAGTCCGTCATGACGCTGCTCCCCTATCTCGGCCCGACCGCGCCGCGCCTGCTGAACAGCGCGGACGTGGTCGGCCTCCAGCGGGTGTCCCCGCAGGAGGCCGAGGTCATCGGCCAGGTGATGGGGCTGGCGGAGACCGACGTCGCCGCGCTGCCGACCCTCGGCGACAACGTGACCATGTGGTGCACGCGCAAGCACCGGCAGTTCGTCATGACGCAGCCGACGGACGCGGAGACGGGACTGCTGGGCCCGGCCCGCCGGGTCGACTAGCCGCCGTGGCCCTCTCCCGGACGATGCGCTTCCGGGCCCGGTCGCGCACGGCCGGGGACGGGCGTTTCCCGTTCCCGGTGGCGGGCATGGGGCACAGGGGCCCGGTGCGGGTACCGGGACGTCAACTCGGCGGGGCCCGGCGCCCGTACGGGACAGGGCGGGCCCCGTGTCATGGTGCGGACCATGAGGCCAACGGCACTTGCCGTCCGTGCGGGGCAAGTGATTAGGCTTTTGCGGTGAGCCGCGAAAGGCTTGCCGCGGAACTCCATGACGGGGGAAGCGTGCCGTTCCCGACGGGCCCGGCACGTACATCAGTTGACCAGGAGGCACAGTGAGCAGCGATCAGGACGACATCCGCGCGGGCGCGGCCGCCCCGGACGGGGATCAGTCCGACGCGGACCTCACGGGTGAGTTCCAGATCGACTACGCGCCCCCGTCCTGGTACACGCAGCAGGCGGGCGGCGGTCCGACGGCCGCCGCGGGCGGCACCCCGCCGCAGCCGTCGCAGGTGGGGCCGCCCGTCGCCCCGGCCGTGACGCCCCCTCCCGCCGCCGAACAGCCCGGGACCGGCGGCACCGGGCAGACGCCACCGGCACCGCAGGTGCCCGACTCCGCCGCGGCCGCCGACCCGGAGCCGGAGGAGCAGGCGCCCGCGGCCCCGGAGCAGACCCAGGAGAACCGGCAGCCCGAGCCCGCCGCCGAGCCGCCGGCTCCGGGCCCCGCCCCCGCCCCCGCGCCGCAGTCCCTCGTACCGCCCCTGCCGCCGGAGTACCGGGCCGCGGCCGCACAGCAGCAGCCCCCGCAGCCGCCGCATCCCCAGCAGGGCTACGGCTATCCGCCGCCCACCGAGGGCGCGCCGTGGGCCGACCCCAACGCGCCGCAGCAGGCCCCGCCGGCCCAGCCCCCGTACGGCTACGGCTATCCGCAGCCCGCGCAGGGCGGTTACGGCTACCCGCAGCCCGCCCAGGGGGCGCCGTGGGCCGACCCCAACGCGCCCCGGCCGCCGCATCCCCAGCAGGGCTACGGCTATCCGCAGCAGCCGCCGGCGCCGTACCCCCAGCAGGGCCAACCGCCCTACGCACAGCCGCCGTTCCCCGGCCCCGGCCCGGCGCAGCCCCTGCCGCCGCAGGCCGGTCCCGACCCGTCGGCCCCGCAGCAGGGCCACGGTCAGCCCCAGCCGCCGGCTCCGCAGCCGCACCAGCCGCAGCAGGGCCGGCCGGACGCGGAGGCCCAGCCGCCGCAGCAGCAGCCCCCGGTCGACCCGCGGATCGCGACCGGCTGGGGAGGCCCCGGTCCCGGCCAGGACCAGCAGCAGCGCGTCATGCACGGCGCCCCGCTGGGCTACAACGCGGCCGTCGAGCTGTCCTCGGACCGCCTGCTGCGCCAGCAGCCCAAGGCACGCAGGAACAACAACCAGCCGTCCCGCTTCAAGATCGGCGCGAAAAAGGAGGAGCAGGAGCGCCAGCGCAGGCTGGAGCTGATCCGCACCCCGGTGCTGTCCTGCTACCGCATCGCGGTGATCAGCCTCAAGGGCGGCGTGGGCAAGACCACGACGACCACCGCGCTGGGCGCCACGCTCGCCTCCGAGCGGCAGGACAAGATCCTCGCCATCGACGCCAACCCGGACGCCGGCACCCTCGGCCGCCGGGTGCGCCGTGAGACCGGCGCGACCATCCGCGACCTGGTCCAGGCACTGCCGCACCTCAACAGCTACATGGACATCCGCCGCTTCACCTCGCAGGCGCCCTCCGGTCTGGAGATCATCGCCAACGACGTGGACCCGGCCGTGTCCACGACCTTCAACGACCAGGACTACCGGCGCGCGGTGGGCCTGCTCGGCCAGCAGTACCCGATCATCCTCACCGACTCGGGCACCGGCCTGCTCTACAGCGCCATGCGCGGCGTGCTCGACCTCGCGGACCAGCTGATCATCGTCTCCACGCCGTCCGTGGACGGGGCCAGCAGCGCCAGCACGACCCTGGACTGGCTCTCCGCCCACGGCTACGCCGACCTGGTGCAACGCAGTCTCACCGTCATCTCGGGGGTCCGCGAGACCGGCAAGATGATCAAGGTGGAGGACATCGTCGCGCACTTCGAGACCCGCTGCCGGGGCGTCGCCGTGGTGCCCTTCGACGAGCACCTGGCGGCGGGCGCCGAGGTCGACCTCGACATGATGCGGCCCAAGACCCGTGAGGCCTACTTCAACCTCGCGGCCATGGTCGCCGAGGACTTCGTGCGCGCCCAGCAGGCACAGGGCCTCTACCAGCACCCGATGCCGCAGCAGGGCGGCTACCCGCCGCAGCACGGACAGCCCTACCCGGCGCAGCCGATGCCGCCGCAGCAGGGCGGCTACCCACCCCCGCCCCCGCCGCCGCACCACCAGACGTACGGGCACCCGGCCCCGCCGCCCCCGCCCGTCCCGGGAGCCGTGCCGCAGGGCTGGACCCAGCAGCCGCCCCCGCCGCCGCAGGCCCAGCAGGCGCAGCAGGCGCAGCAGGCGCCGCAGCAGCGGCCCGAGGAGTCGGAGCAGCAGGGCGCTCCAGGACCGATCCCGCCGGGCTGGACGCACCAGCAGTAGGAGAAGTCCAAAAGACCGAGGGCCCGCCCCGCCGTGACGGCGCGGCGGGCCCTCGGTCGTGGATGCCCGGGTGCGCCCGCTCAGTCGGAGTCGTGCGTCTCCACGATCTCGCGGGCCCGCTTGACGTCGTCCGCCATGCGTTCCAGCAGCGCGTCGATGGTGTCGAACTTCTCCATCCCGCGCAGGTAGGCGAGGAAGTCCACGGCGACGTGCAGTCCGTACAGGTCCAGGCCGACGCGGTCGATGGCGTAGGCCTCGACCGTGCGCGCGGTGCCGTCGAAGGTGGGGTTGGTGCCGACGGAGATCGCGGCGGGCATGGCCTCGTCACCGACGTGCAGCCAGCCCGCGTACACGCCGTCCGCGGGGATCGCCGTGTGCGGCACGGTCTCCACGTTCGCGGTCGGGTAGCCCAGGTCGCGGCCGCGCTGCGCGCCGCGGACGACGACGCCCTCGACGCGGTGCGGGCGGCCGAGGATCTCCATGGCCCCGGCCACGTCGCCCTCGGCGATCAGGCGCCGGGTCATCGTGGACGAGAAGGGCTGGCCGTCGCCCGCGGCGCCGGTCAGGTACAGGTCGACGACATCGACCTCGTAGTCGTACTTCAGGCCCATCGCCGACAGGAACTCCACGTCCCCGGCCGCCTTGTGCCCGAACCGGAAGTTGGGGCCCTCGATGACGGCCCGCGCGTGCAGTGCCTCGACCAGCACCGTACGGATGAAGTCGCCGGGCGAGAGCCGGGAGAACTCGGCGGTGAAGGGGAGGATCAGCAGCGCGTCGACGCCGAGCTCCGCCATCAGCTCGGCCCGGCGGTGGTGGGCCGCCAGCAGCGGAGGGTGACTGCCGGGCCGCACGACCTCGCTCGGGTGGGGGTCGAAGGTGACGACGACGGAGGCCGCGCCGAGCTCACGCGCACGCTCCACGGCACGGCCGATGATCAGCTGGTGCCCACGGTGCACGCCGTCGTACGAGCCGATGGTGACGACGCTGCGTCCCCAGTCGCCCGGGACGTCCTCCAAGCCTCGCCAGCGCTGCACTGTGACCGCTCCTCGACCGCTGATGGTTGTCCGATTGCAGGTCCAAGACTGCCATGCCGGGCGCCTCACCGGCGCGGCGCCCCCACGGACGCGGCAGGCCGCGCGGCGTGGTGCCGCCCGCACAGCCCGTTCACGGGACCAGGGCGGTCGCCTCCGGTGCCCGGGCGGTCCGGGCCCCCGGCGCCGGCCGGTCGAAGGCGCGCCGGGCGCTCGGCCCGACGAGCGCGTCCCACACCCCGTCGGCGTCCGCCGCGAGCCAGCCGCGCACCTGGCGGGCGAAGCCGGGATGGGCGGCGGCCAGCTGCACCAGCCGGCGGTCGAAGAGCGTCGCCCCCTCGGGGGCGCGGCAGAGCGTGACACCGAGGCGGTGCACCAGGTCGCGGGTCAGCGGCGCGGGCCGCAGGGCGCAGCCCTCGGCGGCCGCCGTGAGCAGGGCATCGAGCACACCGTGGTCGCGTTCGCGCTCCAGGAGGACGTCCAGGAGCTCCTGGCGCAGCGGCCGCGAGGCGTGGCCGCCGGGCGCGGCCAGCACGGGCGCCAGGGCGCGCCGCACCTCGGGCGGATGCTCCCGCAGCAGCCCGGCGGTCAGCGGGAGCAGCACGGCGCGGACACCCGGACCGTCCTCCAGGCGGCGGTCGAGGTACTCCGCGACGTGCGCGGCGCCCTCGGGACGGTGCTCCAGGTGGTCCCGGACGAGGTCGGCGGCGCGGCGGGCCAGCGACTGGTCGCCGATCCCGGCCAGGGCGCGCAGCACCTCGGCGCCGCCCCCGCCCGGCTCGCGCAGCCGGGTGCGGAAGGCGGCGAGGACCGGTTCGGGATGGGTGGCCAGGGCGGTGGACAGCGCGTCGGCGGGCAGCCGCGGGTCGCCGGCGGTGAAGCGCTCCAGGGCGGCCGGCAGGTGGAAGGAGCGGGTGGCCGGGTCCCGTACGAGGACGGCGAGGGCGGCGCCGTGCAGGCTGCAGTCGGCGGGGCGGGCGAGGATCGCCAGCGCGGCGTAGCGCAGCAGGCGGCCGTCGGCGGGAACGGTGACGTACGGGGCCGTGCGCAGACTGTACGCGGCGGCGGCCACATGGCGTTCCGGCCGACCGTCGTGGGCCCAGCGGTCCACGGCCCGGCAGACGGCGGCCGGTTCGTCCTCGGCGAGCGCGGCCAACAGCTCGTCGGCCCGCGGATGGGCGGCGGCGACCAGGGTCTCGGTGAGGTCGTCCACGGCGCGGTGCCGGTGGGTGTGCAGCAGGGCCTGCGCGGCGGTGGCCACGCTCGGGCGGGGACCGCCGGGGAGCGCCTGCAGCGGCCGCTCGTCGGCGAACCAGGCGCAGACGGCGGGCAGCGCCTCGCGGGGCGCGGCGGCCAGCTCCTCCCCCGCGGCGGTCAGGAAGCGCTCCTCGTCCCCGCGCTGCGGCGGGGCGTCGGCGGGCAGCAACTGCCGTAGCAGCGCCAGCCGTTCGTCGAGCGGCAGTCGCAGCCGGCGCCAGAACCACGGCCCGAACTGCCCGAGCCCCGGCGCTTCCCGGAATCCCCCGGCCTCGATCGACCGGGCCGTGATCCGTTCCGCCAGCAGCCGCAGCACACCCCGGTACGGCAGCGCGTCCGGCACCCTCAGCAGCGCCTCGCCGAGCAGGTGCGCGGCCCACCACACGGCGTCCGCCCGGCGCGCCCGCTCCCACTCCGGATCCGCATCGCCGCCGTCACGCGGGCGCGGCACCCCGTCGAGCAGCGGCAGCCCGCCGCCACGGGCGGTCGGCGCCGTCGCGTGCCCGTCGAGGGCGAGCACCAGTTCCTCCAGCCTGCGGGCGAGTTCGGCGGCCCCCGAGCGGCGGGCGGTCAGCAGCAGCGACTGCACGACCGGCCCGATGCGGTGCCTGGGCACGGGCAGCGAGCGCGGCGCGGACGGCGGCGCCAAAGGCGGCGCGGGCGGCACCGGCGGCGTGCCGCCCCGCCCCGCGGCGGCCGGGGGCCGCGACGGCAGCCGCACGGGGGCCTCCGCCGTACCGCCCGCCGGGGCCGACCAGCGGTGCACCAGCGCGTGCAGCGCCTGGTCCAGCTCCAGATGGCCGCCCTGGAGCCAGTCCGCGAACTCCTCGTGCGCGAAGCGGTATCCGGCGCCCGCGGGGACCACCAGGCCCTCGGTGAGCACCGCGGAGGCCCATCCCGTACGCCACGGGAACAGCTCCTCGAACGACTCCCGGTCCAGCTCCCCCTGCCCCGGACCCAGGCAGCACCGCGCCGCCTCGTGCGCCCGGCCCGCCACGCGTGCCGCGAGGCGCCGCACCGCCGCGCCGCGCGGGTCGCCCCGGCCGTCCGCGGCCAGCCGCACCGCGACCCGCAGGCAGACCAGGTCCAGGTACGCCCCGAAGACCTCCGCCCGGTCCGGGCACCCCCCGCCGCCCTCCGGAAGCGCCGCCCGCACCTCCGACAGCAGCCGCAACGCCAGCGGATGCGCCTCGTCCTCCGCCGCCAGGGCCCCCTCCGGGACGCCGAACCGCTCACGCGCCGCGCGGGCCTGCGGCTCCGGCAGCGCCCCCAGGCGCACACAGGCGGGCAGCGACCGGGTGCCGGCACGCCGGCCCGGATCGTGCAGGACACCCCGCGGGAACAGCCCGCCCGCCTGCTCCCAGAACTCCGGGCGGCACGCCACGACCAGCCGCACCCCGGCCGCCCGCAGCCAACTCGCGGTCCCCGCCACCCAGTCCGGCAGGCAGTGCGCCAGCACCGGCGGCATCTCCTCGGGCCCGTCCAGCACCACCAGCAGCGGACGCCCGGCGTCCTCGGCCAAGTGGGCCACCGCGTCCGGCGAGGTCTCCGGCACGGCGTCCCCGGGCGCCGCCCCCGCGTGCACGATGCGGCCGGCCGCACGCAGCGACCGCTCCACCGCGTCCTTCAACCCACCGTCGCCCGCGTGCAGTTCGGCCCCGCGCAGCCACAGTGTCGGCGCGGGTTCGGCCCCCGTCGCACGCCGCACGGCCAGCGCCGCCAGCTCCGTCGTACGGCCGCAGCCCGGATCCCCCACCAGGCCCAGCACCAGCGGCCGCCCCGCCTCCCCGGAGCCGCCCTCCGCGAACCCCCGCAGCACCGCCTCCGTCGCCGGGCGCACGACCGGCTCCCGCCCCCACACCCCCTGCGGCACGCCGGCGGAGCCCACCGAGGTGGCCGTCAGCTGCAGCGCCCCCGCCAGATTCAGATACGCCCCGTACGCCGGGACCGTCGCCGCGTTCCGGTCCAGCAGCTCCCCCAGCCCCCGCAACGGCACCGCGAAACCGTCCGCCCGGTGCCCGGCGTGCAGCGCGGTCACCACCGCGCCCAGCACGGCCCCCGTCCCCGGATCGAGCACCGGCGCGCCCGACACCTGCGCATCCGGCTCCCACCCCCGCGCGGACAGCTCGTACACCTCGTCCAGCAGATGGAAGCGGTCCGTCGCGGTGTACGTGACGGACGCCGTGCCGACGATCTCCGCCTCCGTCCACTCCCGGCCCCGCAGCCGCACCCTGCCCGGCCGCACGGCCGCCGCGACCGGCAGCGGCGGCACGCCCTCCAGCCCCTCCACCGCCACGAGCGCCAGCCCGAGCGCGGGCAGCGGCGTGATGGCGTCCGCCTCCACGAGGATCGTCTGTTCGCCCCACGCGTGCAGCACGACGCGCACCAGCCCGTCGACTGCCTCATGACTCGTCACGAGCGTCCCGCACCCGCCGGCCGCCTCCGCGAGGAACCCCGTCCCCCGCGGCCGTCCGGCCAGGTCACAGACCCGCACCAACGCCCTGTCCACTTCGGCGGACCACACCGCCATCCGCGCACCTCCCCGCCACAGTGCCCGTTTCGACCGTAGACGTCCGGTGATCGTTCCAACAGATCCCCAGGTGAACGCGCCCCCTGGCGCTCCCTCTCTTCACTCCGAGCGCCTGCCCGTTGGGGTGAATTGATCTTTCGGGCTGGATAGGCACCACTGCGGGGGGAATCGTGCGGCGCGGGCCGCGAGGGGGGAGGGCCCGCGCCGTGCGCTGCGCTTCGCCGTACCGGGTTGTTTCCCCGCCCTCCCGCCCGTGTGCCCCATGAAGTCAGGGCGCCCCGACGCCAGTTGTTGGGGGGCCGGGTTCGGGGCCTCCGGGGCTGCCATTCTGGACAGCACATTTAGGTGCCTCAGGAACTCTCGGCTGCGCGCCCCGGGGCACGCACCCAAATATGCTCCAGTGTCCAGAACGCCACCCCTACGACCCCGCCCCCTCCGTTTCGTCCCGCGCCTGATCCTCGGTAGGTGGTCTGAAGGGGCACCGTGCTCGGGCACCCGTAGGCGCAGCGCTGTCCGAGTGCGCAGCCGTCACCGCCCACCGACACCCCACCGGCCGTCAGTCGCCCCAACCGGCCCGGGAGGGGGTGCGCCGGGGTCCGCCCGCTGGGGGCACCTCCCAGCGGTAGCTGGGGGAGACGAGCGGAGACTGCGGTGCGCAGCGCGTTGGCGTAGACCGCGAGCGCCGTGGGGGCACCCCCGGCCGAAGGTTGGGGGAGGGCGGGAGGGCGGGGGAAAGGCCGGGTCAGGCGAAGTTCGCCAGGATGCGTGCCTGCCCCTCGCGCCCCTCCACCAACGCCAAGAACCTCCCGTCCGGCCCGAACACCCCCGTCGGCTCCGCCCCCACCGTGGCCGGCGCGTCGAGCCGGACCCCATTGGCGAGCAGACGGGCCGCCCGCTCGTCGACGTCCCAGCGGGGGAACGCCGCCGCCGCGGCCTCCGCGATGGGGAGGACCGCGAAGGACTCGGCCAGTTCCTCCAGCGTGCGGGCAAGGCCCGCCCCGTAGGGACCGACCCGGGTGCGCCGCAGCGCGGTGAGGTGGCCGCCGACGCCGAGCCCCGCGCCGAGGTCCCGCGCGAGGGCGCGGATGTATGTGCCGGAGGAGCACTCGACCGTGACGTCGACGTCCACGAGGTCGTCGCCCTCGCGCCGCACGTCCCGCACGACGAACGAGGAGACCGTCACCGGCCGGGCGGCCAGTTCGAACTCCTCGCCGCCGCGTACGCGCGCGTACGAGCGGACGCCGTTCACCTTGATCGCGCTGACCTTGGACGGCACCTGCATGATGTCGCCGGTGAGCGCCGCGATGCCCGCGTCGACGGCCTCGCGGGTGACCGCGCCCGCGGGGACCGCGGCCGTGATCTCGCCCTCGGCGTCGTCCGTGACGGTGGTCTGGCCGAGCCGGATCGTGGCCTCGTACTCCTTGCGGGTCAGCGCGAGGTGTCCGAGCAGCCGGGTGGCCTTCTCCACGCCGATGACAAGTACGCCGGTCGCCATGGGGTCGAGCGTGCCGGCGTGGCCGACCCGCCGCGTCCCGGCGAGCCTGCGGAGCCGGGACACGACGTCGTGCGAGGTCATACCGCCCGGCTTGTCGACGATGACAAGCCCGTCCTTCACCGTGCCTCGCCCCCGGCGCCCTCAGCGCCCTCGGCGCCTTCGTCATCCTCGTCGTCGCCGTCCTCGGCCGGCTTCCGGTAGGGGTCGGCCTCGCCGGCGTACGTGGCGTCGGTGGCGCTCTTGCGCACCTCCTCGTCGGCCTCGCGGGCCTTGGCGAGCAGGTCCTCGATGGTGCGCGCGTTCTCCGGGATCGCGTCGGCGACGAACGTCAGCGACGGCGTGAAGCGCACGCCCGTCTGCCGTCCGACCTCCGAGCGGAGGACGCCCTTGGCGCTCTCCAGGGCCGCCGCCGAGGCGGCACGCTCCTCGTCGTCCCCGAAGACCGTGTAGAAGACGGTCGCCTCCCGCAGGTCACCGGTGACCCGGGTGTCGGTGATCGTGACGTACCCCAGCCGCGGGTCCTTGATCCGTCGCTGGAGGGTCTCGGCGACCACGACCCGGATGCGGTCCGCCAGCTTGCGCGCCCGCGCGGTGTCGGTCATGCCTGCTCTTCTCTCTACTCTTCACTCTTCGGTACGTGAGTGTCAGTCGTCGTCGTCCCCGTGGATCCGCTGCCGAGCCGACAGCAGGTCCACCTCGGGACGGGCGACCATCCATCGCTCGCAGCGTCCGAGTACGTCATTGATGTGCCCGAGGTCCCCGGACACGACCGCCACGCCGATTTCGGCCCTGCGGTAAAGATCATGGTGGTCGACCTCCGCCACACTGACCGCGAACTTGCGGTGCAGCTCGGCCACGATGGGCCGGACGACGGAGCGCTTCTCCTTGAGCGACCGGACGTCGCCGAGAAGCAGATCGAAGGACAGCGTCCCTACAAACATGGGCGTCAGGTCAAGCCGACCTGTGGGGCCTCGTGGCGAACAGTGCGAACACTGCGAACAGTAAGCACCACACTAAAGGCAACGGCCGGGGCCGATCGACGGAATTTTTCTTCCACCGACCGGCCCCGGACACGGCACCAGCGATCAGACGCGCGGCTTCTCGCGCATCTCGTAGGTCGCGATGACGTCGTCGATCTTGATGTCGTTGTAGTTGCCGAGGTTGATACCGCCCTCGTAACCCTCACGAATCTCGGTGACGTCGTCCTTGAAGCGCCGCAGACCCTCGATGTTGAGGTTCTCGGCGACGACCTTGCCGTCGCGCAGCAGGCGCGCCTTGGTGTTGCGCTTGACCTCGCCGGAGCGGATGAGCACACCGGCGATGTTGCCGAGCTTGGAGGAGCGGAAGACCTCGCGGATCTCGGCGGTGCCGAGCTCCACCTCCTCGTACTCGGGCTTGAGCAGACCCTTGAGCGCCGCCTCGATCTCCTCGATGACCTGGTAGATCACCGAGTAGTAGCGGACGTCGACACCCTCACGCTCGGCCAGCGACGTGGCGCGGCCCTCGGCCCGCACGTTGAAGCCGATGATGATCGCGTCGGAGCCCGCCGCCAGGGTGACGTCGGTCTCGGTGACCGCACCGACACCCCGGTGGAGGATGCGCAGGTCCACGTCCTCGCCGACGTCGAGCTGGAGCAGAGAGGACTCCAGGGCCTCGACCGAACCGGACGCGTCGCCCTTGATGATGAGGTTGAGCTGCTGGACCTCGCCGGCCTTGAGCACCTTGTCCAGGTCCTCCAGGCTGACCCGGCGGCGGGACTTGGCGAAGGCCGCGTTCCGCTCGCGGGCGGCACGCTTCTCGGCGATCTGACGGGCCGTACGGTCCTCGTCGACCACCAGGAAGTTGTCGCCGGCGCCCGGCACGTTCGTCAGACCGAGCACCAGGACCGGGGTCGAGGGGCCCGCCTCTTCGAGCGTGTTGCCGGTGTCGTCGAGCATCGCGCGGACACGGCCGTACGCGTCGCCGACCACCATGGTGTCGCCGACCCGCAGGGTGCCGCGCTGGACCAGGACGGTCGCCACGGCGCCGCGGCCGCGGTCGAGGTGGGCCTCGATCGCGATGCCCTGTGCGTCCTGCTCGGGGTTGGCGCGCAGGTCGAGCGCGGCGTCCGCAGTGAGGACCACGGCCTCCAGCAGGCCGTCGATGTTGAGGCCCTGCTTGGCGGAGATGTCGACGAACATCGTGTCGCCGCCGTACTCCTCGGCCACCAGGCCGAACTCGGTCAGCTGACCGCGCACCTTCGTCGGGTCCGCGCCCTCGACGTCGATCTTGTTGACCGCGACCACGATCGGCACGTCGGCCGCCTTGGCGTGGTTCAGCGCCTCGATCGTCTGCGGCATGACGCCGTCGTTCGCCGCCACCACGAGGATCGCGATGTCGGTGGACTTGGCACCACGGGCACGCATGGCGGTGAACGCCTCGTGACCGGGGGTGTCGATGAAGGTGATGGCCCGGTGCTCGCCGTTGACCTCGGTGGCCACCTGGTAGGCACCGATGTGCTGGGTGATGCCGCCGGCCTCGCCCGCGACCACGTTGGTCTTGCGGATCGCGTCGAGGAGGCGGGTCTTTCCGTGGTCGACGTGACCCATGACGGTCACGACCGGCGGACGCGCGACGAGCGCTTCCTCGCCGCCCTCGTTCTCGCCGAACTCGATGTCGAAGGACTCGAGCAGCTCGCGGTCCTCCTCCTCCGGGCTGACGACCTGGAGGGTGTAGTTCATCTCGTCGGCCAGCATCTGCAGCGTGTCGTCGGAGACGGACTGGGTCGCGGTGACCATCTCACCGAGGTTCAGCATCACCTGGACGAGCGACGCCGGGTTGGCGCCGATCTTCTCGGCGAAGTCCGTCAGCGACGCGCCACGGGACAGGCGCACGGTGTCGCCGTTGCCGCGAGGCAGCATCACACCGCCGACGGACGGGGCCTGCATGGCCTCGTACTCCTGGCGCTTCGCACGCTTCGACTTGCGGCCACGGGCCGGACGGCCACCGGGGCCGCGGCCGAAGGCACCCTGCGTGCCACCACGGCCACCCGGGCCGCCGGGACGACCGCCGAAGCCGGGACGGCCACCGCCGCCGGCGAAGCCGCCGCCGCCACCCGCACCGGGGGCACCGCCACCGGGGCGCGGGCCGCCGAAGCCGCCGCCACCACCGGGACGACCGGCACCGCCGCCGCCACCGGGACGGCCGGCGAAGCCGCCGCCACCGGGACGACCGGCACCGCCGCCACCGCCGGGACGCGGGCCCGGGCGGGCACCGGCGCCTGCGCCGGGACGACCGGGACCGCCGCCCGTGGAGGCGGGACGCTGCGGCATCATGCCGGGGTTCGGACGAGGACCGCCGCCCTGGGGACGGGGCATGCCGCCCGGGGTCGGACGGGGACCGGACGGGGCACCGCCGCCGGGACGGGGCGCGCCACCGGGACGCGGACCGGCGGCACCCGGGGCGCCACCGGGGCGCGGGCCGGGCTGGCCGGGGGCTCCGCCACCGGGACGCGGCGCCTGCGGGCGCGGCATGCCGGTGGAGCCGGAGGTGAAGGGGTTGTTGCCCGGACGGGGACCGGCCGGACGAGCGGCACCACCCGGACGCGGCGCCTGGCCGCCCGGACGCGGAGCGCCGGGGCCGCCCTGACCGCGACCGCCGTCACGCTGGCCGTCGCGCTGACCGCCGTCACGCTGGCCGTCGCGCTGACCGGGACGCGGCGCGCTGCCGCCGGGACGCGGACCGGGCTGACCGGTACGCGCGGCGGGGCGCTCCGGGCGCTCGGCCTGGGCCGGACGCTCGGGAGCCGGGGCCTGCGGAGCCGGCGGGGCGGAGAACTCCGCCTGCGGCACAGGGGTGACCGGCGCCGGGGCGGGCTTGGCCGGTGCCGGCTTGGGGGCCGGCGTCGGGCGCGGACCGGGGGTCGGCGCGGAGCCGGCCGCGGGCCGGGGGGTGGGGGCGGGTCCCGCCGCCGGCTTGGGAGCCGGGGCAGCGGGACGGGCCGGCGCACCCGGAGTGGGGGCGGCCGGCTTGGCGGGCGCTGCCTTGCGGGGCGCCGCGGGCCTGGCGGCGGAGGGCTTGCCGGGGGCGGAACCGCCGCCGGGGCCCTGCAGTGCGTCAGTCAACTTGCGAACAACCGGCGCCTCGATCGTCGAGGACGCCGAACGGACGAATTCGCCAAGTTCTTGGAGCTTGGCCATGACGACCTTGCTCTCAACTCCGAACTCCTTGGCGAGTTCGTATACCCGGACCTTAGCCACTTCGCTCCTTCATGAGGTCCGGGGTGGTCGTCCGCCGGACCGTCGCTACTTCATGGGCGTACTCATCGCGTGCTCATCGAGTGCTCATCGCAATCTCGACCTACTTCCAACTCGCGGGGTACCTGGACCGCACGGTCGCCCGAGCGGTCTCCTTGCTCACTCACAGTGTCGCCTGCTCGACATGATCGCGGAGTTCCGCGGTGTCCAGCGGTCCCTGGGCCCGGAAGGCCCGCAGAAACGCCCGGCGGCGGACCGCCAGGTCGAAACAGACGGTGTCGGGGTGCACATAGGCACCCCGACCGGGCAGCGTACCGCGAAGATCGGGAACACAGGAGTCCCCGGCCATCACCACACGCAGCAGATCGTGCTTGGCCGCCCGCTCCCTGCAGCCGATGCATGTGCGCTCCGGGCGTGCTGGGCCGTGCGTCCGGCCAGACATCTTTAGTCTACCTCCCCGCGCCGACCTCACCCCTCTGGGTTATCCGGCGCACGGTCGATCCTCGATTGCCAACAGGTGCTACTGCTCGACCGGCTCGGTGTCCGGGCGGATGTCGATCCGCCAGCCCGTGAGCCGCGCGGCCAGGCGTGCGTTCTGCCCTTCCTTGCCGATCGCCAGCGAGAGCTGGTAGTCCGGCACGGTCACCCGGGCTGAGCGCGCAGCCATGTCGACGATCTCCACCTTGCTCACCCGAGCGGGTGACAGGGCGTTCGCCACCATCTCACCCGGCTCGTCCGACCAGTCGACGATGTCGATCTTCTCGCCGTTCAGTTCGGCCATCACGGCACGCACCCGCGCGCCCATCGGGCCGATGCAGGCGCCCTTGGCGTTCAGGCCCGAACGGGTGGAGCGCACCGCGATCTTCGTACGGTGCCCGGCCTCGCGGGCGATGGCCGCGATCTCCACGGACCCGTCCGCGATCTCCGGGACCTCCAGCGCGAAGAGCTTCTTCACCAGGCTCGGGTGGGTGCGCGACAGCGTCACGGACGGGCCGCGCACGCCCTTGGCGACCCGCACGACGTACGAACGCAGCCGCGTGCCGTGCTTGTAGTCCTCGCCGGGCACCTGCTCCTGCACCGGCAGGATGGCCTCCAGCTTGCCGATGTCGACCAGCACGTTCTTCGGGTCCTTGCCCTGCTGGACCACTCCGGTGACGATGTCGCCCTCGCGGCCCGCGTACTCGCCGAAGGTGATCTCCTCCTCGGCGTCCCGCAGCCGCTGGAGGATCACCTGCTTGGCGGTGGTCGCCGCGATCCGGCCGAAGCCGCTCGGTGTGTCGTCGAACTCCCGGGGCTCGGCGCCCTCGGGGGTCTCCGCCGCGTCCTCCTTGGCCCACACGGTCACATGGCCGTTGGTGCGGTCCAGCTCAACCCGCGCGTTGCGGCGGCTGCCCGGCTCGCGGTGGTACGCGATGAGGAGCGCCGACTCGATCGCCTCGACCAGCAGTTCGAAGGAGATCTCCTTCTCCCGGACCAGCCCCCGCAGGGCACTCATGTCGATGTCCACGGCTACGCCTCCTCAATGCTCTCGTCGCCGTCGGTATCGGCATCGGCCGGGTCCTTGCGACTGAATTCGATCTCCACCCGCGCCTTGGCGATCTCGCCGAAGGCGACACGGGCGGGCTTGGGCTTGCGCCCCTTGACACCGGGGACCTCGAGGTCGAGACCGTCCTCGTCGACCGCCATGATCCGCGCGACCAGCTCACCGCCGTCGGTCCGGTTCAGCTTGACCAGCCGGCCCTCGTTCCGCCGGAAGTGCCGCGGCTCGGTCAGCGGGCGGTCCACACCCGGGGAGGAGACCTCCAGCAGGTACGGCGTGCCGCCCATGGCGTCGGCGTCGTCCAGTGCCTGCGAGATCTCCCGGCTGAGGTCGGCGAGGGTGTCCAGCGGGGCGCCCTCGTCGGAGTCCACGATCACCTGGAGCTGGCGCCGGTTGCCGGCCGCCGTCACCTTGATCTCTTCCAGCTCCAGCCCCGTCTTCGCGACGAGGGGCTCAAGCAGCCCGCGCAGCCTCTCGCTCTGGGTGGTGCTCATCCGGGTGACTCCTCGGCCGCGTGTGCTGTTGTGGTGGAAGGTCGTGTGTCGGCCCAAAGCCTATCGGTTCGGGTGCCGGAACGACGATTCGGCGCCGCGGAGGGCGCCGTCGCGGGGCGCGCCGCCCGCGCCGGTACCCTCTCCCGTGGTGATCACGGGAAGGGGCACTGTGCCGCTCAGGAACATGCCGCGCCGGCGCGCGGTCCGCACCGCTCTCGTCCTGCCCGCCCTGCCGGCCGCGGCCGGGCTGCTCGGCGGCTGCTCCGACCCGCCGGGGCGGCGCTCCGGTGCCCCCGGGCCCTCCACGCCCTCGCCCGATCCCGGCGAGATCCTGCGCGAGCGGGCCGCCCGGGACAGCGGCGCGCTGCTCGCCCGCTACGACGCCACGGTCGCCGCCCACCCCCGGCTCGCCACGCGGCTGCGTCCGCTGCGGGCCGAAGTGGCCCTGCACGTCGCGGCGTTCGGGCCGGCAGCCCCCCGGCGGCCCGCCACCCCTTCGCCGTCGGCGTCGGCGTCGGCGTCGGCGTCGGCGTCGGCGTCGGCGTCACCGTCGCCGTCGGCCTCCGTGTCCGTTCCCTCCGCCGAGTCCGCGGCACTGGCCGCCCTCGCCACCCAGGAACGGACGCTCGCCGGCGAGCGGGCGGCCGCGCTGCTCGACGCCCCGCCCGAACTCGCCCGCCTGCTCGCCTCGGTGGCCGCGTGCGGCGCCGGGCACGTCCTGCTGCTCAAGGAGAAATGACCCCGCCCATGGCACAGCAGCAGCCGCTCGCGGCCGTCCAGGCCGCCCTCGCCGCCGAGCACGCGGCCGTCTACGGCTACGGCGTGGTCGGCGCCCGCATCGGCGCGGACCCCACCGGACGGGCCACCGCCGGCTACGACGCCCACCGCGCCCGCCGCGACTCCCTGCGCCGCACCGTCACCGACCTCGGCGGCGAGCCCGTCGCGGCCTCGGCCGCGTACACGCTGCCCTTCCCCGTCCCGGACCGGGCGGCGGCGATCCGCCTCGCCGCGGAGCTGGAGGACCGGGTCGCCGGTGTCTACGCCGACCTCGTCCGCGCCGCCACCGCCGGCCTGCGCCGCGAGGCCGCCGACGCACTCCGCGAGGCCGCGGTGCGGGCGGTGGGCTGGCGCGGCGGGAGCGTAGCCTTCCCCGGGCTGGCCGAGCGCGGCCGGTAGACCCGATCCGCAGGAGGGACAAGCCCCCGCATGACCCCGGCACCGCAGCACCTCGAACCGCCCGAGCGGCTGATCCGCACCATCAGCGCCTGGGAGGGCGACCCGGGCCGCGCCTGGCTCGCCACGCTCCCCCAGCGCGCCGCGGACCACCTCGCGCGGTGGGACCTGCGGCCGGAACGCGTGCTCTCCCCCGGCGGCCGGATCAGCATGGTCGTCCTGGTCCGCCAGGCCGACGGCACCCCCGCCACGCTCAAGCTCGGCCTCGTCACCGACGAGACCCGGCACGAGCACGCCGCGCTCGCCCGCTGGGACGGACGCGGCGCGGTACGGCTGCTGCGCGCCGACCCCGACGAGGGCGTCCTGCTCATGGAACGCCTGCACGGCGAGGTCTCACTGCGCTCGCTGCCCGAGCCCAAGGCGATGCTGGAGGCGTGCGCCACGCTCCAGCGGCTGTGGGTGCCGCTGCCGCCGGACGAGGCCCACCCCTTCACGTCCGTGGCCGACCACACGGCGGGGCTCGCGGCGCGGCTGCGGGAACGCGCCGCGCGGCCCTGCGTCGACGCGGAGATCCGGCCCCTGGTCGAGGAGGCCCTCGCGCTGCGGGACGCCCTGACGGGCGGGCCCGGGCCCGTGCCCGCTGTGCTGCTGCACGGGGACTACCACCACGGGAACGTGCTCTCCGCCGACCGCGTCCCCTGGCTCGCCATCGACCCCAAGCCGCTCGTCGGAGACCCCGCCTTCGATCTCGCGTGGCTCGTCCGCGACCGCCTGGAGACGCTGCTGGCCACCGGGGGCGCGCAGGCCGCGGCGCGGCGGCGGGTCGCCAAACTGTCCGACGCGCTCGAGGTGGACCGGGAACGGGTGCGGGGGTGGGGGCTGTTCCGGGCGGTCGAGGCGGGGGTCTGGGCGTTCTCGGTCGGGGACCGGGCGGGGGGCGAGCTGCTGCTCGAGTTCGCGGGCCTGCTCTAGCCTGTGCCGGTTCCCCTCCCCGCCCTCCCGCCCGTGTGCCCTGTGAAGTCTGGGCGCCCCGACGCCAGTTGTTGGGGGACCGGGTGCGGGCCCTCCGGGGCTGCCATTCTGGACAGCACATTTAGGTGCCTCAGGAACTCTCGGCTGCGTGCCCGGGTAATGCACCCAAATATGCTCCACAGTCCAGAACGCCACCCCTCCGACCCCGCCCCCTGCGTGAGTTGTCGCGCCTGATCCCCGGTAGGTGGTCTGAAGCGGCACCGTGCTCGGGCACCCGTTGGCGCAGCGCCAACAAAGTGCGCAGCCGTCACCGCCCACAGACATCCCACCGGCCGTAAGCCGCCCCAACCGACCCGGGAGGGGGTGTGGCGGGGTGCCCCCGCAGGCGACGAGCGGCGACCGCGTGGTCGATGCCGAACGATGTGGGGGCAAACCGCGAGCGCCGAGGAGGTACCCCGGCGCGGCACCGACCCCACGGGAAACAGAGCGGGGCCCGCACTTACCGCGCCGGGCACTCGGGAGGGAGGGTGGGGAAAAAACCCGGCACGGCGAAGCGCAGCGTTACGCGGACAGGCGGGCCACCGCATCCCCCACGGTGAGCTCCTCGCGCTCTCCCGTACGCCGGTCCTTGACCTCGACGACCCCGTCCCCCGCCCCACGCCCGACCACCAGAATCGTGGGCACGCCGAGCAGTTCCGCGTCCGTGAACTTCACGCCCGGCGAGACTCCGGCGCGGTCGTCGACGATGACCCGGACGCCGGCCGCGTGCAGCTTGTCCGCGACCTCGAGGGCCAGCTCCGTCTGCAGTGCCTTGCCCGCGGCCACCACGTGGACGTCCGCGGGGGCGATCTCGCGCGGCCAGCACAGGCCCTGCGCGTCGGCGGTCTGCTCGGCGATGGCGGCGACGGCGCGGGAGACGCCGATGCCGTAGGAGCCCATGGTGACGCGGACGGGCTTGCCGTTCTGGCCGAGGACGTCGAGCTCGAAGGCGTCGGCGTACTTGCGGCCGAGCTGGAAGATGTGGCCGATCTCGATGGCCCGGTCCAGCTTGAGGCCGGCGCCGCAGCGCGGGCAGGGGTCGCCGGGCTCGACGGTGACGACGTCGAGGTACTCGTCGACGTGGAAGTCGCGGCCCGCGACCACGTTGCGGGCGTGGGTGTCGGGCTTGTTGGCGCCGGTGACCCAGGCGGTGCCGGGGGCGACCCGGGGGTCGGCGAGGTAGCGGACGCCGGTCAGGCCCTGGGGACCGACGTAGCCGCGGACCAGGTCGGGGCGGCCGGCGAAGTCCTCCGCGGTGACGAGTTCGACCTCGGCGGGGGCGAGGTGCTCCGCGAGCTTGCCGAGGTCGACCTCGCGGTCGCCGGGGACGCCGACGGCGACGATCTCGCCGTCGACCTTGACCAGCAGGTTCTTCAGCGTGGCGGAGGCGGGGACACCGAGGTGCGCGGCCAGTGTCTCGATGGTCGGGGTGTCGGGGGTGTCCACCTCCTCCAGGGCCGGGTGGTCGACGCCCTCGACCGGGGGCACCACGGTGGTGACGGCCTCGGTGTTGGCCGCGTAGTCGCAGGCGGGGCAGTCCACGAAGGTGTCCTCGCCGGCCGCAGCGGGGGCGAGGAACTCCTCGGAGGCGGAGCCGCCCATGGCGCCGGAGACGGCGGAGACGATGCGGAAGTCGAAGCCGAGGCGGGAGAAGATCTTGATGTAGGCCTCGCGGTGGAGGCGGTAGGCCTCGGCCAGGCCCTCGTCGGTGGTGTCGAAGGAGTAGGAGTCCTTCATCTGGAACTCGCGGCCGCGCAGGACGCCGGAGCGGGGCCGGGCCTCGTCGCGGTACTTGGTCTGGATCTGGTAGAGGATCACCGGCAGGTCCTTGTAGGACGCGGCCTGGTCCTTGACGACCTGGGTGAAGATCTCCTCGTGCGTGGGGCCGAGCACGTAGTCGGTGCCCTTGCGGTCGCGGAGCTGGAAGAGCAGGTCGCCGTACTCGCCGGCGCGGCCCGTCGCCTCGTAGTTGTCGCGCGGGAGCAGCGCGGGCAGGAGGACCTCCTGGCCGCCGATGGCGTCCATCTCCTCGCGGACGACGCGGGTGACGTTCTCCAGGACCCGCTTGCCGAGCGGCAGCCAGGTCCACACCCCCGCCGAGGAGCGGCGGACGTATCCGGCCCGGACCAGGAGCTTGTGGCTCGCGGTCTCGGCGTCGGCCGGGTCGTCGCGCAGCGTCTTGAGCATCAGCTTGGACATGCGCAGGACCATGGGGCTCTCCAGGGGGTTTCGTGCCGTTGCGGCGAGGATATCGACCCGCCGGGCGCCCCCGGAAACCGATTACCTCAGGAGCGGCAGCCAAGCGCCCATGACGGCGTACGGGCTCGTCGCGCTGGGGAAGTGCACCGGGCGGGCGAGATCGGTGTAGCCGAGGGCGCGGTACAGGCGCCGGGCGCGGCTCTCGGTGTCGATGGCCGACAGGATGCTGCGCGGCTGGACGGCGGCGTCGGTGATCGCGGTGATGAGGGCGCGCCCGATGCCGCGGCACTGGAAGTCGGGGTGGACGTGCAGTTCGGTGATGGTGAAGGAGTCGTCGAGCCAGTCGTCGGTGCCGGTGCGGCGCAGGTAGGGCTCGACGACGGTGGACCACCAGTGCGTGCGGTGGTTGGGCATGCCGTAGACGAAGCCGGCCAGCCGCCCGTCGGGGGTGAGGGCGCCGAGCGCGCGGACCCCGGGGAAGCCGAGGTGGCGCAGCACGATCTGGCGGCGGATGGCGACTTCCTCCGCGCCCAGCCCGAAGGCGACCGCCTGGACGGCCAGTGCTTCGTCCACCCGTGCCGTCAGGTCGATCGGCTCGACCGCCACGTCATCCATGGGCGGGGACACTACTAGAACAGGACGCTCATGAACGCGCCGACTTCGGTGAAGCCGACGCGCCGGTAGGCGGCGCGGGCGGGCGCGTTGAAGTCGTTGACGTAGAGGCTGGCCACGGGCGCGACGTCGCGCAGCGCGTAGTGGAGCACGGCCGCCATGCCGGTCTCGGAGAGCCGCCGGCCGCGGTGGTCGGGGTCGACCCAGACGCCCTGGATCTGGCAGGCGTGCCGGGTGACGGCGCCGATCTCGGCCTTGAAGACCACCTTGCCGTCCTCGATGCGGGCGAACGAGCGCCCGGTGGAGACGAGTTCGGCGACCCGCGCCTGATAGATCAGCCCGCCGTCGCCGGCGAGCGGGGAGACGCCGACCTCCTCGGTGAACATGGCCACGCACGCGGGCATGATCACGTCCAGCTCGTCACGCCGTACGCGGCGCACGTAGGGGTCGGGTTCGACGTCGGCGGGCAGGGCCCGGGTGACCATCAGCGGCTGGTGGGCGCGGATCTCACGGGCCGGTCCCCAGCTCCGTTCGAGCAGCGACCACAGCGCGCCGGTGGACTCGGCGGGGCCGACGATGGACGAGCAGCGGCGGCCGGAGCGCAGCGCCCGGTCGGCGAAGGCGCGGACGGCCTCGGGTCCGGCGCAGATGGGGACGAGGTTGGCGCCCGCGTAGCACAGGGCCTCCAGCCGGCCGCCGAAGTACCAGCCCCACAACTCGCCGCCGAGCCGCCAGGGGTCGAGCCCTGCGACGGCGACCCGGGAGGCGACGAAGGCGTTGGCCACCGGGTCCCGGTCGAGCACCGCGAGTACGGCGTCGAGTTCTCCGGGTTCCAGAACCTTGGTCGTCGTGGTCGTCAACACGTGGGCGCCTCACCGTACGGGCAGCGGTGGTCGGGGAAGTCCCAGAACCTTACCCCGCCGCGACGTGTTCCGCCCCTGCCGCCCGGATCCCGGACCGGGAGGGGCGACAGGGGCGGGACGGAACGCGTGTGCGCGGGGGTCAGCTGACGGAGACGGAGGGCTCGCCGGAGGTGATGCCGTCGGCCTCCATCTGCTCGGCGAGCTTCATGGCCTCCTCGATGAGGGTCTCCACGATCTTCGACTCCGGCACGGTCTTGATGACCTCGCCCTTCACGAAGATCTGCCCCTTGCCGTTGCCCGAGGCCACCCCCAGGTCCGCCTCGCGCGCCTCACCCGGACCGTTGACGACACAGCCCATCACCGCGACCCGCAGCGGGACCTCCATGCCCTCCAGACCCGCCGTCACCTGATCGGCCAGCTTGTACACATCCACCTGCGCACGACCGCACGACGGGCACGAGACGATCTCCAGCCGCCGCTGCCGCAGGTTCAGCGACTCCAGGATCTGGATGCCGACCTTGACCTCCTCCGCCGGAGGGGCCGACAGCGACACCCGGATCGTGTCCCCGATACCCTCGCTCAGCAGCGCGCCGAACGCCACCGCCGACTTGATCGTGCCCTGGAACGCCGGACCCGCCTCGGTCACACCCAGGTGCAGCGGGTAGTCGCACTGCGCCGCCAGCTGACGGTAGGCGTTGACCATCACCACCGGGTCGTTGTGCTTCACCGAGATCTTGATGTCCCGGAACCCGTGCTCCTCGAACAGCGAGCACTCCCACAGCGCCGACTCCACCAGCGCCTCGGGCGTCGCCTTGCCGTACTTCTCCAGCAGACGCCGGTCCAAAGACCCGGCGTTCACCCCGATCCGGATCGGCGTACCGGCGTCGGAGGCCGCCTTCGCGATCTCCTTCACCTTGTCGTCGAACTGCCGGATGTTGCCCGGGTTCACCCGCACCGCCGCGCAGCCCGCGTCGATCGCCGCGAACACGTACTTCGGCTGGAAGTGGATGTCGGCGATCACCGGGATCTGCGACTTCTTGGCGATGGTGGCGAGGGCGTCCGCGTCGTCCTGCGAAGGGCAGGCGACCCGCACGATCTGGCAGCCGGAGGCGGTGAGCTCGGCGATCTGCTGCAGCGTCGCGCCGATGTCCGCGGTGACGGTGGTGGTCATGGACTGGACGGAGACCGGTGCGTCGCCGCCGACGGCCACGGATCCGACCTGGATCTGGCGGCTCTTGCGGCGGTCGGCGAGCTTGATCGGAACGGACGGCATCCCGAGCGAAATCGCGGTCATGTGCGTGGCATCCCCAAAGTACGCGGATCGAGGTCCCGGCGGCATGGGCGGGCTCCGTTGAACGAGACTACGTCACCCCACCCATGCCGAGGACATCGCGCTAGGTCAAACGCACCGGATTGATGAGATCCGCGGCCATGACCAGGGCCGTGAAGCAGATGAAGACGCCCGCGATCACGTAGGCGACCGGCATCAGCTTCGCCACGTCGAACGGGCCCGGGTCGGGGCGCCGGAAGACACGGGCGAGGTTGCGCCGCAGGGACTCCCACAGGGCGCCCGCGATGTGGCCGCCGTCCAGCGGGAGCAGCGGCAGCATGTTGAACAGGAACAGGGCCAGGTTGACCCCGGCGAGCAGGTTCACCATCAGGGCGATCTTCTGCGTGGCCGGCAGCGGCAGGGAGAAGACGTCGCCGCCCAGACGGGCCGCGCCGATCATGCCGACCGGGGAGTCGGGCTGGCGTTCGGCGCCGTTGAAGACCGAGTTCCACAGGGCGGGGATCTTGCCGGGGAGCGCGCCGAGCGACCGGACGCCCTCCTCCGCCGTGGTGGCCATGTGGTCGACCGACTGGCCGAAGCCCAGCCGCACGACGCCGGTGGCGGGCGTGAAGCCGAGGAAACCGGCCTGGACGTACTTGCCCTTGACAACGAGGCCGTCGCTGTCGGTCTTGACGACCTTGTTGGCGATCAGGTTCGCGTGCAGGTCGACGGTCTTCCCGTCGCGCAGCACGGTGATGGTGGCGGGGCCGATGGTCTTGCGGATCTGCTGCTGGAGCAGCGACCACTGGGTGTCGTCGACCTTGACGCCGTTGAGCGCCACGATCCGGTCGCGCTTCTGCAGTCCGGCCGCCTTGGCGGGCGCCGCCGGGTACGAGCCCTGGGCGCAGGGGTCCTTGGAGTCCAGGGCCTTGGTGTCGGAGGCGGGGATGACGCAGTCGGAGACCGAGCCGACCGTCGTGGTCTGCGTCTGGAAACCGAAGACCATGAAGAGCATCAGGAAGAGCCCGAACGCCAGGATCAGGTTCATGAAGGGCCCGGCGAACATCACGATCACGCGCTTCCACGGCTTGCGCGTGTAGAACATCCGGGTCTCGTCGCCGGGCTGCAGCTCCTCGTAGGCGGCCGAGCGCGCGTCCTCGATCATGCCCCGGAACGGCGAGGTGGAGCGGGCGGTGACCCGGCCGTCGTCGCCGGGCGGGAACATGCCGATCATGCGGATGTAGCCGCCGAGCGGGACGGCCTTGACGCCGTACTCGGTCTCGCCCTTGTGCCGGGACCAGATGGTCGGCCCGAAGCCGACCATGTACTGGGGCACGCGGATCTTGAAGAGCTTGGCGGTGGAGAGGTGGCCGAGTTCGTGCCAGGCGATGGAGAACAGCAGGCCCACGAAAAACACCGCGAGCCCCAGGACCCACATGAGTGCCGTCATACGCGTGCCGCCTCCGTAGTCGCCTGCTCCGCTTGTTCCGCTGCCAGTTCCCGGGCACGGGACCGTGCCCAGCTCTCCGCCTCGAGGACGTCCTCGACGGTGAGAGAAGTTCCCGCCGTGGGGGTGCCGTGCTCCTCCACCACCCGCGCGACAGTGTCCACGATGCCGGTGAAGGGCAGCGAACCCGCGAGGAACGCGGCCACGCACTCCTCGTTGGCCGCGTTGAACACCGCGGGCGCGGTACCGCCGAGGGTACCGACGTGGCGCGCGAGCGCCACCGCCGGGAACGCCTCGTCGTCGAGCGGGAAGAAGGTCCAGGTGGCCGCCTTCGTCCAGTCGCACCCCGGCGCGGCGCCGGGCACGCGCTCGGGCCAGCCCAGCCCCAGCGAGATCGGCATCCGCATGTCCGGCGGGCTGGCCTGGGCCAGGGTCGAACCGTCCGTGAACTCCACCATCGAGTGGACATACGACTGCGGGTGGACGACGACCTCAATGCGGTCGAAGGGAATGTCGAAGAGCAGGTGGGCCTCGATGACTTCCAGGCCCTTGTTGACCAGGGTGGCGGAGTTGATGGTCACCACCGGTCCCATGTCCCACGTGGGGTGGGCCAGCGCCTGCCGCGGGGTGACCCCGGCCAGTTCCTCCCTCGTCCGCCCGCGGAAGGGGCCGCCGGAGGCGGTGACGACGAGCTTGCGGACCTCGGAGCGGGCGCCGCCCATGAGGGCCTGGAAGAGCGCGGAGTGCTCGGAGTCCACGGGCACGATCTGACCGGGCGCGGCCACGGCCTTCACCAGGGGGCCGCCGACGATCAGCGACTCCTTGTTGGCGAGGATCAGGATCCGGCCCGCCTCCAGGGCGGCCAGCGTCGGGCGCAGCCCGATCGAGCCGGTGATGCCGTTCAGCACCGAGTGGCAGGGCCGCCCGGCCAGCTCGGTCGCCGCGTCCGGGCCGACGAGCACCTCGGGCAGCGGCTCGCTCCCGTACCGCTCGGCCAGGGCCTCGCGGAGCGGGCCCTCGGCCTTCTCGTCGGCGACGGCGACGGCCTCGACGCCCAGCTGCAGGGCCTGGTCGGCGAGCAGCCCGACCCGGCCGCCGGCGGCGGACAGGGCGACCACCCGGAAGCGGTCGGGGTTGCGCAGGACGACGTCGATGGCCTGGGTGCCGATCGAGCCGGTCGAGCCGAGGATCACGATGTCGCGCGGGCCGTCGTGGGCGGCGCTGCCCGTGTCCGGTCCGGTCGGCCGCAGGTGCGGGTCGGCGAGAGAGTCGGTCATCCCCCCATTGTGTCCGGTCGGCGGCAGGCCGAGGGCACCGCCTCCGGGAAGCGGTGCCCTCGGCCGCGGCCTGCCGTTCAGCGGATCGGCCGGTGGACGTTCTCCTTGCCGGAGGGTCCGGGGTCGGTGGCGGCGATCCACGGTCCGTCGCCCGAGGGGTCGACGATGCCGGATTCGAGCCAGGTGTACGCGCCGCCGAGGACGCCGCGGACCACCTTGCGGTCGATGGTGTCGGTATTGGCCCACAGGCGGCCGAACAGCTCCTCCACCCGCAGCCGCGACTGGCGGCAGAAGGCGTCGGCGAGCTGGTAGGCCTCGCGTCCGTTCTCGCCGCGGGTGCGCAGCATCTCGGCGCGGACGCAGGCGGCGCTCATCGCGAACAGCTCGGCGCCGATGTCGACCACACGGCCGAGGAAGCCCTGCTTGGTCTCCATACGGCCCTGCCAGCGGGACATCGCGTAGAAGGTCGAGCGGGCGAGCTTGCGCGCGCTGCGCTCCACGTAGCGCAGGTGCGCCGCGAGGTCCGGATGGCCCGAGGGGTGGAAGGTGCCGTAGGCGGAGGGCAGTTGACCGGGACCGGCGACCAGCTTCGGCAGCCAGCGGGCGTAGAAGCCGCCGGCCTTCATGCCGGCCCTGGCCTTGTCTCCGAGGGCCTTGTCGGGGTCGATGAGGTCGCCGGCCACCGACAGGTGGGCGTCGACGGCCTCGCGGGCGATCAGCAGGTGCATGATCTCCGTCGAACCCTCGAAGATCCGGTTGATGCGCAGGTCGCGCAGCAACTGCTCCGCGGGCACAGCGCGTTCGCCGCGCGCCGCCAGCGACTCCGCGGTCTCGAAGCCGCGGCCGCCGCGGATCTGGACGAGCTCGTCGGCCATCACCCAGCCCATCTCGGACGCGAAGAGCTTGGCGAGCGCGCCCTCGATGCGGATGTCGTTGCGGTTCTCGTCGGCCATCTGGCTGGACAGCTCCATGACGGCCTCGAGGGCGAACGTCGTCGCCGCGATGAAGGCGATCTTCGATCCGACGGCCTCGTGCTCGGCGATCGGCTTGCCCCACTGCTCACGGGCCACCGACCACTCGCGGGCGACCTTCAGGCACCACTTGCCGGCCGCGACGCAGGACGCGGGCAGCGACAGGCGGCCGGTGTTGAGGGTGGTCAGGGCGATCTTCAGACCCGAGCCCTCGGGGCCGATGCGGTTCTCGGCGGGGACCCTCACCCGGTGGAAGCGGGTGACACCGTTCTCGATACCGCGCAGCCCCATGAAGGAGTTGCGGTTCTCGACGGTGATGCCCTCCGAGCCGGCCTCGACCACAAAGGCGGTGATGCCGCCCTTGTGGCCCTCGCTCCTCGGCACCCGGGCCATGACGACCAGCAGATCGGCCACGACACCGTTGGTCGTCCACAGCTTGACGCCGTCGAGGATGTACGAGTCCCCGTCCGGGACGGCCGTGGTGGCCAGGCGCGCCGGGTCGGAGCCCACATCGGGCTCGGTGAGCAGGAAGGCGGAGATGTCGGTGCGGGCGCAGCGCGGCAGGAACCGCTCCTTCTGCTCCGGGGTGCCGAACATCTTCAGCGGCTGGGGCACGCCGATCGACTGGTGCGCGGAGAGCAGCACACCGACGGCGGGGCTGGCGGACCCGACCAGGGCCAGCGCCTTGTTGTAGTAGACCTGTGTGAGACCGAGACCGCCGTACTTGGGGTCGATCTTCATGCCGAGGGCGCCGAGCTCCTTGAGCCCGGTGATGACCTCGTCGGGGATGCGCGCCTCGCGTTCGATCAGCGCGCCGTCCACCTTCGTCTCGACGAAGTCGCGGAGCTTGGCCAGGAACTCCTCGCCACGCTGGACCTGTTCGGTCGACGGGGTGGGGTGGGGGTGGATCAGGTCGAGCCGGAAGCGGCCCAGGAACAGTTCCTTGGCGAAGCTGGGCTTGCGCCATTCCTGTTCGCGGGCCGCCTCGGCGACCTGGCGTGCTTCGCGTTCCGAGACGGTGGGGCGGGCTGAACTTGCGGACATGGGGGCATCACCTCGTGTCGTTACCGACCGGTGCTACGTGTTCGTTAGTACCCCGGTTCCGGCATGGTCACCAGCCCTCGCGCGCCGCCGGCCGGGTCCGCGGTGCCCGGTGCCCCCTCCCGGCGACGCGGGGAGCGGGGCGGGCGCGCACGTCCCGGCGGCCCGGAGGGGGTGCCGCGGCGGGCCGGGCCTGCGGGGCGCCGGTGGCGGGTGATGCGACGTCAGGAGGGTTTCCGCGGTGTGCTCTTCGCATCCCGGGCCGGCGGCGCGGACACGGCCGGGAACCCGTACGGGACGCCGCGGGCCGGGCTCACGCGCGGCTGACGGCCGGGAGGACACGGGGCACCGGAAGCGGCCCGGCGGGATTCGCCGCGGCGTCCGGCTCCACCCGGGTGAACGCCCGGACCGCCGCGCCGGGCGGACGCCAGGGGCCAGCGCTTCACGGAGCGTCGGGTGGGGACAACGCGGCCGGGGCGCACCGCACATGCGCCCCGGCCGCTGGAGAAGGGTGGTCTACAGGGCGAGCCCGGTCAGCACGAGGACGCGCTCGTAGGTGTAGTCCTCCATCGCGTACTTGACGCCCTCACGGCCGACGCCGGAGTCCTTGACGCCGCCGTAGGGCATCTGGTCGGCGCGGTAGGAGGGCGCGTCGCCGATGACGACCCCGCCGACCTCCAGCTCCCGGTGGGCGCGGAACGCCGTCTGCAGGTCGTGCGTGAAGACACCGCTCTGCAGGCCGAACTTGGAGTCGTTGACGACGGCGAACGCCTCGTCGGCGCCGTCGACCCTGTGCAGCGACAGCACCGGGCCGAAGACCTCCTCGGTGGCGATGATCGCGTCGGCCGGCAGGTCGGCCAGCACGGTCGGCTCGTACGCGGCGGCGTCGCGCACCCCGCCGGTCAGCAGCTTCGCGCCCTTGGCCACGGCGTCCTCGACCCAGGACTCGACACGCCGGGCGGCGTTCTCGTCGACCAGCGGGCCGACGTCGGTCGCCTCGTCCGACGGGTCACCGGTGACCTGCGCCCGGACCTTGGCCACGACCTTCTCCGCCAGCCGGTCGTAGACCGCCGTGTCCGCGACGACCCGCTGCACGGAGATGCAGGACTGGCCGCCCTGGTAGTTGGCGAAGGTCGCGATGCGGTTCGCGGCCCACTCCAGGTCCTCCTCGGACGACCAGTCCGCGAGGACGACCGCGGCGGCGTTGCCGCCCAGCTCCAAGGTGATGTGCTTGCGCGGCACCGAGTCCATGATCTGGTAGCCGACCCGGTCCGAGCCGGTGAAGGAGACGACGGGCAGGCGCGTGTCCTGCACCAGCGCGGGCATCCGGTCGTTGGGGACCGTCAGCACGCTCCAGGAACCGGCCGGCAGGCCGGTCTCGGCCAGGATCTCGCCCAGGACGAGGGCCGAGAGCGGGGTGGACGGCGCCGGCTTGAGGACGATCGGGGTGCCGACGGCGATCGCCGGGGCCACCTTGTGCGCCACCAGGTTGAGCGGGAAGTTGAAGGGCGCTATGCCGAGCACGCTGCCGCGCGGGAAGCGGCGGGTCAGCGCGAGACGGCCCACGCCGCCTGCGTCGGTGTCCAGGCGCTGCGCCTCACCGCTGTTGAAGCGGCGAGCCTCCTCCGCCGCCCAGCGGAACACCGAGACGGCACGGCCGACCTCGCCGCGCGCCCACTTGATCGGCTTGCCGTTCTCGGCGGTGATCAGGCGCGCGATCTCCTCGGTGCGCTCGGCCAGCCGCTTGGACACATGGTCCAGGGCGGCGGCGCGCACATGCGCGGGGGTGGCGGCGAACTCGGCCTCGACGGCCTTGGCGGCCGCGACCGCCTCCTCGACCTGCTCCTCGGTCGGCACGGCGACCGAGGCCACGACGCTGCCGTCGTACGGGTTCACGACATCGAAGCTGTCCTCGCCGGTGACCGGGCGGCCGGCGAGCCAGAAGGCGGTGGAGGTGCTCATGCGGACACCGTAGGACGGGCGGCACCCGGACGGGCTTGTCCACAGCGGAGCACGGCCCCGCACCGATGCGCCGTTTCGGCAGATGCCGTCAGCGGCCGGCCGCCTTCAGGGCCAGCCACAACTCCATCCGCACGTCCGGGTCGTCCAGCGAGCGGCCCAGGATCTCCTCCACGCGCCGCATGCGGTAGCGCAGCGTGTGCCGGTGCACCCCCAGCTCGGCCGCGGCCGCGTCCCACTGGCCGTGCCGCGACAGCCACGCCTGGAGCGAGGCGACGAGATCGCCGCGGGCGGTGGCGTCGTGCTCCCGCAGCGGGCGCAGCAGCCCGTCGGAGAACGCCCGCACGGCGTCCTCGCTCAGCAGCGGCAGCACCGAGCCGGAACCCACCTCGTCGTGCTCGACCAGGCCGGCGCCGCGGCGTCGCGCGACCGCCAGCGCGCGCTCCGCCTGCTCGTGGGCGGCCGGGACGGCGGCGGAGCCGACCGCTGCGGACAGCCCCGCCACCAGGTCGTCGTCGCTGTCGAGCGCCGCCAGGCACGCGGCGAGCACCGCGCCCCCGGCCGAGGCCAGGACCGTCAGCCGGTTGCCCTCGCGCACCGCGAGCACCGGCTCCGCCGCGCGCAGCGCCGCCGCCTCCACCCGCTCGGCCAGCAGGCCCACCGCCTCGGCCGCGGACTCCGCGGGCTCGGCCACCAGCACGCGCACGGGCGCCTCCAGCAGCCCGCCGTACAGCCGCCCCGCCACCGTGCGGGCGTGCTCGGCCTCCCCCACGAGCAGCATCCGCAGCAGCGCGCCGCCGAGCCGCTGCTCGGTGTCCTGCAACGTGCGGGACTGCTCCAGGGAGAGCGTCAGCAGGGCCACGGCCGCGTGCACGATCCAGCGGGCGGAGGTGTCCAGGCGCTCCTCCGTCCCCACGGCGAGGAAGCCGCGCGGGCGCCGGCCCGTGCCCAGCGACTGCAACTGCACCCGGTCCTCCGTGCCCGCCGGGCCCGCCACGGCCGCGCTCGCCGGCGCCGGCTTGCCCCGCAGCCGGTCCACCTCCCCGGCCAGCCGTGCGGCACGCCGTCCCGCCCAGTCCGGGGCGGCGGCCACCACCGCGCCGGACGCGTCGTACAGCGCCGCCCAGCCGTCCAGATGCGCCGCCAACCGGGCCAGCAGCGCGGTCGTCCCGTCCGGCGCCAGTGCGGCCCGGGTCAGCTCGCGCTGCGCCTCGAAACCCGCCGTCACCGCCTTGTACTGGTCCGCGGCTATCGCCGCCGACACGGCCTTGCTGATCGCGATGAACGGCGTCTTGCGCGGCACCTCCAGCAGCGGCAGCCCGTGCGCCTCCGCCGCCTCCACGAGGGCCTCCGGCACGGTGTCGTGACTCAGCCCCACGCCGAAGCCCAGCCCCACGACGCCGGCCCGCGCCAGGCGCCCCACGTACGCCGCGAGGGCGTCGGGCGACCCCATGTCCAGCTTCAGGCCCGTCGTCAGCAGCAGTTCCCCGCCCTCCAGGTACGGCGCGGGGTCGTCCAGCTCGCTGGTGTGCACCCAGCGGACCGTTGCCTCGTCCACGTGCTCGCCTGCGGCGAGGACGGTCAGCCTCAGGGTGGGGTTCCGGAGGAGGGAGGTGAGGGTGGGGGGCACGGGCTTTTTCTCCATCGTGGAGTACGGTCTCATCCGATTCTGCCTCACCGTATACCTGCGGCGCCGCCAGGGTTTTTCCCCCGCCCTCCCGCCCGATTGCCCGGCACGATAAGTGCGGGCCCTGCGCCGCGTGCGTTGTGGGGTCGGCGCCGCTCCGGCGCCCGTCCTCGGGGCTCGCGGGTTACCCCTGCAAGTCGTGTACCGCGGTCTCCGCTCGTCGCCTGCGGGCGGACCCCGGCGCACCCCCTCCCGGGCTCGTTGGAGCGACTGACGGCCGGTGGGGGTGCTGTAGGCGGTGACGGCTGCGCACTCGGACAGCTCTGCGCCAACGGGTGCCCGAGCACGGTGCCGTCTCTGACCACCCACCGGGGATCAGGCGCGAGAGCTCACGGAGGGGGCGGGGTCGTAGGGGTGGCGTTCTGGACTGTGGAGCATATTTGGGTGCACAACCCGGAGCGATCAAGCCGGGTACCTGAGGCACCTAAATGTGCTGTCCAGAATGGCAGCCCCGGAGGCCCCGCACCCGGCCCCCCAACAACTGGCGTCGGGGCGCCCTGACTTCACAGGGCACACGGGAGGGCGGGCGGGGAAAAAGAGGCCTACGACCGGAGGTCGACGAGGACCGGGGGTGCGTGCTCACCGTTGACGGCAGTCAACGACAGCACCGCATGCCCCGCAGGCACCACATGCGCCAGGTCCGACGCGGACCACCGCTCCCGCTCGACCTTCCGCACCGTCACGGACTCCGCCGTGACCGCCTTCCCCGTGACAAGCCGCCGCACCGTGTGCAGCACACGCGTGAGCGGCTCGTCCGCGATGATCTGGCGGTTCGTGACGTCCTGGACGTCCACCCACTCCTTGCCCCAGACCTCCGCGAAGCGGGCCCCGTCCCAGGCGGTGACGCCGGAGAGCGCGGCCCGGCAGCCCACCGCGCCGAGGAGGGCGGCGCGCAGGGGCTCGGGGACGTCGTCGAGGGTGCGGAGGGTGAGGACGGCCCCGGCGTTCGCGGAGCGCATCCGCTGGAGGCCGCGCACCGATTCCGCGGTGACCGTGTGGGACGCGTCGTCGAGGACGAGGCAGGCGAAGAGGGAACGGTCCTGCCGGGCCACGGCGCACTCCGCGAACTGGGCGAGGACGAGCCGCGCGAGGATGCGGGAGACCTCGGCGTGGCCGCGTTCGGGGAGGTCGATGCGGACCCGGAGGGGGTGTTCGAGGCCGCGCAGGGAGAAGGGGTGGCTGCCGCCGGTGGTGTCGAAGAAGCCGGCGAACGCGGGACGGTCCAGGAGCGCGATGCGGTCGGCGAGCAGGGGCCCCGCGTCGCCGGGGCGGGCGGACTGGCGCTCGCGGGCGTCGAGTTCGCGCAGCTGGGCCTGGGCGGCGGGGCCGCGCTCCTGGAGGGCGGCGCGGAGCGCGGCCAGGGCCGCGGGCGTGCCGTCGAGGAGTTCGCGCAGTTCGGGGACGGAGGGGAAGCGGCCGTGGCCGGCGTGGAAGGGCCCGAGCAGTTGGGCCAGGGCCGTGGCGGCGCGCCGGCTGTCGCCGCCGGGGAGGGCGGCGGCGAGGTCGCCGACGAGGGCTTCGGCGAGGAAGCCGGCGGCTTCGTCGGGGTCGCCGGCGCCGCCGTACAGGTCGAGGTCGTACGCGGAGTCGGGGCGGCCGATCTTGACGACGACGTCGAAGGACTCGTCGGGGGCGAGCCGTGCCCCGTCCGTGCCGACGGCGACGACCGCCGCCCGCCCGGCGAGGGCCTGGAGGCACAGGAACTCCAGGACCGGCCGCACGATGCGGACGGTCTTGCCCGAGCCGGGCGGGCCCACGGCGAGCAGGGAGGTGCCGAGGACGGAGGTGTCGAGGGCGAAGCCGGCGCCGCGGTGGCTGCGGGGGTTGCGTTCGTCCTCGGAGGCGGTGCCGATGCGGACCTGTCCGGCGGACAGGTCGTGCGCGGCGGCGCGCACCGGCAGGTCGCGGGCGCCGCTGGGGTGGGCGCAGGCGGCGGCGCCGTAGCGGAGCACGGTGTCGGTGAAGGCGGGGAGCCGGCCGGGCTCGGAGCGTACCGACTGCCAGGCGCGGGTGAGCCGCGCGAAGTCGACGTCGTTCATGCGCCCGGCGCGCGCGTCGCCGGCGAGCCGGTCCGCGGCGTCGGCCGCGCCGCCGTCGCGCAGCGCGGGGAATTCGGCCGGGTCCTGCCGCGGGTCGGCGGGCGGGCGGGCGGAGGCGGCCGGGTCCTCCTCGCGGGCCCGCCGGAGCGGGGCGGAGATGTAGCGGCGCCACATCTCGGGCCAGCGGCCGAGCCGGGCGAAGAAGACCAGCAGGGCCCCGCCGACGAGCGCGTAGTACAGGTACGAGGCATAGGCGTAGGCGGTCTGGTTGCCGCCGGCCTGGCGCCAGGAGTCGGGGGTGACGGCGAGCAGGGGCCAGAGCCAGTAGCTGCCGAGGTAGCCGTTCCACAGCAGCGACCACAGCAGCCAGCCGCCGAGGAAGGCGATGACGGCGCCGCTGATCAGCTGGCGGCCCGGCACGGCCTCTGGATCGTCCGCGGGTCGCGCGCGGTGGCCGTGGCGCCACACGCCGGGCTCGGCGGCTGGGCGCGGCGCGCGCAGCCAGGCGATGAACCCGGCGCCGTCGGGGCCGGCGGGCGGGGCGCCCTCCGGGGGCGCGGGCCAGGTGCCGGTGACCGGGCGGGCGCCGGGGGCGGCGGTGGGCGGCGGGGGCGTGCCGGTGCGGCCCTTGTCGCCGGCCGGACCGCGGCCGCCGGGGTCGCCGGGTCCGGGCCGTGCGCCGGGGACCGGGGGCGGTCCCGAGGGCACGGGTGGGACGCCCGGCACCGGCCGGGCGCCCGGAACGGGCGGTGTGCCCGGGCCCGTACCGCCGGGCGGAGGCGCCGCAGGCCTCCCGTGCGTACCGTCGATGTCCATCGCGTGTGCCACCCCTCGCAGGTCCGCACTCAATGTAGTCGAGCGGCCACCCGGGTCCGAAGGATCTTGGCACGCTCATGTCCGTCACGTCGAAGAGAGTTCGTAGAGTGCGCCCCCGCGGCGTGTGCGGGGTACCGCCGTACGGGCTTAGCCTGCGGGAAAGGACACCGGTTCGAAGGAGAACGCCCGCCATGACCGATCTGGCCCAGGAGCGCCGCCTCGTCACCCCGATCCCCGGCCCCAAGTCGCAGGAGCTGCTGGCGCGCAAGGCTGCTGCGGTCGCGAACGGCGTCGGTGTGACCCTGCCCGTCTTCGTCACCCGGGCCGGCGGCGCCGTGCTGGAGGACGTGGACGGCAACTCGCTGATCGACTTCGGTTCCGGTATCGCGGTGACCTCGGTCGGCAACAGCGCGGAGGCGGTCGTGCGCCGTGCCTCGGCGCAGCTCGCCGACTTCACGCACACCTGCTTCATGGTGACGCCGTACGAGGGCTACGTGGAGGTCGCCGAGGCCCTCAACGAGCTGACGCCGGGCGACCACGAGAAGCGCACGGCGCTGTTCAACTCCGGTGCCGAGGCGGTCGAGAACGCGGTGAAGATCGCCCGCGCGTACACCGGGCGCCAGGCCGTCGTGGTCTTCGACCACGGCTACCACGGCCGCACCAACCTGACGATGGCGCTGACGGCGAAGAACATGCCGTACAAGCACTCGTTCGGCCCCTTCGCGCCCGAGGTCTACCGGGTGCCGCTGGCCTACCCCTTCCGCTGGCTGACGGGTGCGGAGAACTGCGCGGAGGAGGCGGCCGCCCAGGCGATCGACATGATCACCAAGCAGGTCGGCCCGGAGAACGTGGCCGCGATCGTGATCGAGCCGATCGCGGGCGAGGGCGGCTTCATCGAGCCGGCCAAGGGCTTCCTGCCGAAGATCGTGGAGTTCGCGCGCGAGAACGGCATCGTCTTCGTCGCGGACGAGATCCAGACCGGTTTCTGCCGCACCGGCCAGTGGTTCGCCTGCGAGGACGAGGGCATCGTCCCGGACCTGATCACCACGGCCAAGGGCATCGCCGGCGGTCTGCCGCTGGCTGCCGTGACGGGCCGCGCGGAGATCATGGACGCCGCGCACTCGGGCGGTCTCGGCGGCACCTACGGCGGCAACCCGGTGGCCTGCGCGGCCGCGCTGGGGGCCATCGAGACAATGAAGGAGCTGGACCTCAACACCAGGGCCCGCCGCATCGGCGAGATCATGCTGGGCCGGCTGCGCGGTATGCAGGAGAAGTTCGACGTCATCGGCGAGGTCCGCGGCCGCGGCGCCATGATCGCGGTGGAGCTGGTGGAGCCCGGGAGCAAGAACCCGAACGCGGCCGCCACGGCCGCCCTGGCGAAGGCCTGCCACGCGGAGGGCCTGGTGGTCCTGACCTGTGGCACCTACGGCAACGTGCTGCGCTTCCTGCCGCCGCTGGTGATCGGCGAGGACCTGCTGAACGAGGGTCTGGACATCATCGAGAGCGCGTTCACCCGCCTGTGACCAGGTATTTCCCTGGTGCTGGGGAACCCCCGGCACCCGCAGTGAAGAAGGTGTGCGGGCCTGATGGCGGGAGGGTGCAACCCCTGTCCGGCCCTCCGCCCGTGACGTACGGTTTCCGCAGATGGAAGAAACACCCCGTCTGCGGAAGTCCGCGGGCGACACTTTGCCGGTGACTCCCCATCACCGGTGCAGCTGTGCCCTCGCGCACACCGCCGAAGCCGCAGGCTCCGGCAATCCTCGCCGATCGGTCGGCCGCTTGTCCCAAACCCCCCGGGGCGGGCGGCACGGCGATCGTTCTGGCCGCCCCGGAACTCTCCCCCCTGTTCCGGGGCGGCCAACTTCTCTGCTGATCGTCGTGTGCACGGCGCTCTTCGGACTGCTGACCTGGCAGGAAGCGGTTCATGGGCGCCTGCTGGCGTGGGACGGTCCCCTTCGCGGCGCGCTCGCAGGTCCCGCCGCGCACCCGGCCGGGGCCGGTTCGCCCGTCGCGCAGTTCTTCGCCGACCTGGGCAACGCGCAGATCGCCGTGCCGGCACTGATGGCAGCAATGGTCTGGACCACCTGGCGGCTACGGCGGGCCGGAAGGCCCCGCTGGTGGCTGCCGGCGCTCGCCTACGCCGCGGCGACGGCCGCGGTCCCCCTGCTGGTGAGCCTGCTCAAGCCGCTGATCGGCCGGGCGGGTCCCGGTTCGCTGACGCTCTCCCCCGGCTACCCGGGGCTCTACCCCTCCGGCCATGCCGCCACCGCCGCCGTCGCGTACGGGGGCGCGGCGCTGCTGCTGGCGCACCTCGTCGTACGCACGGCGGCACGGCGGCTGCTGGGCGCGGCCGCCGTGCTGCTGAACGCCGCGGTGGGGGTCTTCCTCGTCCGGTGCGGCTACCACTGGCCGCTCGACGTCGTGGGGAGCTGGCTGCTGTGCGGCGCCCTGCTGGCGGGCGCCGCCCTCGCGGTCAGTTGTTGGTCGGGAAACCGAGGTTGATGCCGCCGTGGCTCGGGTCGAGCCACCGCTGGGTGACGGCCTTGCCGCGGGTGAAGAAGTGGACGCCGTCGGGGCCGTAGGCGTGGGTGTCGCCGAAGAGCGAGGCCTTCCAGCCGCCGAAGGAGTAGTACGCCACCGGCACCGGGATCGGCACGTTGATGCCGACCATGCCGACCTCGACCTCGTGCTGGAAGCGGCGCGCCGCACCCCCGTCGTTGGTGAAGATGGCCGTGCCGTTGCCGTACGGGTTGGAGTTGATCAGCTCCAGGCCCTCGTCGTAGGAGCCCACCCGGACCACGGACAGGACCGGGCCGAAGATCTCGTCGTTGTAGACCGACATGCCGGGCTTGACGTCGTCGAAGAGGGTCGGGCCGAGCCAGAAGCCGCCCTCGGTGGCGTCGCCGGTGACGGCGTGCTCGCGGCCGTCGACGGCGAGGGTCGCGCCGTCGGCGAGGCCCGCGTCGAGGTAGGACGTCACCTTGTCGCGGTGCGCGCCGGTGACCAGGGGGCCCATCTCGGACGTGGCGCTGCAGCCGGGGCCGACGGTGAGGCCGGCCATCCGCTCCTTGATCTTCCCGACCAGCTCGTCGCCGACGGGGTCGACCGCGACCAGGACGGAGACGGCCATGCAGCGCTCGCCGGCCGCGCCGAAACCGGCGTTGACGGCGGCGTCGGCGGCCAGGTCCAGGTCGGCGTCGGGCAGCACCAGCATGTGGTTCTTGGCGCCGCCGAGTGCCTGGACCCGCTTCCCGTAGCGGGTGCCGGTCTCGTAGACGTAGCGGGCGATCGGGGTGGAGCCGACGAACGAGACGGACTTGATGTCCGGGTGCTCCAGGAGGCGGTCGACGGCGACCTTGTCACCGTGCACGACGTTGAAGACGCCGTCGGGCAGCCCGGCCCGCTTCCACAGCTCCGCGAGGAAGTTGGCGGCGGAGGGGTCCTTCTCGGAGGGCTTGACGACGACGGTGTTGCCCGCGGCGATGGCGATCGGGAAGAACCACATCGGCACCATGGCCGGGAAGTTGAACGGCGAGATGATCGCGACCGGGCCGAGCGGCTGGCGGATGGAGTAGACGTCGATGCCGGTCGAGGCCTGCTCGGTGAAGCCGCCCTTGATCAACTGCGGGATGCCGCAGGCGTACTCGACGACCTCGATGCCGCGGGCGATCTCGCCCAGGGCGTCGGAGTGCACCTTGCCGTGCTCGGAGACAATGATCGCGGCCAGCTCGTCGCGCTGGGCGTTCAGCAGCTCCCGGAAGGCGAAGAGCACCGCGGTGCGCTTGGCGACGGAGGCGTTGCGCCACTCCTTGAACGCGGCGGCGGCCGCGCCGACGGCCTGGTCGACCTCGGCGATCGCCGCGAAGTCCACCCGCCCGGTGACGGCGCCGGTCGCCGGGTCGTACACGTCGCCGTGGCGCTCCGCGGTACCGGCCCACGCCTGCCCGGCGATCCAGTGCGTGATGTGCTTGTCGGTCACGGCTGTTCTCCCTGTCGTCCCGCACGTCCTTCGCTGCCAGTCTCACCAGTGCGGGAGGCGGTTCCAAGCACCAAGGTGTCGGCGACCGCGGCGTTCGCTTTACATGTCGTACAGATCGTCGGGCCGCTCCATGCCCTCCATGAGGTCGAGCCGGATGTCCTGGGCCCAGGCGAAGGCCCAGCGCTTGAGTTCGGCGACCTCTGCGGCCTCCAGGCCGCGGGCGGCGTAGGCGCGGTCGTCGGCCCCGACCAGTTTGTCCAGGCGGTCGGCGAGCGCGCCGGGCTCGAAGTCCTCGTCGCGGCGCACCGCCATGGACAGCAGCTCCCCGGGGGCGAACCACGCGGCCATGGCCCGGACGTCGACGAGGTCGCCGGGCTGGGCCCGGTCGACGAGCGCGGCCACCTTCAGCGCGGCGCAGTCCTCCAGGGCGACGACCGGAACCGGCCGCGACAGCCCCAGGCCGATCGGGACCGGCGGGTGCGACAGCGGCTCCTTGGCGATGTGCACGGTGTACGCGAGCGATCCCGGCAGCGCCGCGGTGAACTGCGCGGACAGCGGGGTGCGGGGCAGGTCGGCGACCTCGTACCCGGCCGCGGTGCACGCGCCCTCCAGCGCCGCGGCGATCCGCCCGACGGAGGTGGAGCTGAAGGTCACCAGGTCCAGGTGGCGGGAGGGGGCGCCGCGCAGCCCGTGGGCGTGCACCGCGTGACCGCCGGCGAGCACCAGGCCGAGCTGCTCGCAGACGGGCAGCACGGTCTCCAGGAACGCGGCGTGGCCCGGCGCGAGCCCCACGTCAGGCCGCCGCCGTCGGGTGTCCGGAACGGATCATGGAACCAGTGTCGCGCACCGGGCCCGCGGCCCCCCGCCTCACTCCTCCGTGTCGCGGGGCCGGTGCACCGCGAGATGGGCGGCGGCCTCGTGCATGGCGAGTTCGAGGACGCCGGGGTCGGTGAGGTGGCCGGTGCCGTCCGGCGGGACGAGCCAGCGCACACCGCCGGTCGCCCGGCCCGGGTAGGGCACGACGATCCACGTGCCGTTGCCCGCGGTGCGCACGCCGGTGCCGATCCAGCGGGCGGCGGTGCCCGGCGGTACGAGGAAGCCCATGCGGGAGTCGCCGAAGTCGGCCAGGACGGGTCCGGTCCGGTCGACGAGCCGGGTCAGCACGTCGAGGGTGGGGTAGCCGAGCTCGCCGGTGAGGATGAGGACGTCCCAGAGCCGCCCGGCGGGCAGGAGCGTCACCCCGAGGGGGTTGCGCTCCCATTCCCACCGGGTGGTCTCGGGGTCGGGTGCCACGGAAACCAGCCATTCGACCGCGCCGCGCGCGCCGGTGCCGACCATGCCGGTTCCTCCGTTCCGTGTGTGTGTTCATGCCTGTCACACGGTGAGAGGGGCGCGGGGGCCGATCATTACGCGAGTTTTCGGATCTTTCGCCGGTGATTCCCGTCACAGGCCGCCGGGAGGGGCCCGCCGGGTGCTCCGGCCTCAGCTGTCGAAGCCGAGCCCGAGCCGGTCCATCGCTTTGAGCCACAGGTTGCGGCGGCCCGCGTTGCGGTCGGCGCGGCCCATCGACCACTTGGTCAGCCCGATCCCGGCCCAGGCCAGCGGCTCGGGCGGGAAGGGCATCGGCTTGCTGCGCACCATCTCCAGCGCCGTGCGCCCGGTGGTCTCCCCCGCCAGCAGGTCGAGCATCACGTCGGCGCCGAAGCGGGTCGCGCCGACGCCGAGGCCGGTGTAGCCGGCGGCGTAGGCCACCCGTCCGCCGTGGGCGGTGCCGAAGAAGGCCGAGAAGCGCGAGCAGGTGTCGATCGCGCCGCCCCAGGCATGGGTGAAGCGGACACCCTCCAGCTGGGGGAAGCAGCGGAAGAAGTGCCCGGCGAGCTTCAGGTAGGTCTCCGGGCGCTCGTCGCGCGCGGCGTCCAGGCGCCCGCCGTAGGGGTAGATGGCGTCGTAGCCGCCCCACAGGATGCGGTGGTCCGCCGTCAGCCGGAAGTAGTGGAACTGGTTGGCGCTGTCGCCGAGTCCCTGGCGCCGCTTCCAGCCGATCGCGCCGAGCTGGCCGGCGTTGAGCGGCTCGGTCATCAGGGCGTAGTCGTAGACCGGGACGACGTAGTGGCGTACGCGCTTGACCAGCGAGGGGAAGACGTTGGTGCCGAGCGCGACGTGCCGGGCGAAGATCCGTCCGTACGGGGTGCGGACGGCCATGCCCGAGCCGTTGCGGGCCAGTCCGGTGGCGCGGGTGTGCTCGTAGACCCGTACGCCCAGTTCCTCGCAGGCGCGTTTGAGGCCCCAGGCCAGTTTGGCGGGATGGAGCATGGCGACGCCGGTGCGGTCCCACAGGCCGCCGACGAAGGTGGGCGAGTCGACCTCGGCGCGCACCTGCTCGCGGTCGAGCACCTCCAGTTCGACGCCGTGCCGGGCCGCCTCCTCGGCGGCGGCGCGCAGGGCGTCGAACTGGTAGGGCTCGGTGGCCACGTCGATCTCGCCGGTCCGCTCGAAGTCGCAGTCGATGGCGTAGCGGGCGACCGCCTCCTCGATGCCGTCGAGGTTGCGGTTGCCGAGCTCGTGCAGTGCGGCGAACTCGCCCGGCCAGCGGGCGAGTCCGTTGGCCAGGCCGTGGGTGAGGCTGGCGGCGCAGAAGCCGCCGTTGCGGCCGGACGCCGCCCAGCCCACCTCCTTGCCCTCGACGAGGACGACATCGCGCCGCGGGTCGCGCTCCTTGGCCAGCAGCGCGGTCCACAGCCCGGTGTAGCCGCCGCCGACCACCAGCAGGTCGCAGTGCTCGTCGCCGACGAGCGCGGATCCGGCCCGCGGCCTGCCGGGGTCCTCCAGCCAGTACGGTGTCGGCTGCGCGTCGGCGAGCGAACGGGCTGGATCCATGGGTTCTCACACCTTTGGGGATGCGGGGGGTCGGGGCCGACACATGTCGTGTCCGGCCTACGTATGGGCCTTCCTGCGGCGCCCCAGCAGCTGTCCGGCGACCACGCAGAGCACGGCCACCACGAACATCAGCGTGCCGATGACGTTGACCTGGACGGGCAGTCCCTTCTGGGCGGCGCCCCAGACGAACATCGGGAAAGTCACCGTGGTGGGGCCCGCGTTGAACTGCGTGATGATGAAGTCGTCGATGGAGATGGCGAAGCTCAGCAGGGCGCCGGCCGCGATGCCGGGCGCGGCGATCGGGAAGGTGATCCGCCAGAACGTGGACCACGGTGTGGCGTACAGGTCCTGGGCGGCCTGCTCCAGCCGGGGGTCCATGCTCATCACGCGCGCCTTGACCGCCGTCACCACGAAGCTGAGGCAGAACATGATGTGCGCGATGAGGATGGTCCAGAAGCCGAACTGGATGCGCATGTTGAGGAAGAGGGTGCCGAGCGAGGCACCCATGACGATCTCGGGCATCGCCATCGGCAGCCAGATCAGCCCGGTGACCGGCGCGCGGCCGCGGAAGCGGTGGCGGGCGAGCGCGAAGGCGACCATGGTGCCCAGCACGGTGGCGCCGATCGTGGCGAGGACGGCGATCTCCAGGGACAGCGACACCGAGTCGCACATGTCGCCGACGCCGCAGGGGTTCTGCCAGGCGTCGAGCGAGAAGTGGTTCCAGGAGTAGTTGAAGCGGCCCTTGGGCTGGTTGAAGGAGAAGATCAGGACGATGACGTTGGGGAGCGTCATGTACGCCAGGGCGGCGACGCCGGCGAAGACGACCAGGTGGCGGCGCACCCAGGTGAGAACGGGCATCAGACCAGCTCCTCCGTTCCCGCCTTGCGGATGTACACCGAGACGATCACCAGGATCACGGCCATGAGCATGAACGACAGCGCGGCGGCCGTCGGGTAGTCGAGCACCGTCAGGAACTTCGACTGGATGACGTTGCCGATCATCTGCTCGCTGGGGCTGCCGAGCAGTTCGGCGTTGATGTAGTCGCCCGAGGCCGGGATGAAGGTGAGCAGCGTGCCGGCCACGACGCCGGGCAGCGAGATCGGGAACGTCACCTTGCGGAAGGTGGTGAACGGGCGGGCGTACAGGTCGCCGGCCGCTTCGTGCAGCCGCGGGTCGATGCGTTCGAGCGAGGTGTACAGCGGAAGGATCATGAAGGGCAGGAAGTTGTAGGTCAGTCCGCACACCACCGCCAGCGGCGTGGCGAGCACGCGGTCGTCGGCGGTGAGGCCGAGCGCGGCGGTCGCGTTGAGTATGTGCAGCTTGTCCAGCACCGAGACCACGACGCCGTCGTCGGCCAGGATCGTCTTCCAGGCCAGGGTCCGGATCAGGAAGCTGGTGAAGAACGGCGCGATGACCATCACCAGCAGCACATTGCGCCAGCGGCCGGCCTTGAAGGCGATGGTGTACGCGAGCGGGTAGCCGACGGCCAGGCACAGCACGGTGGCGATGCCCGCGTAGACCAGCGACCGCAGGTAGAAGACGTCGTACTCCTGGAAGGCGTCCCAGTAGGTCGCGAAGTGCCAGGTGACGCGGTAGCCGGTCTCCAGTGAACCGGTCTGCACGGAGGTCGAGGCCTGGTAGACCATCGGGGCCACGAAGAAGACCAGCAGCCACAGGATGCCGGGCAGCAGCAGCCAGTACGGGACGAGTTTGCGGCGTCCGGCGGCCGCGGCGGGGGGTGCCGGCGGGAGCTGCGCGGGCGCGCCCGCGGGTGCCGGGGAGAGGGCGGCCATTACGCGCTGACCTCCCCCGCCTCGATGTCCTGGGCGGCGTCGAGGCCGAAGGTGTGGGCCGGGCTCCAGTGCAGGACGACGTCGGCGCCGGGCACCAGGCGGCCGTCGCGCTCCACGTTCTGCGCGAAGACGGCGAGTTCGGGGCACCAGGGGCTGTTGACGACGTACTGCGTGGAGACCCCGATGAAGCTCGCGTCCACGATCCGGCCGGTCATGGAGTTGCGTCCGGAGGGGATGCCCTCGGCGTCGTCGGCGTGCACGATGGTGATCTTCTCGGGCCGCACCCCGGCGAGGACCTTGTCGCCGGACTGCGCGCTCCTGGCGGCGCAGCGCGCGGCGGGCATGACCAGCCGCCGGTCGCCGACGCTGAGCAGCAGGTCGTCGCCACTGGTGCCGGAGATCTGGGCCTCGATCAGATTGGACTGGCCGAGGAAGTTCGCGACGAAGGTGGTACGCGGGTTCTCGTACAGGTCGGTGGGGGCGCCGAGTTGCTCGATGCGGCCGGCGTTCATCACCGCGATGGTGTCGGCCATGGTCATGGCCTCTTCCTGGTCGTGCGTGACGTGCACGAAGGTGATGCCGACGTCGGTCTGGATGCGCTTGAGCTCCAGCTGCATCTGGCGCCGGAGCTTGAGGTCCAGGGCGCCCAGCGGCTCGTCGAGCAGCAGCACCTTGGGGTGGTTGATCAGGGCGCGGGCGACGGCGACGCGCTGCTGCTGGCCGCCGGAGAGCTGGTGCGGCTTGCGGCGGGCGAGGTGGCCGAGCTCGACCAGGTCGAGCATGGACTCGACCTGGCTCTTCACGGACTTGATGCCGCGGCGGCGCAGGCCGAAGGCGACGTTCTCGTGGATGTCCAGGTGCGGGAAGAGGGCGTAGTTCTGGAAGACGGTGTTGACCGGGCGCTTGTAGGGCGGCAGTGCGGTGACGTCCTGGTCCCCGATGCGGACGGTGCCGGAGGTCGGGTCCTCCAGTCCGGCGACCATGCGCAAGGTGGTGGTCTTGCCGCAGCCGGAGGCGCCCAGGAGGGCGAAGAAGGAGCCCTCGGGGATGGTCAGGTCGAGCGGGTGCACGGCGGTGAAGTCGCCGTAGGTCTTGCCGAGGCCGGTCAGTGTCACGGCGCCGCCGGCGGGGCCGCCGGGTCCGGCCGGCTTGTCGGTGGGCGATGCGGTCTGCTGGGTCATGTCGTCGAGTCCCTGTCTGCGTGGCCGGTCAGGCGCCGATGAGCTTGGCGAACTTGCCCTCGAAGGCGGTCTCCTCGTCGGCGGTGAGGGACCGGAAGGGATGGGCCTTCGCCTTCATCTCCGCGTTGGGAATGATCAGCGGGTTGTCGGCCACGTCCTTGTCGATCTTGAGCAGCTCCTCGTACACGCCGGCGCAGGGCGTGATGTAGTTGACCCATGCCGACAGTTCGGCGGCGATCGCGGGCCGGTAGTACCAGTCCATGAGCAGCTCGGCGTTCTTGCGGTGCTTGGAGCCCGCCGGGACCAGCATGTTGTCCGTCGAGTACAGGTAGCCGGCGTCGGGGATCACGAACTTGATCTCGGGGTTGTCGGCCTGGAGCTGGACCAGGTCACCGGCCCACGCCACGCAGGCCGCGATGTTCCCCGAGGCCAGGCCGTCGGTGTACTCGTTGCCGGTGAACTGGCGGATCTGCTTGCTGTCCACGGCCTTCTGGACCCGGGCGACGGCGGCGTCGAAGTCGTCGGCGGTGAAGGACTCCGGCTGCTTGCCGAGGTCGAGCAGCGTCATGCCGATGGTGTCGCGCATCTCGCTCAGCATCGCGACCCGGCCCTTGAGGGAGGGGTCGTCGAGCAGCTGGGAGATGCTGGCGACCTTCTTCCCCTTGGTGGCCTTCTCGTTGTACGCGATGACCGTCGCGATGCCCTGCCAGGGGTAGGAGTGGGCGCGCCCGGGGTCCCAGTCCGGGTTGCGGAAGCGCTGCTCCAGGTTGGTGAAGGCGTTCGGCAGGTACGTGGGGTCCAGCGGCTGCGCCCAGCCCAGCCGGATCATCCGGGCCGCCATCCAGTCGGTGAGGACGACCAGGTCGCGCCCGGTGGACTGGCCGGCCGCGAGCTGCGGCTTGATCTTGGCGAAGAACTCGACGTTGTCGGTGATGTCGTCGGTGTACTTGACCTTGATCCCGGTCTTCTTCTCGAAGGCCTCCAGGGTCGGCATGTGCTTCTCGTCGTCGCTCATGTCGATGTAGAGCTGCCAGTTGGAGAAGACCAGCGACTTGTCCTTGTCGGACAGGTCGTCGCTCTTCACTCCGCCCCGGTTGCCGGCGGCGGCCGGGATGCCGCACGCGGTCAGCGCCCCGGCGCCCGCGACACCGAGACCGGCGCCCAGCACCCGGCGCCGGCTGAGGGAGGCCCTCCCGCCGGCCAGGCTGCGTTCCCACGCGGTGCGTACGGGCTCGGACAGGCCCTCGAACATCTCCATGGCGGTGCTGCCTCCAGAGGCGGAATTGCGTGGGACGGACGGGCGTACGGGCCGGTGGGGGCGGTCCTGGGGCCGGCGGCGGGGTCAGCGGTCGCCGAAGACGGTACGGTGCCACTCCTTGCGGGCCACCGCGGTGTTGTCGTACATCACATGCTTGACCTGGGTGTACTCGTCGAAGGAGTACGCGGACATGTCCTTGCCGTAGCCGGAGGCCTTGGAGCCGCCGTGCGGCATCTCGCTGATGATCGGGATGTGGTCGTTCACCCAGACGCAGCCCGCCTTGATCTCGCGGGTGGCGCGTCCGGCGCGGAAGACGTCGCGGGTCCACGCGGACGCCGCCAGGCCGTAGGGCGAGTCGTTGGCCAGATCCAGACCCTCATCATCGCTGTCGAACGGCAGCACGACCAGTACCGGGCCGAAGATCTCCGACTGGACGATCTCGCTGTCCTGGGCGGCGCCGGTGATCAACGTGGGCCGGTAGAACGCGCCCGCCGCCGCGGGGGTCTCGCCGCCGGTGACGACCGTGGCGTAGGACCGGGCGCGGTCCACGAAGCCGGCGACGCGGTCGCGCTGGGCGTGCGAGATCAGCGGCCCGAGGTCGGTCGCGGCGTCGAAGGGGTCGCCCACGCGGATGCCGGCGAAGAGGTCGGCGACCCCGGCGACGAAGGCGTCGTACAGGGGCCGCTGCACATAGGCGCGGGTCGCCGCCGTGCAGTCCTGGCCGGTGTTGATCAGGGCGCCGGCGACGGCGCCGTGCACGGCGGCCTCCAGGTCGGCGTCGTCGAAGACGACGAAGGGCGCCTTGCCGCCGAGTTCCAGGTGCAGGCGCTTGACGGTGGCGGTCGCGATCTCGGCGACGCGCCTGCCGACGGCGGTGGAGCCGGTGAAGGACGTCATCGCGACGTCGGGGTGCCCGACCAGGTGCTCGCCCGCGGGCCGGCCGGCGCCGGTGACGATGTTGACCACGCCGTCCGGGATGCCGGCCTCGCCGGCCGCCTGCGCGAACATCAGCGAGGTCAGCGGCGTCAGTTCGGCGGGCTTGAGCACGATGGTGTTGCCCGCGGCGACGGCCGGGAGGATCTTCCAGGCGGCCATCTGCAGCGGGTAGTTCCACGGCGCGACGGACCCGACGACGCCGACCGGCTCGCGGCGCACATAGGACGTGTGGTCGCCGGAGTACTCGGCCGCGGCCCTGCCCTCCAGATGGCGGGCGGCCCCGGCGAAGAAGGCGGTGTTGTCGATCGTGCCGGGCACGTCGAACTCGGTGGTCAGCCGCAGCGGCTTGCCGCACTGCAGCGACTCCGCCCAGGCGAACTCCGCCGCCCGCTCCGCCAGTACGGCCGCCAAGCGGTGCAGGGCGTCGGAACGGGCCGCGGGGGTGGCGCCCGCCCAGCCGGGCAGGGCGGCCTTCGCGGCGGCGACGGCCGCGTCCACGTCGGCGGTGCCGGCCAGCGCATACTGGTGCACGGCCTTGCCGGTGGCGGGGTCGATCACGGTGTGGTCGTGGCCGGACGTGCCCGGGCGGAGTTCTCCGGCGATGTACTGGGCCCCCTCGGCGAACCGTTCCTGCACATCGAACGCGCCATGCGCACTGAGGGCCATCGTCTTCTCCTCGGATCCGCTCGGGCTGCGTGGCCAAAGCCTGGATTGGTGGACGATCCTGACAGAGTAGGCTCGCCCCAACAAGTGATTCCGTTGTTTCCTTTTGGTTACGCGACGAAATCTGTCTTCATCGGCGACCGCTGACGATCCGGTGGCGCCGCTGACGTGGACAATGCCGAACGCCGGCCGCGCCCGGCAACCGACACATCGCATGCCGTGCCCCGGCCGCCCTTACACCCTGCGGGCTACGGTGGCAGTGGCGCCCGCGGGCGCGCCTCCCCGTCAGCCCGCCGATCCTGTCCTTCCCTCCACCGGAGGTCGCACCGTGTTCCCCACCGTCGCCGAGGTCCTGCAGCTCGACGCGCTCCGGCGCGGGTCGCCGCAGGTCGTCGCGGGCGCCGACGGCCTCGGCCGGCCGGTGCGCTGGGTGCACGTCAGCGAACTCGCCGACATCGCCGGCATGCTGCACGGCGGCGAACTGGTGCTGACCACGGGCGTCATGCTCCCCGAGGACAAGGAACCGCTCGCCCGGTACATCGACGACCTCGCCGACGTCGGCGCCGCGGGCCTGGTCGTCGAACTCGGCCGCCGGTACGCCGACACCCTGCCGCGGCCGCTGGTGCGGGCCGCCGAGCGGCGCGGGCTGACACTCGTCGCGCTCCGCAACGAGGTGCGGTTCGTCGCCGTCACCGAAGCCGTGCACGCGCACGTCGTGGACGCCCAGCTCAGCGAGTTGCGGGCCTCCGAGGCGATCCACCAGACCTTCAACGAGCTGTCCGTGGAGGGCGCCGAGGCCGACGAGATCGTCCGCGAGGTCGCGCGCATCGCGGGCGCGCCCGTCGTCCTGGAGAACCTCTCCCACCAGGTGCTCGCCTTCGACCCGGCGGGCCACGACCCGCAGGCCCTGCTCGACGGCTGGGAGCGGCGCAGCCGCGGCGTCGCCCCGGCCGGGCGCACCGGCCACGACCCCCGCACCGGCTGGCTGGTCACCGGGGTCGGCGCCCGCGGCCGCGACTGGGGGCGGCTGGTCGTCGTGGGGGAACCGCTGCCGGACCCCGCGCCGGCGGCGGACCAGCGCCCGCACCCGCACACCGTGCTGCTGGAACGCGGCGCCGCCACCCTCGCCCTGAACCGCCTGCTGGAACGCGACCGCGAGTCGCTGGAACGCCAGACCCACCGCACGCTGCTGTCCGGAATCCTCACCCACGCCCTCACCGTCTCCGACGTCGCCCTGCGCGCCCGGGCGATCGGCGTGCCCCTGGAAGGGCGCCGCCTCGTCGGCGTCATGCTGCGGCTGCGCGGCGCGGGCGTCGCCGCGGCCCTGGAGGCGCAGGCCAGGTTGCGGGACTTCACCGAGACCGCCGGCCAGGCCGTGCGCGACCGGGGGCTGACCGCGCTCACCGGCACCCTCGACGACGGCGCGGTCGGCGTCCTGGTCTCCCTCGGCCCCGCCGACGACGAGCACAGCGCGCTGGAGGGCTTCGCCGCGGCCCTCACCCGGCTCACCGAGCCCGCCCCCGACGGCGGCCCGGCCTTCGTCATGGCCGCGGGCTCCTCCGTCGGATCGCTGCGCGACGCCCGCCGGACCCTGCTGGAGGCCGCCCAGGTCGCGGACGCCGCACTGCACGGCGCCCGGCAGGAGGGGGGCAGGACGGGCGGCGGACGCGCCTACTACCGGCTGCCCGACGTACGGCTGCGCGGACTGCTGCACCTGCTGCGCGACGACGCCCGCCTCCAGACGTACGTCGAGCGCGAACTCGGCCCGCTGCTGGCGCACGACGCCGAGCACGGCACGGACCTCGTGCGCATCCTCGCCGTCTACCTGGAGAGCGGCCGCAACAAGTCCGCGGCGGCGGACGCCGCGCACCTGTCACGGCCCTCCTTCTACGACCGGTTGCACCGCGTCGAGCGCGTCCTCGGCGTCGACCTGGACCAGGTGGAGTCCTGCCTGTCGCTGCACGTGGCGCTGCTCGCGCTGGAGGCGGTGCGGCGGTAGGCCGGCCGCGGCGGCAGGTCAGGGAAGCGGCAACTCCCAGTAGGTGTAGTCGTAGTCGTAGCCCGGGGCGATCTCGACCTGGAACCTGCCGTCCGGGTCGTCGTCGGGCACGATCACGGTGACGTCGGACGTCACCGTCGCGCCGGAACGCAGTTCGGAGGGCAGCCCGCGTCCCCGCGTGACGTCCTCCAGGGTGTCGTCGTCCTCCTCCTCGGCGTACGCGTTGGCCTCGGAGTCCTCCATGTCGGCGGTCTGGTCGCCGGTGTTCTCCACGGTCACGGTGAACGTCACCGCCGTACCGTCGGAGACCGCGTCCGCGGGCGCGCCGCCGGCCGCGTGGGCGGCGGACACCGTCACCACCACGCCGTCGTCGTACGTCACGGGGCTGCCGGCCGCCATCGGCGTGCCGTACGCGCCCTGGTCCGCGCTGATCAGCTCGTCGTCCATCGTGTCGAACCAGCCGCCGGCGATCCCGCCGACCACCAGCGCGATCATCGCTCCGGAGACCACCACGGACACGATGCCGAGGATCAGGCCGGTCAGCGCCTGGCCGCGGTTGGTCGCCTCGCCGCGGCGCACGATCCGCAGGCCGACGATGCCGAAGACGAGCGCCGCCAGCCCGAGGGGAAGGCCGAGGAACGCCCCGAAGCACGCGATGCCGAGGATCGACCCGATGATGCCGAGCACCATCGCGGTGACCCCGAACCCGTTGCGCGGGGCGGGCTGCCCCCAGGCCCCGTACGGGCCGCCGGGGTAGGCCGGGTGGCCCGGGTAGCCCGGGTAGTCGGCGTACCCCGGGTATCCGGGGTAGCCCGGGTACTGCCCCTGCGGCGGGACGGCTCCCCACGGGCCGTACGGGTACGGCTGCGTCGGAGCCTGCGGCGCGGGCGCGTCGGCGGGCACGGGCCGCTTCGTCATCTCCACGCCGGGCGCCTGCGGTATGGGCGGCGGCGCCCACGGATCCCCCGCCCCCTGCGCCTGCGCCGGTGCGGCGGCCAGGGGGTACCCCCACGGCCCCGACTGCGGCACGGCCGGCTGCCCGGCCCCGGGCACCGGCGGGGCCCACGGGTTGCCGACCTGTGCCGCTGCCTGCGGCTCCCCCGCACCGAACTCCCGCACGGGGACAGCCTCGACGGGACCGGCAGGCCGTCCGGCCCCGGGCACCGGCGGGGCCCACGGGTTGTCAGCCGGGGCCGGGGCCTGCGGCTCCGCCGCGCCGAACCCCTGCGCGGGAACGCCGTCGACCGCACCGGCGGGCGGCACGTTCTCGACGGCCGGGCCGACCGGCTCCGCCGCACCCAACTCACGCGTGGGAACGCCCTCGACCGGACCGGCGGGCGACACGCCCTCGGCCGCCGGGCCGACCGGCTCCGGTGCCGCCGGCTGCGGCTCCGCCGGGGAACGGCGGAAGGCCCGGGTGCGGTCGTCGGGGGTGTCGTCCGGCGGCGGGACGGGGGGCTGGGCGGGGGCGGCGTCGTGGGGCGCCGGGGTCTCGCGGTCGTCGGACATGCGGTGATCCTCCTGGCTACGTCGGGCAATGCTATGGCCTGCGAAGACTGCGGACCGCAACAATTTCGCGTCTACGATGGCCGTTGCCGCCGACCGCTCAGGAGGATCACCGCATGTCCGACACCGTGCCCGCCCTCGACGCCTTCATCGCGGGGCTGCCGAAGGCCGAACTCCACGTCCACCACGTGGGTTCCGCCTCGCCCCGCATCGTCGCCGAGCTGGCCGCGCGGCACCCGGATTCCAAGGTGCCCTCCGACCCCGCCGCACTCGCCGAGTACTTCAGCTTCCGTGACTTCGCCCACTTCATCGAGGTCTACCTGTCCGTCGTGGACCTGATCCGCGACGCGGAGGACGTGCGCCTGCTGACGTACGAGGTCGCCCGCGACATGGTGCGCCAGAACATCCGCTACGCCGAGCTGACGGTGACCCCGTACAGCTCGGTGCGGCGCGGCATCCCGGACCGGGCGTTCGTGGAGGCGATCGAGGACGCGCGCACGGCGGCCGAGAAGGAACTGGGCATCGTGCTGCGCTGGTGCTTCGACATCCCCGGTGAGGCCGGACTCGCCTCCGCGGAGGAGACCGCGCGGATCGCGACCGAACTGCGCCCGGAGGGCCTGGTGAGCTTCGGCCTGGGCGGTCCGGAGATCGGCGTGCCCCGCCCGCAGTTCAAGCCGTACTTCGACCGTGCCCGCGCGGCGGGCCTGCACAGCGTGCCGCACGCGGGCGAGACCACCGGCCCGCAGACGATCTGGGACGCGCTGAACGAGCTGGGCGCCGAGCGCATCGGCCACGGCACCAGCGCCACCCAGGACCCGCGGCTGCTGGAGCACCTGGCCGAGCACCGCATCCCGTTGGAGGTCTGCCCGACCTCCAACATCGCCACCCGCGCGGTGGCCGACCTCGACGAGCACCCGATCAAGCAGATGGTCGCGGCGGGCGTGCTCGTCACGGTCAACAGCGACGACCCGCCGATGTTCGGCACCGACCTCAACTCCGAGTACGCGGTCGCCGCCCGGCTGCTGGAGCTGGACGAGGCGGGCGTGGCCGCGCTGGCCCGGAACGCCGTCGAGGCGTCCTTCCTCGACGCCGGCGGCAAGGCGCGGCTGTCCGCCGAGATCGACGCGTACCTGGCCGGATGGCAGCGCTAGCCGTCGCCCATCGCGGCGACCCGTACCGCCACCGCGAGAACACCCTGCCCTCGCTGCGCAGCGCGCTGCGCGCGGGGGCGTACGCGGTGGAGATGGACGTGCGGGTGACCCGCGACGGCGTGCCGGTGCTGCTGCACGATCCCACCCTCACGCGGCTGTGGGGGGTGGACGCCGCTCTCGCCGGACTGCCCGCGGCCGCCCTGCCGCCGGGGATCCCGACGCTGTACGAGGCGCTGGGCGCGGTCGAGGGGTGCCGGGCGCTGGTCGACATGACGGTGCCGGAGTCGGCGCCCGCGGTCCTGGCCGCGGTGCGGGACGCGGGCGCGGAGGACCGGACGTACTACTGCGGCGAGGCCGCGGTGATGCTCGCCGTCCGGGACCGCGACCCGGCCGCGGAGATCGCGCTCACCTGGAAGACCGCCGCGCCGGTGCCCCCGCTGCTGCTCACGGAGTTGCGGCCGCGCTGGGTCAATCTGCGCTTCGGGCTGGTGCGCAGACCGCTGGTGGCGTGGGCGCGCGGCGAGGGCCTGCTGGTGGGCGCGTGGACGGCGGACCTGCGCCGTACGATGCGCCGGCTGGAGCGGCTCGGCGTGGACGCCGTCACCTCCAACCGCATCGAGGTGCTGCTCGACGAGCTCGGCGGCCGGCCGGACCCTGCCGCCCGCCGGTGACGGCGGGCGGGGCGTCCGGCCGGGTGCTCAGGCCGGGGCGCCCGCGCCCGACAGGGGCCCGGACGGCGCGGCGGGCACCGGAGGCATCGCCTCCAGCCGCTTGATCATGCGGCGCAGGATCAGCAGCGGGACGACACCGAAGACGCCGAACGCCATGTCGACCGGCATCCACCACAGCGGCAGGCCCCGCAGCGGGATGCAGATCGCCGCGAGCGGGACGACCCCGGCGCAGGCGATCATGGCCCACTCCACGATCCAGATGTTCCGCACCGCGTCGCGCCAGACGCCGTAGAAGGCGGTGGCGATCACCAAGTGGGCGAAGGCCAGCCAGTCGGTTCCGTAGAACAGGAACGGGTAGTGGGCGTCGGTGGCGTCCAGCCCCTCCCGCACCCGGGAGATCCAGTCGTCGGCGAAGCCGGGAAGGTCCCAGCCGTCCAGCCACCGCACCTCGTGGACGAGCGGGAACGCGGTCACGCCGCTCAGCACCAGGCACACCACGAAGACAACGAGCCATGCGCGTATGCGCTGTTCAAGAGATCTTCGATCCTCCATGGTCCGGAGCGTACGCGCACGTGCCGCGGCCCCGGACGCGGGGTCGCGCCGGGGCCGTGGCGGAGGCTGGTGCCGGTGGTGTCAGCCGTCGAGCGAGGTCATGACGTGCTTGACGCGGGTGTAGTCCTCGAAGCCGTAGGCGGAGAGGTCCTTGCCGTAGCCGGACTTCTTGAAGCCGCCGTGCGGCATCTCGGCGACGAGCGGGATGTGGGTGTTGATCCACACGCAGCCGAAGTCGAGGCGCTTGGACATGCGCATCGCGCGCGCGTGGTCCTTGGTCCACACCGAGGACGCCAGGGCGTACTCGACGCCGTTCGCCCACTCGACGGCCTGGTCCTCGTCGGTGAAGGACTGGACGGTGATGACCGGGCCGAAGACCTCGTTCTGGATGATCTCGTCGTCCTGCTTGAGGCCGGACACCACGGTCGGGGCGTAGAAGTAGCCCTTGTCGCCGACCCGGTGGCCGCCGGTCTCGACCTTGGCGTGCGCGGGCAGGCGCTCGATGAAGCCGGTGACCTGGGCGAGCTGGTTGGCGTTGTTGAGCGGGCCGTACAGCACGTCCTCGTCGTCCGGGGCGCCGGTCTTGGTGTCGGAGGCGGCCTTGGCGAGCTGGGCGACGAACTCGTCGTGGATGGACTCGTGCACCAGGACGCGGGTGGCGGCGGTGCAGTCCTGGCCGGCGTTGAAGTAGCCGGCGACGGAGATGTCCTCGACGGCCTTGGCGATGTCGGTGTCCTGGAAGACCACGACCGGTGCCTTGCCGCCCAGTTCCAGGTGGACCCGCTTGACGTCCTTGGCGGCGCTGGCGGCGACCTGCATGCCGGCCCGCACCGAGCCGGTGATGGAGGCCATCGCGGGCGTGGCGTGCTCGACCATCAGCCGGCCGGTGTCGCGGTCGCCGCAGACCACGTTGAAGATGCCCTGGGGCAGGTCCAGTTCGGCGAGGACGCCACCGATGATCCCCGCGATCAGCACGGTGGAGGCGGGCGTGGTGTCCGAGGGCTTCAGGACGACCGTGTTGCCCGCGGCGAGCGCCGGGGCGAACTTCCACACGGCCATCATCATCGGGTAGTTCCACGGCGCCACCTGGGCGCAGACGCCGACCGGCTCACGGCGGACGATGGAGGTCATCCCGTCCATGTACTCGCCGGCGGAACGGCCCTCCAGCATGCGGGCGGCGCCCGCGAAGAAGCGGATCTGGTCGACCATCGGCGGGATTTCCTCGCTCGCGGTCAGCCCGATCGGCTTGCCGGTGTTCTCGCTCTCGACGGCCACCAGCTCGTCCGCGCGCGCCTCGAAGGCGTCGGCGATCTTCAGCAGCGCCTTCTGGCGCTCGGAGGGCGTCTTGTCGCGCCAGACCGGGAAGGCGGCCGCGGCCGCCGCCATGGCGGCGTCGACGTCGGCGGCACCGGACAGCGGGGCGGTCGCGTAAGCCTCGCCGGTGACCGGGTTGACCACGTCCGTGGTGCGCCCGTCAGTGGCGTCGCGGAATTCTCCGTTGATGTAGTTGCGCAAGATACGGAGCTCGCTCACTGCACCTCTCCCTGTCCTGTCCGATGTGTGAGACGCCCCCAGAGTACCCACAGCACTGCGGTATTCGACATAGCCGAAACTCCGCGACAATGGATTCCGTGAGTTTGAGGCCTCAAAACTGCGGATTTCATTGATTGGGGCTTGCGCGACTGCTGACCTCTCATGCACAGTGTGTCCGTGGCCACTCGTACTCCGGATCCCAGGGGCGCCAACGGCACCTTTGTGATCGACTCCGTCTCCAAGGCGATCATCGAGCAGCTCCAGGAGGACGGCAGGCGTCCGTACGCCGCCATCGGCAAGGCCGTGGGCCTGTCCGAGGCGGCCGTGCGCCAGCGCGTCCAGAAGCTGCTCGACCAGGGCGTCATGCAGATCGTCGCCGTCACCGACCCGCTCACCGTGGGATTCCGGCGGCAGGCCATGGTCGGCATCACCGTCGACGGCGACATCGACCCCGTCGCCGACGCGCTCGCCGCGATGACGGAGGTCGAGTACGTCGTCGTCACCGCGGGCTCCTTCGATCTGCTGATCGAGATCGTCTGCGAGGACGACGACCACCTCCTGGAGACGATCAACAAGCGAATCCGCACGCTGCCCGGCGTGCGGTCCACCGAGAGCTTCGTCTACCTCAAGCTCCGGAAGCAGACCTACACCTGGGGAACCAGATAGTCATGAGCGCGGACCATTCAAAGACCGCGTACGACCACCTGTGGATGCATTTCACCCGCATGTCGTCGTACGAGAACGCCCCTGTGCCGACCATCGTGCGCGGCGAGGGCACGTACATCTACGACGACAAGGGCAAGCGGTACATCGACGGCCTCGCGGGCCTCTTTGTGGTCAACGCCGGCCACGGACGGGTCGAGCTCGCCGAGACGGCCTACAAGCAGGCGCAGGAACTCGCCTTCTTCCCGGTGTGGAGCTACGCCCACCCCAAGGCCGTGGAGCTCGCCGAACGACTCGCGGACTACGCCCCCGGCGACCTGAACAAGGTCTTCTTCACCACCGGCGGCGGCGAGGCGGTCGAGACCGCGTGGAAGCTGGCCAAGCAGTACTTCAAGCTCAAGGGCAAGCCGAGCAAGTACAAGGTCATCTCGCGCGCCGTCGCCTACCACGGCACCCCGCAGGGCGCCCTGTCCATCACGGGCCTCCCCGGCCTGCGGGCGCCCTTCGAGCCGCTGGTCCCCGGCGCGTTCAAGGTGCCCAACACCAACATCTACCGCGCCCCGATCTTCGGCGACGACCCCGAGGCCTTCGGCCGCTGGGCGGCCGACCAGATCGAGCAGCAGATCCTCTTCGAGGGCCCCGACACCGTGGCGGCCGTCTTCCTGGAGCCGGTGCAGAACGCGGGCGGCTGCTTCCCGCCGCCGCCCGGCTACTTCCAGCGCGTGCGCGAGATCTGCGACCGCTACGACGTGCTGCTCGTCTCCGACGAGGTCATCTGCGCCTTCGGCCGGCTCGGCACCATGTTCGCCTGCGACAAGTTCGGCTACGTCCCGGACATGATCACCTGCGCCAAGGGCATGACCTCGGGCTACTCCCCCATCGGCGCCTGCGTCATCTCCGACCGCATCGCCGAGCCCTTCTACAAGGGCGGCAACACCTTCCTGCACGGCTACACCTTCGGCGGCCACCCCGTGTCGTCCGCGGTCGCCCTCGCCAACTTCGACATCTTCGAGCGCGAGCAGCTCAACCAGCACGTGCTCGACAACGAGGACGCCTTCCGCGCCACCCTGGAGCGGCTCCACGACCTGCCGATCGTCGGCGACGTCCGCGGCAACGGCTTCTTCTACGGCATCGAACTCGTGAAGGACAAGGTCACCAAGGAGACCTTCACCGACGAGGAGACCGAGCGCGTCCTGTACGGCTTCCTCAGCAAGGCGCTCTTCGAGAACGGCCTGTACTGCCGCGCCGACGACCGCGGCGACCCGGTCGTCCAGCTCGCGCCGCCGCTGATCGCCGACCAGTCGACGTTCGACGAGATCGAGGGCGTGCTGCGCACGGTGCTGACGGAGGCCTGGACCAAGCTCTGACGTCTTCTCAGGGCTCGGTTCGCCTCCGGGGCGCTCCAGCCGGTGTCGGGGGCACCCCCAGCCTGACGGCTGGGGGTGCCCCCGCCTTTCGGCACCGCCGGGCCCCTTCGGCCCACTCACCGGCGGCCGGCGTAGGCCGCACGGGTGGCCGCGTGCGGGAACAGCCCTCGGGAAGCGCGGCCCCGGGGGTCCTGGCGCGTAGCGTGCCCGCAGTGACCCGGACTCCCCGCGTTCGTTAGAGGCCAACGTGAACCCACCCGACAACGACGTGCTGTGGGCCCGCGGCCTGCGCCACACGCACGACCGCTCACCCGCCCTGCTCGGTGTGTCCCTGGGCGTGCGGGAGGGCGAGATCCTCGGCATCCTCGGCCCGCACGGCGCCGGGAAGACGACCCTGCTGCGCTGCCTGTCCGGCGAACTGCTGCCGGAGCAGGGCGAGGTGTGGTTCAACAGCGCACCCGTGCACACCCTGGGCAGCGCCGCACGCGAGCGGTTGCGCCGCGAGCGGTTCGGCTGGGTCGAGAGCACCCCGCAACTGCTGCCCGAGCTGACGGTCCGTGAGAACGCGGCGCTGCCGCTGCTGCTGGCCGGCATCCCCTACCGCACGGCCCGCACCGCCGCCCAGGACTGGCTGGACCGCCTCGACATCGGCGGCGCCGCCCGCAAGCGCCCCGGCCAGCTGCTGCAGGCCGAACGGCAGCGCGTCGCGATCGCCAGGGCCCTGGTCAACCGGCCGGCCGTGGTCTTCGCGGACGAGCCGACCGCCCCGCTGCACCGCGCCGACCGCTCCCAGGTGCTGCGCATGCTGACCAGCGCGGCGCGCTCGCACGGCATCACCGTCGTCCTGGCGTCCAACGAACCCGAGGTCGTCTCGCTCGCCGACCGGGTCATCACCCTTGTCGACGGGCGCCCCGTCGCGGGCATGCCGCAGCAGGACCGAGAGGGCGCCGACTCGTGCTCAGCCTCCGTGTAGCGCTCGGCTCGCGGCCGGCCGTCCTCGCCCGCCGGGCCCTTGTCGTCGCGGCGGCCGCCGGCACCGGCTTCCTGCTGCTCGCCACCTTGGGCCACGCCCTCGTCCACCCCGGGGACACCGGCCGCGGGCTGATCCGGCTCGCGTGGTGCGCCGTGCCGTTCGCCGCCACCGTCCACCTGTCGGTGTTCGTCGCGCGCACCGAGCCCAGCGGGCGGCTGCACGCCGGCCTGTCCGCGGCCGGGCTCGGACGGCACGGGCTGCCGCTGCTGGGCGCGGCGAGCACCGCCCTCAGCACCGGGCTCGGGGTCCTGCTCGCGCTGCTGGCCTTCCTGCACCTGCGCGGCGACCTGCCCGGCTCCCCGCTGGGCGGCGCCCTCGCCGGGCCGCTGGGCGCGGACCGCCCGCTGCCGCTGGTGGGGGCGCTCACCCTGATCGCCCTGGTGCCGGTGGTCTGCGCCGTGGCGACCGCGTACTGCCTGCGGGCGGCGCGCACCGCGGCCACCGACGAGACGGTCGTGCGCACGCCGCCCACCGGACTGCCCTGGGGCGCGGCGCTCACCACGATCGGCCTCGCCGTCGAGATCACCGCCGCCCACGACGCGCGCCGGACCCCGGCGGGCACGCTCCTCCCGCTGCCGGGCGGACTCGGCGGGATCGCCCCGGCCGTGGCGGGCGGCTGGATCCTCATCGCCATCGGCCTGGTCCTGGCCATGCCGGGGCTGCTCCACGAGTGCGGCCGCCTGCTGGCCTCCTGCCGGCCGACCGCGCTGCGCCTGCTCGCCGGGCGCGCCCTTCAGGAGGAGGCCCCGCGCGTCGGCCGGCCGCTCGGTGTGCTGTGCGCCGTGTGCGCCGCCGGGCTCGCCACGACGGCCCGGCTCGACGCGGGTGTCCGGCCGCTGGGGCCGCTGACCGTCCTCGGCGCCACGCTCGTCGCCGTCGCGGCCGCCGCCACCGCTCTCACCGCGACGGTCGACGCCCGGCGGGCCCGGCGCCCCTCGACGTCGGCGCTGACCCGCCTCGGCGCCCCCGCCTCCCTGCTGCGTTCCGCCGCCACCCTGCGGACGACCACCGCGCTCGTCCTGGTGGCCCCGGTCACCTGGCTGGTCTCCCACCTCGGCACTCTCCCCCTGCCGTAGTGGGCCCCGGGCCCGGCACCGTCCGGGCCCCATTGGACCGGGGCGCCCGATTCCCCTCCTCGAACCGGGCGCCCCCATCCCCCGCCCCCGACCCGTCCGCGGGCGCTCGCTAGGGTGGCGGGCGTGCAACAGCCGCCCCGCGACACCGAGATCGAGACCCTGGACGAGTTCGACCGCGTCGCCGCGTCGGGCTCCCTGCGCGGACACCGCGTGCAGTCGGTCGATCTGACGACCCGTACCTTCGCCCTGCTCTCCGCGGACACCGCCGAGGCCGTGTTCCTCGGCTGCCCGATGGAGCCCGAGGCCGCCGCCCATGTGCGTTCCACCGGCGCCCTGGTCTTCCCGCCCGTGCCGGAGCTGCCCTTCGACCCGTACCGGGGCTCGCTCTACACCCCGGACGCCCTGTACGAGGGCCTGACCGGCCCCGACGGGTACGACGCGACGCCCGACGCGCACGCGTACCAGTGGTTCCTGCGCACCCGCGGCACGGGCGACATCTTCGCCTCGATGCTCCGCAGCATCCACGACGACGCCGTCTCCGACGCCTTCGACGAACTCCTCGCCGGATCCCGTGTCGTCGGCGTGATGGGCGGCCACGCCATGGCCCGCGGCACCGACGCCTACGCGGGCGCCGCCCGGCTCGGCAGGGCGCTGGCCCGCGAGGGCCTGACCGTGGCGACCGGCGGCGGTCCCGGCGCCATGGAGGCGGCCAACCTCGGCGCGTACGCGGCCCCCTTCGACGACGCGATGCTCAAGGACGCCCTGGACACCCTCGCCCAGGTCCCCTCCTTCCGGCCCTCCATCACCGACTGGGCCCGCGCGGTCTTCGCCGTGCGCGACCGCTACCCCGGAGGGGGCGTCTCCGTCGGCGTGCCGACCTGGTTCTACGGCCACGAGCCGCCGAACGCCTTCGCCGCGCACATCGCCAAGTACTTCGCCAACGCCACCCGCGAGGACGGCCTGCTGGCCCGCTGCACGGCGGGCGTGGTCTTCCTCCCGGGCGCGGCCGGCACCGTGCAGGAGATCTTCGACAACACCACGCCCAACTACTACGAGTCGAACGGCGTCCCGCGCCCCATGGTGCTGGTCGACGAGGAGCACTGGACGACCCGCCTCCCGGCCTGGCCGCTGCTCCAGGCCCTCGCCGAGGGCCGCAGCATGGCGCCGCGCATCGCCCTGGTGGACTCCATCGAGGACGCCCCGAGGGCGCTGGCCCGCCTCTCGGCGGACGGCAACCAGTAGGCCCGCGTCCCGGCCCCCGCGACGCGGGGGCCGGGGCCCTCTCCCGGGTGGGCGCGGCCGTACGGCGGCCGGCGGACGCCATCGAGCCGGGCCTGCCCGGTGAGAGCGGGCCGCCCGGCTTGCGCAAGGCGCTCACAGCCCTGCGGCGCCGGGCACGGGATCCCGACGGCCGGCGGCTCCGTACCGCCACCTCACGGCCCGAAGGGCACGCGCTCGGCCGCCGCCCAACGCACCGCTGCGGCGCCCGCTTCAACACGCCCGTCCCGCACGGCGAACCCGGCGCGCGGGCGCGAGCTGCGCCACCACATCAGGGCTGTCCGACGGGGCACGGCCCCAAGGACACGCGCTCGGCCACCCGCCGAACGCACCGATGCAACGCCCGCTTCAACACGTCCGTCCCGCACGGCGAACCCGGCACCGGTCCTGGCCGCGAGGGCAGTTGCGCCCATGGGCCGCCGGTTCCCGACGAGGACCGGCCCGGGCGCTGGCACGCGCGCGGCGCCGGAGACGAACACCGCCTCGCGCCGACGGCGGCGCACCCGGGATCCGGGTCCCCATCGGGGCCGGCGCCCCGGGCCTCACGTCCCGAGGAGCACGACCTCGTCGGGGGCGAAGGCGATGCCGACCGTCGCGCCCTCGGACGGCGCGTCGCGCAGGGCGCACGAGGCCTCCAGGCGCGGCCCGTCGGCGGGCTCCAGCAGCAGCGTGACCTGGTCGCCGCGGAAGGTGCGGGCGGCCACCGCGCAGGGCAGCCCCTCCTCGACCGGCACGAGCCGCACCCCGGCCGGGCGCACCAGGAGCCGGCCGGGCCCCTGCGGTGATCCGGGCGGTACGGGGATCTTGCCCCAGGGGGTGTCGGCGGCGTCGCCGGTGACGGTCACGGCCGGTACGTTGCCGAAGCCGAGGAAGCGGGCCACGAACTCCGACGCGGGCCGCCGCCACACCTCCAGCGGCGTCCCGGCCTGTTCGACGTGCCCGTCGCGCATGACGACGACCCGGTCGGCGAGCGCGAAGGCCTCGCCCTGGTCATGGGTGACGGCCAGCACGGTCGTGCCGAGCCGGCGGAAGAGCTGGCGCAGTTCGACCACGAGGTGCTCGCGCAGGCCCCGGTCGAGCTGCCCGAGCGGCTCGTCCAGCATCAGCAGCCGCGGCTCCGGCGCGAGCGCGCGGGCCAGCGCGACCCGCTGCTGCTCACCGCCCGACAGGGAGGCCACGGCGCGCCGCTGCGCGCCGGGGAGCCCCACCAGTTCCAGCAACTCCCCTACCATGCGTTCGCGTTCGTCCCGTCCCGTGCCGCGCATCCGCAGGCCGAAGCCGACGTTGCCCGCCACGTCGTGCTGCGGGAAGAGCTGGTGGTCCTGGAACATCAGGCCCACCCCGCGGCGGTGCGCCGGAACGCCCGTCTGGTCCCGGCCGCCGAGCAGGACGCGCCCGGCGTCCAGCGGTTGCAGCCCGGCCACGGCGCGCAGCATCGTGGACTTGCCGCCGCCGCTGGGCCCGAGCACGCACACCGTCTCGTGCTCGGCGACCTCCAGGTCCACGGCGTCCAGGACGGGCCGTCCGCCGAAGCGCACTGTGGCGCCGTCCAGTCGCAGCAGGGCCATCAGAACTCCCCCGGCCTCTCGTCGCCGCGGATCGTGCGGACCCGCAGTCGTTCCAGCGCCAGCAGCGCACCCGCGCACACCAGCATCAGCACGGTGCTCAGCGCCATCGCCTGCCCGTAGTTGAGCTCGCCGGCCCGCCCCAGCAGCCGGGCCACCGCGACCGGCAGCGTGGGGTTGTCGGGCCGCGCGATGAAGACCGTCGCCCCGAACTCGCCGAGGGACACCGCGAAGGCGAAGCCGGCCGCCACCAGCAGGGCCCGCCGCACCAGCGGCAGATCCACCTCGCGCCAGACGCGCGGGGGCGACGCCCCGAGCACCGCGGCGGCCTCGCGCAGCCGCTCGTCCACGGCACGCAGCACCGGCAGCATGGTGCGCACCACGAAGGGCACCCCGACCAGGGCCTGGGCGAGCGGCACGAGGATCCACGAGGACCGCAGGTCCAGCGGGGGTTCGTCGAGGGTGATGAGGAAGCCGAAGCCGATGGTGACGGCGGAGGTGCCCAGCGGCAGCATCAGCAGCGCGTCGAAGCCGCGGACGAACCGCCCGGCGCGCCGGGTGAGCGCGGCCGCCGCCAGACCGCCGACGGCCAGGGCGATCGCGGTGGCCGCGGCCGCGTACTCCAGCGAGTTCCACACGGCGTTCACGGGCGCGACCACGAAGGTGCCGGCGCTGCCGTCCGAGGAGCCGAGCGCGCGGTAGAAGTCCAGGCCGTATCCCGTAGGCCCGTCCAGTGACCGTTCGGCCAGGACGCCGAGCGGCACCAGGATCAGCAGCGCGGCCACCGCGAGCGTCCCGGCCAGCAGCCCCCACTCGCCCGCGCCGCGCGGCCGCCGGGCCGTCCCGGCCGGGTCGACCAGCCGCAGCGCGCTCTCGCGGCGGCGTACCGTCCGTGCGTGCACGGCCAGGATGCCGACGACGGCGGCGAACTGGACGATCGTCAGCACGGCCGCGGTCGGCAGGTCGAGCAGCTGCGCGGTCTCGCGGTAGATCTCCACCTCCAGGGTGGAGTAGGCGGGTCCGCCGAGGATCTGCACGACCCCGAAGGACGTGAAGGTGAAGAGGAACACCATGACCGCGGCCGCCGCCACGGCCGGCGCGAGCGCGGGCAGCGTCACGCGCCGCCACGCGGCGAACCGCCCGGCGCCCAGCACGCGCGCGGCCTCCTCCTGCCGCGGGTCGAGCTGCGCCCACAGGCCGCCCACGGTCCGTACGACCACGGCGTAGTTGAAGAAGACGTGCGCCAGCAGGATCGCCCACACCGTGGTGTCCAGGCGCACCCCCCACAGCTCGTCCAGCAGCCCTCCCCGCCCCAGCAGCGCGAGGAACGCCGACCCGGCGACGACCGTCGGCAGCACGAAGGGCACGGTCACCACCGCCCGCAGCAGATGCCGTCCGGGGAAGTCGAAGCGCGCGAACACATAGGCGCCCGGCAGGGCCACCGCCAGGGTCAGCGCGGTCGAGGCGGCCGCCTGCCAGCAGGTGAACCACAGCACGTGCAGGATGTCGGGATCGCCCAGCACGTCCGCGAAGCGGTCCAGGCGCCAGTGGCCGCCCTCGCGGAGCCCGCGGGTGACGATGGCGGCGACCGGGTAGCCGAAGAACACCGCGAAGAAGGCGGCCGGCACGGCCATCAGGCCGAGCCGCACGGCGTGCGGCCGCAGGGCGGCCGCCCTGCGCCGGGCCGCTCCGGTCACTTCAGCACGAGCGAGGACCACGTCTTGACCCACTGCTCACGGTTCGCGGCGATCTTCTTCGGCTCGACGGTGGCCGAACCGCTGATCACGGGCGCGTACTTGGTGAAGACCTCGGGCAGCTTCGCGTCGTCCCGGGCGGGGTTGACGAACATGCTGAGCGGCATGTCCTCCTGGAAGGCGCGGCTCAGCAGGAAGTCGATCAGCGCCTTGCCGCCCTCGCTGTTCTTCGCGCCGTCCAGCAGCCCGGCGAACTCGATCTGCCGGAAGCAGGTGGCCGTCGCCACGCCGGTCGGGCCCTGCGCGGGCTGCTCCTTCAGCGCGAGCACCTCGGCGGGCGGGCTGGAGGCGTAGGACACGACCAGCGGCTTGTCGCCCTTGCCGCCGCCCGCGCCCGAGAAGTTGTCGTAGTAGGCCTGCTCCCAGCCGTCGACGACCTGGACGCCGTTGGCCTTCAGCTTGGTCCAGTAGTCCTGCCAGCCCCCGTCGCCGTACTTGGCGGTGGTCGCGAGCAGGAAGGCCAGGCCCGGGGAGGAGGTCGCGGCGTTCTCCGTGACCAGCAGGTCCTTGTACTCCGGCTTGACCAGGTCGTCGAAGGTCTCGGGAACGGGCACCTTGTGCGCGGTGAACCAGGCGCGGTCGTAGTTGACGCACACGTCGCCGAAGTCGACGGGCGTGACACGGTGCTGCGCGGCGTCGAGCTGCAGGGCGGCGGGCACCTTGTCCAGGTCCTTCGCCTCGTACGGGGTGAACAGGCCGTTGTCCAGGGCGCGGGAGAGCAGGGTGTTGTCGACGCCGAAGAAGACGTCGCCCTGCGGGTTGCCCTTGGACAGCACGGCCTGGTTGACCGCCGCGCCCGCGTCGCCGCCGCGCAGGACCTTGACCGTGTAGCCGGTCTGCCGCGTGAACTCCTTCAGCACGGCCTTCGAGGCGGCGAAGGAGTCGTGGCTGACGAGGGTGACGGTCTTGGAACCGCCGCCGGCGGAATCGCCGCCTTCGCCGCAGGCCGCGAGGGACGCCGCGCCGAGCGCGACAACGAGGGCGGTGCCGGCGGCACGCCGACGGATGGTGCTCATCAAGTGACTCCCTACGCCGGTATGACCCGGATCAGGTTCGAGGGTCTGCGGCCGTGCCGCACTCTCAGCGCTGTGTGCGCTCCCCTGTCGGATGTTCTGTTGTCGATCGTTCAGGCCGTTCAGGGCAAACGGCCGCAAACGACCGCCACCCTAGCAAGCGCCGCTCAGCGCTCGGAAGCCGCCAGCTGCCCGCAGGCCCCGTCGATCTCCTGGCCGCGGGTGTCCCGCACGGTCACCGGGACGCCGTGCGCCTCCAGCGCCGCGACGAACGCCCGCTCGTCCTCGGGCCGCGACGCCGTCCACTTCGAGCCCGGCGTCGGGTTGAGCGGGATCAGGTTGACGTGCACGCGCTTGCCCTTGAGCAGCCGCCCCAGCAGATCGGCGCGCCACGCCTGGTCGTTGATGTCCCGGATCAGGGCGTACTCGATCGACACGCGGCGCCCGGACACGTCCGCGTAGTGCCACGCGGCGTCCAGCACCTCGCGCACCTTCCAGCGCGTGTTGACCGGCACCAGGGTGTCGCGGAGCTCGTCGTCGGGCGCGTGCAGCGACACCGCGAGGCGGCACTTGAAGCCCTCGTCCGCGAAACGCAGCATCGCCGGCACGAGGCCGACCGTGGAGACGGTAATGCCCCGCTGCGACAGCCCCAGCCCGTCCGGCTCGGGGTCGGTCAGCCGGCGGATGGCGCCGACCACACGCTTGTAGTTGGCCAGCGGCTCGCCCATGCCCATGAAGACGATGTTCGACAGGCGCGCCGGGCCGCCCGGGATCTCCCCGTCACGCAGCGCGCGCATGCCCGCGACGATCTGGTGCACGATCTCGCCGGTGGACAGGTTCCGGTCCAGGCCGGCCTGCCCGGTCGCACAGAAGGGGCAGTTCATGCCGCAGCCCGCCTGCGAGCTGATGCACATCGTCACGCGGTCCGGGTAGCGCATCAGCACCGACTCGACCAGCGTCCCGTCGAACAGCCGCCACAGCGTCTTGCGCGTCGTGTCGTTGTCCGTGCTGCTGTGCCGCACGACCGACATCAGATCCGGCAGCAGCCCCTCGGCCAGCTTCCCGCGCGACGCCGCCGGGATGTCCGTCCACGCGGCCGGGTCGTCGGCGTACCGCGCGAAGTAGTGCTGCGACAGCTGCTTGGCCCGGAACGGCTTCTCCCCCAGCTCCGCGACCACCTCCCGCCGCTCGTCGGGCGTGAGGTCGGCAAGGTGCCGCGGCGGCTTCTTGGCGGCGCGCGGCGCGACGAAAGTGAGTTCTCCGGGTGCAGGCATGGTCCGTCCAGTGTCGCAGATCGTTTGGGGCGGCCCAGGTCAGATGGGTGAGGCTCCCGTCACCCTCAGGTGTCCCCTGTCAGCACCAGCCGATTCTGCACGGCCGAGGGACGGCGTCTGGTGCTCGGGCACATGGGCTTGAGTGAAAAGCGGGGCCCCAGCGTCCTCTGCCATCGCTGGTAGCCGTGGGCCGGCCCTGGCTCGGCGTGCTGGATGATTCACGGCACCCGCCACTGGAGACAACCCTCCTGGAGAGATTCTTCCCAGGGGGGCGGCATGTCCGATTCGGGTTCCCGATTTTCGCGGACCGTACGCAGCGTGATGCACAGTCTCGACCTCTACGTGACGCTGGTCGCAGCCGTCGCATTCGGCGTTCTAGGACTGGTCGGGAAGACTTCGCAGGAAGTCATTACTTCCGGTGTTCTGGCGGTGCTGGCTCTCGTGGGTTTCTCACTTCTCAGAATTCGCTCACAGGGCGACAGGATCAACGAGTCTCTCGCAGGGCTCGCTCGATCGAACGCTGACCGCTTCTTCAGTGAGGTGGACGACGCCGACGAGATCAAGGAGATGATCTCGTCCTCCCGTGAATTGTGGCTCCACGGCTGGACACTTGAACTGCACTTGGCGTCGTACGAACAGGAACTGAGGAGAGCCGTCACCGCGGGCCTGAACGTCAGGATCCTCGTCATCGCGCCGAACAGCCCAGCCATGGCCATCGCGGCCAGTGAAGCCGCCAACCGGAGCGCCGGCGATCTCAGTGCCAACCTGGAAGGCAATCTCAGGAGGCTCGTGGAACCGCCGGCCAGTCCCGTTTCCGGAAGGCTGGAAATCAGGACCCTGACCCATGTGCCGCACTACACGGTGATCGCCTCAGATCCCTCGACAGACCGGGGGAAAATCATCATGCGCCTCGCCACCTTCCGGGCCAATCATTGGCAACGCCCCACCTTCACTGTGACTCGGCGCAACGACGGTGATTGGTACACATTCTTCAGGGACCAGTTCGAAAAGAAATGGGAATCCGCAAGCACCTACGATTCGATCCCGTAGAAGAGGAGACTCGGGCGATTTATCGCGCCAGGGAGCTCAAGCCGCGCCCGGTGCCTACAAAGTACGGGCGGTTGATCGATGAGCGCCCCCGCGGAATGGCTGCCGGGCCAAGCAGGTTCCTGCCGGCCTCTTCGTCTCGCGGCAGCGGAACGGCGGTGTGCACAGGGGTGCTCCAAGGGAAGGCCGCCTCTCACGTCGGTCGCGCGATTCTCCAGCGCCCAGAACCGGCTCGGCGACCCGAGGCCCCGCTGCACCCGTGTGCATCAGGCACGCATGCGGCACGTCAACCGCCGCGAACCGGACCGCGGTTGCCCGCGTCCATCGCGCGGCTTCGCAGGGCGGCATCGTCGTCACCCACTGAGAAAATGTTGCCGTGCAATCATTCCGTGCAGCGGGCTGTGTCGCGTTGCTCCTCACCGTGGTCGGGTGCGGGGCCGCCATGAGTAAGTCGAGTGCTCCACCCCATCCCGCCAACGACACGGCGAACTCAGTGGTGAGACCGTCGGTGGACCCCAGCTCCGTCTATGTCCTTGTCACGTTCGTCGGGGGACCTACTGATGGGCAGACACAACAACTCCCCTTGTCCCGGCTGGGCGAAGGGATAACCGTGTCCGGCGTCACCTACCGCACCGCTCTGGGTCTGGCGCCAGAGATAAGAGACACTGCCCAAGGATTGGCGCAGGTCTTTCGACCCGAGTAGGAACCGCTCAGCCAACGCTGTCCGCGCATCGGGCTGACTCGCCGTTGCCTTGCCCGCGACAGCCCGACGTGAGCCCGGATCTCGGAGGCTCGCGCCGTGGCGGCGGCCCAGAGCATCGGAACACCGGTGCCCCCTGGCCTACCCCCTGCGGGGCACGGACGGGGGCGTGAGCGACGCCGGGTGCGTCCAAAAAATAAGGGCGATGATCGCGACATCGTGCACCCCGCTCACTGGACGTCGAGCGCCCACCGCACGGACCGCTCCTTGGGCGCGAACCCGGCCTTCTCGTAGATGCCGAACGCCCCGCTGGGATTCGCCGAGTCCACGCTCAGGCCCGCCTTTCCGTAGCCCTGGTCGGCGGCGTTGCGCAGCGCGTGCGCGATCAGCCCGCCGGCGACTCCGCGCTTGCGGTATTCCCGGAGCGTCCCGATGAGCATGAAGTAGGCCTCGCGCACGCCGGTGGCCGCCGTGTCGGCGTCCCACGACATGGTCACCAGCATGCCCGCCGGGGCTCCGTTCGCCACGTCCCGGAGCAGGAAGCTGACCTCGGGCCGGAAGCTGTGGTTGGTGATCTTGTTCTTCCAGGCGTCCGCGGGCACCGGGACGGTGCCCCAGTGGTCCTTGAACGCCTCGTTCCGGATCATCCGGAACTCCTCGTCGTTCTGCTCCGACCACGGCTCGACCCGCAACCCGTCCGGGATCGCCGTGTCCGGGATCGCGTCGCGCAGCGGGTGCTCCATGGACTGGTAGTAGCGGGCCGGCGCGAACCCCTGGGAGCGGAAGAGCTGGGCCGCGCCGGGGATGTGCTCGCACTGCTGGGCCTCGACCACGAGCTTCAGTGTCGGGTGATGCTGCGCATGCAACGCCTTCGCGCCCGCTGTCCCAGCCTTGAGCAACGCGGTGCCGACGCCCTGGCGGCGGTAGTCCGGGTGCACCCCGCCGTCGACCATGACCCGGTGTATGTCCTCGGCGGTCGGCTTGTAGGCGGCCTTCACGTAGCCGACCATCAGGCCGCCGTCGAAGGCGGCGAGGCTCGCACGCTGCAGGTCCGCGTAGGGATCCACCAGTTCCTGGAGGGTGTCCTCCTCCTCGTAGTGCTCGCCGGTCCTGTCCTCGGCCTCCATGGCCTTGAGGAGGTCGGCCGACGCCTTCGCGTCCCCGATGGTGAGCGGTCGCCACGTCAGGTCGGCGGAGTCTGCGTCCATGCGGCCGACGGTACTGAAGCCCGCCGCACGGTGTCGCTCGGATTTTCGTGACGCGGACCAGAAGCACGGTGGGGCACTCCCGGGACCCTGCTCCCCCAATACAACCCGGCTGCGGGGCTGGGGGGTTACCACCCCGATCTCCGTGCGCGCGGCAGTGGGGTCACGCTGAACCCGTTCCCAATCCCCTGGCCCAACGGCGGCGATCGTTCGGCACGATCCGGCAGGCACGCCGGGGACGGTCCGGGGCAGCGGCCCCACACCGCTGCGCGGCCGCTGTCAGGGGCCGTCCATCTCGTGCCGCTATCGTGCGCCGGTACGGCAATCCTGACCGGTTCGGGCACCGGTGGACTGGGGAGTGAGTGATGAGCACGTCGGCCGCCACGGGCAGCGGGGAGCTGAAGCGGCACCTTGGGGTGTCGGACGCCGTGCTGATCGGGCTCGGGTCGATGATCGGCGCCGGGATCTTCGCGGCACTCGCCCCGGCCGCCGCCGCGGCCGGCTCCGGGTTGCTGCTCGGCCTCGCCCTCGCGGCCGTGGTGGCGTACTGCAACGCCACCTCCTCGGCCAGGCTCGCGGCCCGCTACCCGCAGTCGGGCGGCACCTACGTGTACGGCCGCGAGAGGCTCGGGGAGTTCTGGGGCTATCTGGCCGGGTGGGGGTTCGTCGTCGGCAAGACCGCCTCCTGCGCGGCGATGGCCCTGACCGTGGGCTCCTACGTGTGGCCGGGCCAGGCCCACGCCGTCGCGGTCGCCGCGGTGGTCGCCCTCACCGCGGTGAACTACGCCGGGGTGCAGAAGTCCGCGCTCCTGACCAGGGCCATCGTCGCCGTGGTCCTCGCGGTGCTCGCCATCGTGGTCACCGCCTGCCTGACCTCCGGCGCCATGGACACGGCCCGCCTCGACGTCGGCGCCGACGCCTCCTTCGGCGGGGTCCTCCAGGCGGCCGGGCTGCTGTTCTTCGCCTTCGCCGGGTACGCGCGCATCGCCACCCTCGGCGAGGAGGTTCGCGACCCCCAAAGGACGATCCCGCGGGCGATCCCGCTGGCACTCGGCATCACCCTGGTCGTCTACGCGGCCGTCGCCGTGTGCGTCCTGCTGGTCCTGGGCCCCGGCGGCCTCGCCCGCACCGCCGCGCCCCTGGTCGAGGCCGTCCACGCGGCCGGTGTGCCCGCGCTGGCGCCCGTCGTGCGGGCCGGCGCGTCGGTGGCCGCCCTCGGCTCGCTGCTCGCCCTGATCCTGGGCGTCTCGCGCACCACGCTGGCGATGGCCCGCGACCGGCACCTGCCGCACGCGCTCGCCGCCGTCCACCCCCGCTTCCAGGTCCCGCACCGTGCCGAACTCGCCGTCGGCGCGGTCGTCGCCGTCCTGGCCGCGACCACGGACGTGCGCGGCGCGATCGGCTTCTCGTCCTTCGGGGTGCTGGTCTACTACGCCGTCGCCAACGCCTCCGCCTGGACGCTGAGCCCCGCCGAGGGCCGTCCTGTCCGCGCCGTGCCGATCGTCGGCGCGGCGGGCTGCCTCGTGCTGGCCTTCGCGCTCCCCGTGGCCTCGGTCCTCACGGGCGCCGCCGTGATCGCCGCCGGCGCTGCCGTCCACGGCCTGCGCAAGGCCGCCGTCCGCCGTACCTGACAGACCCGGTCCAGCCCCCAACACCGCCCCACGCGGGGACCGTTCAGGACCGCGCACACCGTGACAGCCCTGTTGCCGGAACTGTGGGCTCCGTCACAGCCGTCCGGCTCCCGCGCTGATGGACTCGCCCGATGGTCCTCCTGCTGCTCGTCCCCGCCGGCCTCATCGCCGTCCTCGGCCTGGCCGGCTACGGCCTCGGCACCCTCGGCCGGTCCGGGGTGCGCGGCGCCGGGCGGGAGGTACGGCTCAAGAGCGGCGCGGCACTGCTCGGCGCCTGCGCGGTCGCAATGTACACCTGGGGCCTGATGCACGTCGCGGGAGCCGTCATCGAGGCGGAGGACGGCGGCACCGATTCAGCGCCGCTGCGACCCTGCAGGTCGCCGGGTCCGTGGGACCGGGCGCTCCACGTCGTGGGCTACCGCGTGGAGTACGTGCCGCTCGGCTTCGTCTGCGAGACGAAGGACGGGGGCAGTTACACGGCCGCGTCCGTGCCGGGCTACGTCAACCCGGCCGCCGTGGGCTTCGCCCTGGGCGCGGTCGTGTGCGCCGGCGCCGCGGCGGTCGAGTCGGAGCGCCGCGCCCGGAAGGCGCAGGGCGCGCAGCACCCCGTCAGGACCTGAGGGCGCCGCGGTCCGGACGACAGATCCCGCACACGCCGACCTCGGGCATGCCGAGCGCGATCTCGAACTCCTTGGCGCTGAGCCGCCCCCCGCCGGGGACGCGGCAGTCGTCGCGGTGGACGACGCCGCGGCCGGGGCCGCCCTGGGGATCGGGAACGCTCTGGAGGCGCCAGGCCCGGGCGGGGGCGGGTCGCCGTCGGGGGCGGACGCCGGCCTCCGCCTTCCGGATCCTGGCGTCCACGGCGTCGATCTGCAGCTGGAGGTACAGCCGGATCACCCGCAGACGTTCCAGATCCGATGGCAACTCGTACACATGTTCGAGATTAGCCGGACGAGGATCGCAGGGCCAGCACGGGTCCGCCACGGGCGTGCCCCAGGCGCACCGCACACGTGCCGCGGCACGGTCCGCGCGGCTCAGAACCCCAGGTCCGACAGGCTCGGGTGGTCGTCGGGGCGGCGTCCGAGCGGCCAGTGGTAGGCCCGCTCCGACTCGTCGATGCGCAGGTCGTTGATGCAGGCGTGGCGGACACAGTTCAGGCCCTGGTCGTCGAACTCCCAGTTCTCGTTGCCGTAGGAGCGGTACCAGTTGCCGGAGTCGTCGTGGGACTCGTAGGCGAAACGGACGGCGATCCGGTTGCCGTCGAAGGCCCACAGCTCCTTGATCAGGCGGTAGTCCAGCTCGCGGTTCCACTTCCGGGTGAGGAACGCGACGATCTCGTCCCGCCCGTTGACGAACTCCGCGCGATTGCGCCAGCGGCTGTCCGGCGAGTAGGCGAGCGAGGTCTTCACGGGGTCGCGGGAGTTCCAGGCGTCCTCGGCCATGCGGACCTTCTGGATGGCGGTCTCCCGCGTGAAGGGCGGTACCAAGGGCTTCGCGGCCATGCTCGCTCCAGTGGCTCGGCGTCCAGGGGGGTTGATCAAGTCCACCCCAGGACGCCGTTGATCGCATCCCCGCGCGGCGGATTTCAGCCGGAGCCGACGAAGATCACCAGGAGCAGCCACACCACGGGCGCGGTGGGCAGGAGCGAGTCCAGGCGGTCCATGATGCCGCCGTGGCCCGGCAGCAGCTTGCCCATGTCCTTGATGCCGAGATCGCGCTTGATCATCGACTCGCCGAGGTCGCCGAGGGTGGCACTGGCCGCAACGGCGAGGCCCAGCAGCAGACCCTGCCACCAGCGACCGCCGTCGATCAGGTACTGCATGGACAGCGCGCCTGCCGCCATCGCGAAGGTGACGGCCCCGACCAGGCCTTCGCGGGTCTTGCCGGGGCTGATGCGCGGCGCCAGCTTGTGCGTGCCGAAGCGCCACCCCACCGCGTACGCGCCGGTGTCGCTGACGACCGTCAGCAGCAGGAAGACGAAGACCCGCCACGGACCGTCGTGCGAGGCGAGCATCATCACCACGAAGGTGGCCAGGAACGGTACGTAGAAGGCGGCGAAGACGCCGGCCGTGACGTCGCGGAGGTAGTTCTCCGGGGGTTCGACCATCCGCCAGACCAGGACGGCGAGCGCGGTGAGGGCCATCGCCACCCACGCGCCCTCCGCGCCGCGCGCGTACCCGGCGACGACCATCGCCGCGCCGCCGACGGCCAGCGGGATCAGCGGTGCCTTGATCCCCTTGCGCTCCGCGAGCCGCGAGGTCAGCTCCCACAGCCCCACCACCACCGCCGCCGCGACGACCGCGACGAACACGGCCTTGACGATGAAGAGCGAGGCGAGGATGACAACACCGAGGCCGACGCCGACCCCTATCGCGGCGCGCAGGTTGCGCCCGGCGCTCTTCTTCGCGGGGCCGCCCGGGGCCGCCTGATGCGGCGCGGGGCGATCGGGCCGCGCGGAGTGGTCCGCCGGTTCGGGGGCATCGTCGCGGAACAAGGGGCCGCTCATACGAGTGGCCCCTTCGTCCTCGCCTCCCCAGGAGCCGGCGCGTGGCGAAGCCCCCCAGGAAGAGTCGTTCACGGAGATTCGCCTCGCGTTTTCGTCCGGTCCGGGTCGGTCGGAGGTGGGGTGAGTGGGCGGAGGAGCAGGGCCGGGGCTCGGCGGCCCGGCGCGGCCGGTTCCGGCCCGGGGGCCGGAACCAGATGCCGGGGATCAGACCTCGAGCAGCTCGGATTCCTTGTGCTTGAGCAGCTCGTCGATCTGCGCCACGTACTTGTGCGTGGTGTCGTCGAGCTCCTTCTCCGCCCGGCGCACCTCGTCCTCGCCGGTCTCGCCGTCCTTGACCAGCTTGTCGAGGGTCTCCTTGGCCTTGCGGCGCACGCTGCGGACCGAGATCCGCGCGTCCTCCGCCTTGCCGCGGGCGACCTTGATGTAGTCCTTGCGGCGTTCCTCGGTCAGCTGCGGGAAGACCACCCGGATGATCCGGCCGTCGTTCGTCGGGTTGACGCCGAGGTCGGAGTCCCGGATCGCCTGCTCGATGTTGCGCAGCGCCGAGTTGTCGAAGGGGGTGATCACGGCCATCCGCGCCTCGGGCACCGCGAAGGAGGCCAGCTGGTTGATCGGGGTCGCGGCACCGTAGTAGTCCGCCACGATCTTGTTGAACATCGCCGGGTGGGCACGGCCGGTACGGATCGCGGCGAAGTCCTCCTTGGCGACCACGACGGCCTTCTCCATCTTCTCCTCGGCCTCGAGGAGGGTCTCTTCAATCACCATGTGCTCCTGGTCTTCAGAAGGCGGAGCCATCCAATCCGGGCCCCTGCGCGCGTCTTCCCTGCACGGTGTCCGACCGGCAGCCTGTTGTCCATCCCCGTTCCGGGCGGATCGCCGGCCGGGTTGCGGCCGGCGTCGTCCGTCAGCGGGCGCCCGTGTCGTTGACGAGCGTGCCGATCTTCTCACCCTTCACGGCCCGCGCGATGTTGCCCTCCGCGAGCAGCTCGAAGACGAGGATCGGAAGCTTGTTGTCCTGGCAGAGCGTGATCGCCGTCAGGTCCGCGACGCGCAGGTCGCGGGCGATGACGTCGGAGTACTCCAGGACGTCGAACATCACGGCGTCGGGGTTCTTGCGCGGGTCGGAGTCGTAGACCCCGTCGACGCCGTTCTTGCCCATCAGCAGCGCCTGGGCGTCGATCTCCAAGGCGCGCTGCGCGGCAGTGGTGTCGGTGGAGAAATAGGGCATGCCCATGCCGGCGCCGAAGATGACGACGCGGCCCTTCTCCAGGTGGCGCACGGCCCGCAGCGGGATGTAGGGCTCGGCGACCTGCCCCATGGTGATCGCGGTCTGCACGCGCGACTGGATGCCCTCCTTCTCCAGGAAGTCCTGGAGGGCAAGGCAGTTCATCACGGTTCCGAGCATGCCCATGTAGTCGGAGCGTGCCCGGTCCATACCGCGCTGCTGGAGTTCTGCGCCGCGGAAGAAGTTGCCGCCGCCGATGACGACGGCGATCTCGTAGCCCTCGCGGACGACCGCCGCGATCTCGCGGGCCATCTTGTGCACGACGTCGGGGTCGACACCCAGTCCCCCGCCGCCGGCGAAAGCCTCTCCGGAGAGCTTGAGCAGGTACCGGCGCTGGGCGTTGGAGCCGTCGCCGTTGGTGTTGTGGGCCTTGTCGGCGCCCTGATCCATGGAGATCTCCTCGTGCACGTACGAAGAAGGCCATTGCCGAGGGTTCGTGATCGTTCCCTGTAGCAATGGCCTCCTCGTCACAACTGCGGCCGGCCGCCGGTGAACGGCAGGCTGCGTACGACCCTAGCGGGGTCGCCGGTCAATCGCTTGCGCGGCTAGGACGCTCAGACACCGACGCGGAAGCGGGCGAAGCGCTTCAGCGTGACGCCGGCCTCGTCGAGGACCTTCTGAACGCTCTTCTTGTTGTCCTTGGCGAAGGCCTGCTCGAGAACGACGTTCTCCTTGAAGAAGCCGTTGACGCGACCCTCGACGATCTTCGAGAGGGCGGCCTCGGGCTTGCCCTCCTCGCGGGCCGTGGCCTCGGCGACGCGGCGCTCGTTCTCGACGGTCTCCGCCGGGACGTCCTCACGGGACAGGAAGGTCGGGGCGAAGGCGGCGATGTGCTGCGCGACGTCCTTGGCGACCTCGGCGTTGGCCTTGTCCAGCTCGACCAGGACACCGACCTGCGGGGGCAGGTCCGGGCTGGTGCGGTGCAGGTAGGAGGCGACGAAGCCGTCGGTGAACTGCGCGAAGCGGTCCAGGACGATCTTCTCACCGAGGGTGGCGTTCGCCTCGTCGACGAAGGCCTGGACGGACTGGCCGTCCTTGATCTCGGAGGAGAGCAGGGTCTCCAGGTCGGCCGGCTTGGTGGCGGCGACGTGCGCGGCGATCGCGTCGGCGGCGGCCACGAACTTGTCACCCTTGGCGACGAAGTCGGTCTCGCACTTGAGCTCGACGAGGACACCCTCGCTGTTGTCACCGGCGATCAGGGAGACCACGGCGCCGTTGGACGCGGAGCGGCCCTCGCGCTTGGTGACACCCTTCTGGCCCTTGACCCGGAGGATCTCGACGGCCTTGTCCAGGTCGCCCTCGGCCTCCTCGAGCGCCTTCTTGCAGTCCATCATGCCCGCGGCGGTGAGCTCGCGGAGCTTCTTGACGTCGGCGGCGGTGAAGTTCGCCATGTCTGTCAGTCTCTTCTCGGAAGTCGGTGAATCCGGTGAGTCCGGCGGTTCTATGTGCGGACGGCGGGGGCCGGAGCCCCCGCCGTCCGCACACGCATCGGAAGGCGAGCGAGGCTCAGGCCTGCTCGGCGTCGGCGGCCGGCGCCTCGGCGGTCTCGGCAGCGGCCTCGGCCGGAGCGGCCTCAACCGGAGCGGCCTCGGCGACGGGCGCCTCGGTGGCGGCCTCGGCCGGAGCGGCCTCAGCGGCGGCCGGCTCGGCGGCGGACTCGTCGGCCTTGGCCTTGTCGCCCTCGAGGAGCTCGCGCTCCCAGGCGGCGAGCGGCTCGCCCTCGGCCTTGTCACCGGTGGCGGCACCGGCGCCGGAGCGGGCGATGAGGCCCTCGGCGACGGCGTCGGCGATCACGCGGGTGAGCAGGGTGACCGAGCGGATCGCGTCGTCGTTGCCCGGGATCTTGTAGTCGACCTCGTCGGGGTCGCAGTTGGTGTCCAGGATCGCGACGACCGGGATGCGGAGCTTGCGCGCCTCACCGACGGCAATGTGCTCCTTCTTGGTGTCCACGATCCAGACGGCGCTGGGCACCTTCTGCATCTCGCGGATACCGCCGAGGGTCTTCTCCAGCTTCTCCTTCTCACGGGAGAGGACCAGGAGCTCCTTCTTGGTGAGGCCGGAGGCGGCCACGTCCTCGAAGTCGATCTCCTCGAGCTCCTTCAGGCGCTGCAGGCGCTTGTAGACCGTGGAGAAGTTGGTGAGCATGCCGCCCAGCCAGCGCTGGTTGACGTAGGGCATGCCGACGCGGGACGCCTGCTCGGCGATGGCCTCCTGCGCCTGCTTCTTGGTGCCGACGAACATGATGGAGCCGCCGTGCGCGACGGTCTCCTTGACGAACTCGTAGGCGCGGTCGATGTACGACAGCGACTGGAGCAGGTCGATGATGTAGATGCCGTTGCGCTCGGTGAAGATGAAACGCTTCATCTTCGGGTTCCAGCGACGGGTCTGGTGCCCGAAGTGGACGCCGCTCTCCAGCAGCTCCCGCATCGTGACGACGGCCATGGCCGTACTCCTAGAGATACTCGGTTCTGAGCGGCCGCCGGACGGCGGCCGCGCCTGACGCCCCGAACGCGCCGTGCCACAAGGGACCGAGGGACGCGTCCACCGCTCACGAGGAGGACGGTGGCGGGGCGTGCGAAGTCGACCCGGTGACCCGGATCGCCATGGAAAGTGTACGGGACCGCCGGAGCGGCGGGCGACATCGCGCCTGCGGGGTGCGGGCTCCGTGCGGTTGTCCACAGGTCGCGACCATGATCATCTCTTCCCGGCCGGGTCCGTCACCGTTGAGGCATGACGAGATCGACGGTGTTCGTGATGACGGTGTACCTCGCGGTGGTGGCGTGGCTCGGTGGGCCCACGGGGCCCGCGAACGCGACCGCTCGGTGGGGTGACCAGGGTGGCGGCCCGGCTGACCGCGCCTGGCCGGTGGCGGGGGCCGGCGGGGCGCGGCGGCCGGTGGTGGAGCGGGGCTTCGACCCGCCGCTCGTGCGATGGGGTGCCGGGCACCGCGGGGTGGATCTCCGGGCGGGCCCCGGCGCACCGGTGCGCGCGGCGGCGCAGGGCCGCGTGACGTACGCCGGGTCGGTGGCGGGGCGCGGAGTGGTGGTGATCGGACTGGCGGAAGGGCTGCGGATCACGTACCAGCCGGTGCGGGCGACGGTCGCGGCGGGTGACGAGGTGCGCGCGGGCCAGGTGGTCGGGGAGCTCGCGGACGGGCCGTGGCACTGCCCGGGCGGCTGTCTGCACTGGGGGCTGCTGCGCGGGGACACCTACCTCGATCCGCTGTCGCTGCTGCCGGACGGCATGTTGCGCGACGGACCGTCACGGCTGCTGCCGGTGTTCGGCGTGCCGCTGCCCGACGCGACGACGGCACGGCGGGTGCCCGAGGGGAGGGCCGTGCCCGCTCTCAGCCGAGGACCCCGCGCAGGGCCGTGGTGACGGCGGCGTCGGCGATGGCGTCCGGCTCCTCGGCCGCGCCCAGTTCGATGCGGCGCACCGCGGCGTCCACGACGCCCTGCACCAGCATGGCGATGAGCCGGGGTTCACGGTGGCCGAGGGCGCCCAGGGCATCGACGACCATGGCGATCAGGCCGCCGTGGGCGGCGCGGATCCTCTCGCGGGCGCCCGCGTCGAGCTCACCGGCGGAGATGGCGACCACGGCGCGGTGCCTGCGGTCCCCGACGAGGGCGAGTTGGCTGCGCACATACGCCTCGATCTTGCGCTCGGGACCGTCGGCCGCCTCCATCGCGGCCTCGACCTCCGCCGCCCAGACGGGGAAGTCGACCGCGCACAGCTCCTCGACCACGGCCGCGCGCGAGCGGAAGTACTCGTAGACCGAGGACCTGGCCAGTCCTGTGCGCTCGGCCAGGGCGGGGAAGGTCAGGGCTTCCGTACCGCCCTCGGAGAGCAGGGTTCGCGCGGCGTCCAGCAGGGCGTCGCGCTGCATCGACCTGTGCTCGGCCACCGAGGCCGCTCGAATCTTGGGCACGCCACCACTGTACGGAAGCCGCGCGGGGGCCGGGCCCTCCCGTCGGCAACGCGCGTCATCGGCCGACGTCGGCCAGTTTCGCGCGCAATTGGAGCACGGACTTGGTGTGGATCTGGCTGACCCTGCTCTCGGTCACCCCGAGCACCTGCCCGATCTCCGCGAGTGTGAGCCCTTCGTAGTAGTAGAGGGTGACCACGGTCTTCTCGCGCTCGGGAAGGGTGTTGATCGCCCTGGCCAGCAGCCGGCGCAGTTCGCGGTCCTCGGCGACCTCGACGGGGTTGTCGGCGCCGGTGTCCTCCAGGGTGTCGACGAGGCTCAGCCGGTCGCCGCCCTCGACGCCGCCGTGCAGCAGGTCCTCCAAGGCGACGACGTTGGCGAGCGAGAGCTGGCTGAAGACCGCGTGCAGTTCCTCCAGCGCGATGCCCATTTCGGCGGCGACCTCGGGTTCGCTGGGGGTGCGCCGCAGCGAGGCCTCCAGCGTGGCGTAGGCGCGCTCGACGGCGCGGGCCTTCTGGCGCACCGAGCGGGGGATCCAGTCCAGGGCACGAAGTTCGTCGATCATGGCGCCGCGGATGCGGGTGATCGCGTAGGTCTCGAACTTGATCGCGCGCTCGGGATCGAATTTCTCGATGGCGTCGATGAGCCCGAAGACCCCGGACGAGACGAAGTCCGCCTGCTCGACATTGGCCGGCAGACCCACGCTGACGCGCCCGGCCACGTACTTCACCAGGGGCGAGTAGTGCAGGATCAACTGCTCACGCAGGCGCGTGTCCCCCGTGGACTTGTAGGTCCGCCACAGCGCGTCGAGCGAGGTGGGGGCGGGAGGCCGGGGGGAACCGGTGACGGTGGTCGCCGCCGTCGCGCGGTCTGACCCGGGGGTGTGCGGGTGCATGCGTGGATTTGAGCCGTTCTGCTGTGACCTGCGGGGCGGACGGGAGTCGGACCTCCTTGAGCGTAGCGTGACGGCGAGGTCGCAGACCGCGACGTTTCGGCGTCGACATAAGCACGCCATCCAGGAGGTCCCAGGTCAAGAACCGTCCTGTCACCTGATGGTGTGTTCACCGGCGGAGCGTGTCGGCGCAGACCCCTCCTTCAGATGGTTTTCCGCCAACTTCCAGCGCGGGCCGTCACGTTCCACAAAGCCGAGAACATGCAGTTCAAGGAGGTGGCCGAGGGTGGCGTCGGGCGTGCTCGCGGCGGCCGCCGCGATCGCCGCGCACTCGGCGCCCGCCCGTCCGCCGGGCAGTGCCTCCAGGACCCGTGCGGTCTCCGGCGGGAGCAGATCGCGCGGCAGGAGGGCACCACGGCGCTCGGGCGCGAGGTCCTGGCCGATCCGGCCGACGAGTTCGGCCACATCGGCCGCGCCGGTCACCAGCGTGCCGTCCGCGCGCAGCAGTTCGTGCACCCCCTGGGACAGCGCCGACGTGCAGGGACCGGGCACTCCCATCACGAAGCGTCCCAGTTCACGGGAGCGGCGGGCGGTGATCAGCGAGCCGCTGCGGTACTGGGCCTCGACCACGACCGTGCCCCGCGTCAGGGCCGCGATCACACGATTGCGGAGCACGAACCGGGCCCGCGTCGGGTGCGCGGCGGGCGGCAATTCACTGAGGAGCAGACCCTGTTCGGCGATGCGTCCGATCAACTCGGCATGACCGGCCGGATAGGCCACGTCCACCCCGCAGGCGACGACCCCCACCGTCGCGCCCCTGACGGAAAGCGCCCCGCGGTGCGCGGCGCCGTCGATGCCGTACGCCGCGCCGGAGACGACGACCCAGCCCGACTCGGCGAGCTCCGCGCCGAGCGTGGAGGCCATGTGGGAGCCGTACTCCGTGCACGCGCGGGCGCCGACGACGGCGACCGAGCGCAGCGCCCACATCCGCAGTGAGGGCCGCCCGCGCGTCCAGAGCCCGAACGGCCGCTCGTCCCCGAGGTCGTCCAGCTGGGTCGGCCAGTCCGGGTCCCCCGGGCACAGGAACCGCCCGCCCAGGGCCCGCACGGCGGCAAGGTCCCGCGCCGGATCGGCGCGCGCCGCCCGCAGGGTGTAGCCCGCCCGCCGCTGCTCGCTCGCCCCGGGCAGGGCCTCGCCGGCCGTCAGCGCCTTGAGCGTCTCGACGGGGCCGAGTTCTCGCAGCCAGCGTTCGACGACCACATCGCCGGGATCGGCGACAGCGGTGAGCGCGGCCCGGGCGAGGCGCTCCTCCTCCGTCGGGGGCGGTTCGTCCCCGGGTCCGGGTCCGTCCAGCGTGTCGTCGGTGCCGAAGAGCGTGCCGTGCGTCATGGGACCTCCTTCGCCGCCGGCGCCGCCCCTGTCGCCGCGAGACCGCGGCGGATCCCGGTGCGCAGTTCCAGTGCGCGTTCCATGTCGACGCCGTCAGGCCGGTCACGACCGGCCAGGTCGGCGACGGTCCAGGCGACCCGCAGCACCCGGTCGAGACCGCGGGCGGTGAGCAGGCCGCGCTCCATGTCCCGTTCGACGGCGCGCAGGGCGCCCGGGGCGGCGGCCCAACGGGTCCGCAGCTCATGGCCGGGGACCTGGCTGTTGCTGCGCCAGGGGGTGCCCACGTACCGCGCGGCGGCCCGTTCCCTTGCCTCGCGCACCCGTTCCGCGACCGTCCGCGTGCTCTCGGAACCGGCGGCGCCGCCCATCAGTTCGGAGCGGCTGACCGCCTCGACCTCCACGCGCAGGTCGACCCGGTCCAGCAGCGGCCCGGACAGTCTCCCCTGATAGCGGCGGACCATGCTGGGTGTGCAGTCGCACAGGCCGCCGACCGACCCGTACCGCCCGCAGGGGCAGGGGTTGGCGGCCAGGACGAGCAAAAAGCGTGCCGGGAGGCGGACGACGCCGGCGGCGCGGGCGATGACAACGTGTCCGGCCTCCAGGGGCTGGCGCAGCGCGTCGAGCGCCTGGCCGCTGAACTCGGGTGCCTCGTCGAGGAACAGCACGCCCTTGTGGGACAGGGAGACGGCGCCGGGGCGCGGCAGGGCGTTCCCGCCGCCGACGAGCGACTGCATCGTCGCCGAGTGGTGCGGAGCGCAGTAGGGCGGCTCCTCGACCAGCGGCTTGCCTGCGGGCAGGATGCCCGCGACGGAGTGCACGGCGGAGACCTCGACCGACTCCTGCCGCGTCAGCGGTGGCAGGAGCCCGGGCAGGCGTTCCGCGAGCATGGTCTTGCCGGCGCCGGGCGGGCCCTTGAGGTAGAGGTGGTGGCCACCGGCCGCCGCCACTTCCAGGGCGAGGCGTGCCGCGCCCTGCCCGGCGACGTCGGCGAGGTCGGGTGTACCGGCGTCGGAGAACCCCGTGCCGTGTCCCGCGCCGGGCAGGGCGAGGCCGGCCAGCATGGGATCGGGGCGCCCTTCGCCCGGGTCCTCGGGTTCCTCCGGGGCCAGTTCGTCGTTGAGGAGCGCGATCAGCTGCCGCAGGCTGCGCACCCCGAGGACATGGACGCCCGGCACGAGCGAGGCCTCCGCCACCGTCCGCTCGGGCACCACCACGTGCCGGTAGCCGGCTTCGGCGGCGGCCAGGACGGCCGGCAGGACCCCGCGCACGGGCCGGACACGGCCGTCGAGCCCCAGTTCCCCGATCATCATCAGGTCGGCGATGTCCCTGGGGGCGACGCGCTCGTTGGCGGCGAGCACGGCGCAGGCGACGGCCAGATCGAAGCCGCTGCCGCCCTTGGGGACGGACGCGGGGCTGAGGCCCACGGTGAGCTTCTTCTGCGGCCAGGTCTCGCCGCTGTTGACGAGCGCGGCGCGGACCCGGTCGCGGCTCTCGGTCAGGCTCTTGTCGGGCAGCCCCACCAGCGTGAATGCCGGCACGCCGGGTTCCAGGTCGGCCTGGACCTCGACGACGACGCCCTCCACGCCGAGCAGCGCCACCGAACACGTACGGGCGAATCCCATCAGGCGGCCCCCCGTACGTGCTCGACCCGGGCGGCGCCCCGCTGCGGCAGGGTCACGCCGACGACGTCGATGCGGATCCCGCCCGGTGGCGGACCCCCGTGGTCGGCCAGCCAGCATTCGGCGAGCTGCCGCAGCCGTTCGGCCTTGCGTGCGGTGACCGCGGCCATCGGGTGCTCGCGGCCGCCCTCCGTCCGCGACTTGACCTCGCAGACGACCACGGCGTCCCCGTCGGCCGCCACGATGTCGATCTCGCCGTGGCGTTCGCGGTGCCGGCAGCGCCAGTTGCGCTCCAGCACCGTCATCCCGGCGGCCGCCAGGGATCGCGCCGCCACGTCCTCGCCGTACCGTCCGATCGCTCCTCGGGCGTTCATGTCACACCACCTCCGTCACTCACTGTGACGGAGGTGGTGCCCCAAAGATGATCTTGCCTGCGCCCTGTGGATAACTTTCCCGGGAGGGCCGAGGCGCCGAGCCCGCCGGGCCGGCCGACTCAGCCGTTGAAGCCCGAGTCGTCCGACGGGAGGTCCAGATCGGCCTTGTTGAGCTCCTCGATGTTCACGTCCTTGAACGTGAGCACCCGTACCTGCTTCACGAACCGCGCCGGGCGGTACATGTCCCACACCCACGCATCGGCCATCGACACCTCGAAGAAGACCTCACCCTGGACCGAGTGCACCTGCATCTCGTAGTCGTTGGTGAGGTAGAAGCGACGCTCGGTCTCGATCACGTACTTGAACAGGCCGACGACATCCCGGTACTCCCGGTAGAGCTTGAGCTCCATCTCGGTCTCGTACTTCTCGAGGTCCTCGGCACTCATGGCATGTTCCCCTTCAGCCGTACGTCCCCCCATTGTGCGTCAGTCACGCTCCGTCCCCAGGTGGATCGGGGACAGTGGGGGTCCTTCGCCCAGCAGCTTGCCCAGCAGTCCGGCGAGTCTGGTCGGATACACCGTCTCACGCGTGCCGAGAAGTTCTTCACAGGTCCACCATCGCAGGCCTGTGACGCTGCGCTGCTCCAATTCCGTCAATCCGGCGGTATGGAATCGGGTGTCGTCGGTACGGGCCAGGAAATACCACTCGTCCTGCTCCCAGCGCCGCCCGTCGAAGTCGAACGCGCACGACCGCTCCCAGAGCACCGGCCCGAGCTTCACGCCCGTGATGCCGGTCTCCTCGGCGAGCTCGCGCAGCGCCGCGTCCTCCAGGCTCTCGCCCTCCTCGACACCGCCGCCGGGGGTGAACCACCAGGTCACCGACGGGTCGTCCGGCTCGTAGCCGTGCAGCAGCAGGATCCGGTCAGTGGGATCGAGCAGGATGACCCGCGCCGCGCGCCGCCGCGCCACGGTCAGCGCGCCGTCCGCCGGCGGCCCGCGAGACGGGCCACCGGCCCGTACGCAGCCCCGCAGAAGATGAGCACGGCACCGCCCACCACCGCCGCCACGACCGCCTTCAGCGGCCCCGGAGCGGACGGTCCGTCCCCGGACAGGCCCGCGAAGGCCGTGGGGCGCTCCAGCATGCCCGCGCGGCCCGCGGGCCAGGCGATGGCGTCGGCGCGCGCGCTCACCGCGCTGCGCGGCACGGAGCCGTCGTCGGAGTCGGTGAGCCGGACCCGGGAGTCCTCTGACGTGGCGCGGTTGTCGCCCATCATGAAGAGATTGCCCTGGGGCACGGTGGCCGTGAAGCCGGTCGGCGAGGCCGGTGCCTTGGGATCGAGCAGGTACGGCTCGTCGATCGGCTTGCCGTTGACCGTCAGCCGCCCCTGCTTGTCGCAGCAGGCCACCTTGTCGCCGCCGACCGCCACGACCCGCTTGACCATGGGGACGTCGCCCCAGAGCGAGTCGTTGAAGACCACGATGTCGCCGCGGCGGACGTCGGAGCCGTCGATGCGCTGGGCGAGGATCCGGTCCCCCGCGTCCACGGTCGGAGTCATCGACCCGGTCGGGACGGTGTAGGGCTGGTAGAGGATCGCGCCCCAGACGAATCCGCCGAGGAAGAGAACGGAGCCGAGGGCGACGGCCAGCCCGGAGAGTATCCCTCCGGCCCGTCCGCCGCCCTCACCGCCCGTCCCGCGCGTGCCGCCCGTCGTCGTACGCGTGCCCGTGCGTGTGCCTGTGCTCATGCGACCGCACCCTACCCGGCGGTACGGATTCCGGGCAGCCCCGTCACTTCGCCTGGTTGATCAGCCGGCGCCGCCGGAGCAACACCAGCGGCACCGCGCCCGCGACACCGGCCGCGGCGGGCAGCCCCGCGGCGGCGGCCGCGCTGATGCCCGGCTGGTCGAAGGTGCTGGGGATGGGCAGGGTCGACCAGCGGCCGATCGGCCACGCCACGACGATCGCCCGTCCGACGACCTCGTCGTTGGAGACCGTGCCGTTGCCCGGGAGGTCCTGGTGGTAGCGGGAGTCCAGGGAGTCCTGGCGGTGGTCGCCCATCACCCAGATCCGGTCCTTGGGGACCCTGATCGGACCGAAGGGGCGGTCGCCGCAGGGCGTGTTCCCCGGGTAGATGTACGGCTCGTTCAGCGCCTTGCCGTTCACCTTGACCGGGCCGGTGCCCTGGCACTCCACGGTGTCGCCGCCGACCGCGATGACCCGCTTGATCAGGTCCTTCTCCTCGGCCGAGGGCATCAGGCCGACGAAGCTGAGGACCTTCTGGATCGCCGAGGTGACCGGGTTGGTGTCGACCGGCGCGGTCTCGCCGAGCCAGCCCCCCGGGTCGTGGAAGACGACGACCTCGCCGCGCTCGGGCTCCGAGCCGAACCAAGGCGTCAGTTTGTCGACGAGGACCCGGTCGCCCTCCTGCAGCGTGTTCTCCATCGACGCGGACGGGATGGAGAACGCCTGCACCAAAAACGTCTTGATCAGCAGCGCGAGCACCAGGGCGATCACGATGAGCAGCGGCAGTTCCTTCCAGAACGAGCGCTGCTTCTGCGGCGAGTCGCCTTCGCCGTCCGTCGTGTCATCCGCCTCGTCGGAGGAGCCTCCCGAGCCGCCCGAGCCGGATTCCGTGCGCGCCCCGTCTCCGGGCCTCACACCGTCCTCGCCGGTCGCGCCCTCCGAGGAACCCTGATCTTCCGGCTCTTCGCGTCCGGACCTTGCGCCGACCACCAGGTCCCCCACATCCACTCCTCACTCCACGCTGCCGCCCGCGCCGGATTCGGCCCAGGCCCACGACTCCCATAACGAGCGGGAGTTCCGCAGGAGGCGGGAGCGCAATCATTCCTTGCCGATTGTTGGATGTTGCCACCCTATGGCTCGCGGTGGCGGGAGACGCGCCAGGGAGAGCCGGTGCGGCGACGGTGGAGAAAGTTGTCGGTTCCTTCAGTCCGGCCCAGTGGCCCAAGGGCCAGGCCACCGCGAAGGCACGGCCGACGACCAGGCTTTCGGGCACGGTGCCGTTGCCGGCGTCCTTCAAATGGAACCGGGAGTCCGCGGAATTGGAGCGGTGGTCGCCCATGACGAACAGCCGGCCCGGCGGAACCTTGACCGTGAATTTAATGTCCGAGGGCGGATTGCCCGGATAGATGTACGGCTCGTCGAGCGGCGTGCCGTTGACCGTGACCCGTCCGTCCTTGTCGCAGCACTTCACCGTGTCGCCGCCGACCGCGACGACCCGCTTGATCAGGTCCTGCTCGTCAGCGGACGGCAGCAGGCCGATGAAGGTGAAGAACTCCTTGATCTGCTTGACCCCCACGGGGTCCTGGCCGCTCTGGGCCTGCTCGCCCTCCAGCCAGTTGCCGGGGTCCTTGAAGACGACGACGTCCCCGCGCTGCGGCTTGCTGCCGAACCAGGGGGTGAGCTTGTCGACGACCACGCGGTCGCCGATGCGGATCGTCTGCTCCATGGAGCCGGACGGGATGACGAACGCCTGGAGCAGGAAGGTCTTCAGGACCAGGGCGATCAGCAGCGCGACGCCGATGAGCAGCGGTATCTCGCGGGCCGCGGAGCGCCGGCGTTTGCGCTTGACCTTCCGGGCCAGCCTGCGGCGCTCGGCGCGGCCACCGCTCCTGCGCGGCCCCGCGGCGCCCTCCTCCTCGTCGTCGCCCAGGTACGCCGCGCGGACGGGCCTGCCCTCTCCCGACCGTCCCCGGCTACCCATGGGCGCCGTCCAGCGACCGGCGCCGGCTCAGCGGCCAGATGGTGAACTCGGCCCTGCCGATCACCTTGTCCACCGGGACCGTGCCTCCGCCGGGGTCACCGAGATGGTCCCGGGAATCCCGGCTGTCGGCACGGTGGTCGCCCATCACCCACAGCCTCCCCTCAGGAACCTCGATGTCGAACGCTACCCGTGACGGTGTGTCGCCGGGATAAAGATAGGTCTCGTCCAGCGGACGGCCGTTGACGGTGATCCTGCCCTGTCGGTCGCAGCAGGTCACCCGGTCGCCGCCGACGCCGATCACACGCTTGACGTAGTCGGTACGGCCGGACTCCTGCACGAACGATCCCTCGCCGTCGAACACCACGATGTCGCCCCGGGCCGGGGCGCCGCCGAAACGGTACGCCAGTTTGTCGACCAGCACTCGGTCCCCGGGGCGCAAGGTGTTCTCCATCGACCCGCTGGGAATCTCGAAGGGCTGCGCCACAAAGGTGTTGACCGCGGCGATCACGGCGGCGCAGGCCACGACGAGAAGCGCATACCGCTGTGTACGTACGCCGAAGCGCGACCGCTCATCCCGCTCTGGGGCGGGATCTGCGCGGTCGCGCTTCGCAGGAGGTACCTCGGTGTCCATCGAGCGCAGAGCCTATACGGCCCCGCATATGCCCGGACGGACTCAGCGGTCGCGCTTCTCCTTGATCTTCGCGGCCTTGCCGCGCAGCTCACGGAGGTAGTACAGCTTCGCGCGACGGACGTCGCCGCGGGTCACGAGCTCGATCTTCTCGAAGATCGGGCTGTGCACCGGGAAGGTACGCTCGACGCCGACGCTGAAGGAGACCTTGCGGACCGTGAAGGTCTCACGGACGCCGGAACCCTGGCGGCGGATGACAACGCCCTTGAACTGCTGGATACGGGAGCGGTTGCCCTCGATCACGCGGACGTGGACGTTGACGGTGTCACCGGGGCGGAAGGCCGGGAGGTCGCTGCGCAGCGACGCGGCGTCGACGGTGTCGAGCAGGTGGGACATGTGTGTCTGCTTTCTTCGCCCATGCCACAGGTCATCGGCGGACATAGTGATGGTGATGAGTGCCGCCGCGTCGGACGGGCGTCGTGTCCCCCTGTGGCAGGGGCGCGCGGCGGACGCAGAGCGGCAGCCGCCTATTCTTCCACGGCTTCCGGGGCTCGCCAAAATCGGCCGTCCTCGCGCGGTGCCCAGCCGAGGGCGGCGAGGATCGCCCGGTCGTGCTTGTCGAGGGCCGCGGGGTCGCAGCGCTCGATCAGATCCGGGCGATGAGCCGAGGTGCGGCGGAAGGCCTCGTCGCGGCGCCAGCGGGCGACCTTGCCGTGGTGGCCGCTGAGCAGCAGGTCCGGCACGCCGCGGTCCCGCCAGACCGGCGGCTTGGTGTAGACGGGGCCTTCGAGCAGGTCGGCCATCGCGCCGGGGGCGAAGGAGTCGTCGCGGTGGGACTCGGCGTTGCCGAGCACGCCCGGCAGCAGCCGGGCGATCGCCTCGACCATGACCAGCACCGGGGCCTCGCCGCCGGCCAGCACGTAGTCGCCGATGGAGACCTCGCGCACGTCGAGCCGGTCGCCGTACTCGTCGATGACGCGCCGGTCGATGCCCTCGTAGCGGGCCGGGGTGAACACCAGCCAGGGCCGTTCGGACAGTTCGACCGCGAGTTCCTGGGTGAAGGGGCGCCCGCTGGGGGTCGGTACGACGAGCACCGGCGCACCCTCGCCCGAGGCCAGGACGGCGTCCAGCGCCTCGCCCCACGGCTCGGGCTTCATGACCATCCCCGGGCCGCCGCCGTAGGGGGTGTCGTCGACCGTGTTGTGCCGGTCGTGGGTGTGCTCGCGCAGGTCGTGGACGCGGACGTCCAGCTGGCCGCGCGTCCTGGCCTTGCCGACCAGGGAGACGTTCAGCGGCTCCAGGTACTCCGGGAAGATCGTGACGACGTCGATGCGCATTACGCCGGCTCCGCCCCGCCCTCGCCGTCGGCCTTGCCTCCGTTGTCGGCGCTGCCGGTGCTGTCGGCGCTGCCGGCCGTCTCGGCCTCGGCCTCGTCGAGCAGGCCCGGCGGCGGGTCGATGACCGCCCGCTGCGCCTCCAGGTCGATCTCGGGCACGATCTCGCCGACGAAGGGCACCATGACCTCGCTGCCGTCCGGGCGTTCCACGACGAGCAGGTCGTGGAAGGGCAGGTGGGAGATCTCGGTGATGCGGCCGACCTCGGTCCCGTCGACGGTGACCACGTCGAGGTCGATCAGCTGGTGGTCGTAGAACTCCTCGGGGTCCTCCGGACGCTCCTCCGGGTCGACCTCGGCGATCAGCAGGATGTTGCGCAGCGCCTCGGCGCCGGTGCGGTCCTTGACGCCCGCGAAGCGCAGCATCAGCCGGCCGCTGTGCACGCGCCCGGTCTCGATCGTGAGCGGTCCGGCCGAGGCCGGGTCCGTGGCCAGTACGGCGCCCGGGGCGAGCCGCAACTCCGGCTCGTCGGTGCGTACCTCGACCGAGACCTCGCCCTTGATGCCATGGGCGCGGCCGATGCGTCCCACTACCAGCTGCACTTGTTCGCGCTCCTGTGCGTTGCCTGTCGGATACGGCTCGGGCCGGGGGCGGCGGTGACGCCTCCCCCGGCCCGTGCCGGTGCTTCGTGTCTCAGCGAACCTGGTCGACGTCGACGAGGTCGACGCGCACACCACGTCCGCCGATCGCGCCCACTACGGTGCGCAGGGCACGGGCGGTACGGCCGTTGCGGCCGATCACCTTGCCGAGGTCGTCGGGGTGCACCCGGACCTCCAGGACCTTCCCACGACGCAGAGTGCGCTCGGCGACCTGCACGTCATCGGGATTGTCGACGATGCCCTTGACCAGGTGTTCGAGGGCCTCCTCGAGCACGATCAGGCCTCGGTCGACTCGGCCGCCTCGGCGGCCTCGTCCTTCTTGTCCGACTTCTTGGCCTTCTGGGTGATGGCCTCACCCTTGGGTCCGTCCCCGGCGTCCTTGGCGGCAGCCTCGAACAGGTTGCGGTGGTCGGCCTTGGGCTCGGCGACGAGGAGCGGGGCCGGAGCCGGCTCGCCCTTGTACTTCTGCCAGTCGCCGGTCTTCTTCAGGATCGCGAGCACGGGCTCGGTCGGCTGCGCGCCGACACCCAGCCAGTACGCCACGCGCTCCGCGTCGACCTCGATGCGGGACGGGTTCTGGACCGGGTGGTACAGGCCGATCTCCTCGATGGCCCGGCCGTCACGGCGGGTCCGGGAGTCGGCGACGACGATGCGGTAGTGAGGCGAACGGATCTTGCCCAGACGCTTCAGCTTGATCTTGACTGCCACGGGAGTGGGTTCTCCTGGTGTTGACGTGGGTTGGGCACACCTGACCGCCACGTGGGGTTGTGGAGGCGGATGCCCGACGGACGCGTCAGCCGAAGGAGAGAGGGGTCCTGCACGGCTGCCGAGTGCTCAGCTGACCATTGTGCCATACGGCGGGCATGCCGCCGCACGCCGGGAGCGGCCCCGGCGGTGCTTGCCGTGCCCGCCGCCGCGGGCGGCCGCCTCAGGCGACGGCCGCCGCGGCCTCCGGAATCCGGAAGGGTGTCCCGCACGCCCCGCAGACGATCGGCGCCTGCGCGAGCACGGACGGCACGACGCGGACGTTGCGCCCGCAGTCGCAGACCGCCTTCACCCGTACGCCGCCGCCCGAGGACCCGTGCCGGGCGGCGGGCCCGCGGAAGCTGCGGGCGGTGTCGGCGGCGGTCGCCGCGGTGTGCGCTCTGAGGGCGCGCTGCAGCCGGTCGATCGTGGCCCGGTAGCGCTTCTTGGTGTCGGGGCGCATCTGGACCAGGGAGAAGCCGCTGCTGGGGTGCGGCTCCTCGGCGTGGTCCAGGCCGAGTTCATCGGCGATGGCCAGGAACCGACGGTTGTGGTAGCGGCCCGCCCGCGAGGTGTCCCGGACGCCGCGGGCGGCGGCGACTCCGTGGACGGCCTCGTGCAGCAGGCGCTCGAAGGAGAGCTCCGTGCCGCACGCGGACGAGGACTCTCCGATCAGGGACTCGGGGGCGGCCAGATCGGGCAGCTCGGGGTGGTGCCGTTGAATGTCGGCCCATGCGACTGCCAGCTCGGCGGCGAGGACTGGTGGTGTCGTGCTCACGTCGTGACAACGAGCCGGGGGCGCCCGGTGTTCCGATACCGGGCCATCCCAAATATTTTGCACGTACTAGTCAGTTCAGGATGATGAGTACGGCCGAGGGCGGGTGCGGAGAACAGTGGAGAAGTCACGCACCCGCCTCAAGGAAGGACGTACTGCCGATTACGTACGTCGCTTTTCAGTCACCTGACGGTCAGTATGCCCGCGCGACGACCGCGACGGTACCCGGCGCGTCGTCCGAATCCGGCACGGCCCCGTCCTCGGTGAGCAGGCAGCGCACGGACACTCCCTGCTCGGCGAGCTTGGCCTCGCCCTCCGGGCCCAGGTCGGCCCACGGAATGCGGGCCCAGCCGGTGGCCGCGGCCTCGGCGGCCTCGCCGATGGTCGCGACGTCCACGGTGCGCGACTCGCGGCGCTCGCGGGACTGGCGCAGCAGCGTGGCCTGGTCCTCCTCCAGCGCCTTGGGGATCAGCGCGGTGAGCTCGTCGATGGCCACCGGCTCCTTGCCCCCGGGGATGCGGCGGGCCAGCATCGCGGTGCCGTTCTCCAGGTCGCGCGGGCCGACCTCGACGCGGACGGGCACGCCCTTGAGCTCCCAGTCCACGGCGCGGCGGCCGAAGGGGGTGTCGGTGCGCACGTCCACCTGCACGCGGACGCCCGCGGCCTTGAGCCGGTCGCCGATCTCGCGGACCTTGGCGACGACCGCGTCGTCCCCCTTGATCGCGAGCACGACGGCCTGCACGGGTGCCAGCCGCGGCGGCACGCGCAGTCCGTTGTCGTCGCCGTGGCTCATGATCAGGCCGCCGACCATGCGGGTCGAGGTGCCCCAGGAGGTCTGCCAGACCAGCTCCTGCTGCCCCTCCTTGGACAGGTAGGAGGTGTTGAAGGCCTTGGCGAAGTTGGTGCCCAGCTCGTGGCTGGTGCCGAGCTGCAGCGCCTTGCCGTCGCCCATCATGCCTTCGAGCGTGAGGGTGTTGATGGCGCCGGCGAAGCGCTCGCGGGCGGTCTTGCGGCCGAGCAGGACGTCGATGCCGAGGATGCCGGTCATGAAGTCGCCGTAGACCTCGCGGTGGATCATCGAGGCGTAGTCGCGCGCGTCCTCGAAGGTGGCGTGCGCGGTGTGGCCCTCCTGCCAGAGGAACTCGCTCGTGCGCAGGAAGAGCCGCGAGCGCATCTCCCAACGGACGACGTTCGCCCACTGGTTGATGAGCAGGGGCAGGTCGCGGTAGCTCTGCACCCACTTGGAGAAGTACTCGTTGACGATGGTCTCGGAGGTGGGCCGGACGACGACCGGCTCCTCCAGCTCCTTGCCGCCGCCGTGGGTGACCACGGCCAGCTCCGGGGCGAAGCCCTCGACGTGCTCGGCCTCCCGGGTCAGGTAGGACTGCGGGATGAAGAGCGGGAAGTACGCGTTCTGGGCGCCCGCCTCCTTGATCCGCGCGTCCATCTCCTGCTGCATCCGCTCCCACAGCGCGTACCCGTACGGCCGGATGACCATGGTGCCGCGCACCGGGCCGTTGTCGGCCAGTTCGGCCTTGTTGATCAGGTCCTGGTACCAGCGCGGGAAGTCGTCCGCCTGGGGCGTGAGTACGGGAGCCTTTGCCATGCCGCAGATGGTACGGGTCCGCCGCCGCCGGACGTGAATCGACGGGGCGTGCGCCCCGTCGCGGGTTCGGCTCAATCCCCGCCTTCAAACCTCTGGACTACGGCCCGGAAGGGGAGTTGGCTGACCTAGGGGGCGTGCACCGCGTAACCGGGAACATGCGCGGCGTAACGGGGGAGCGGACGAGGAAAGCTTTCAGCGAGACCGCGACGCGGCTGAAGGGGCGATCTATGACACCTACGCTCGCACACCCACCGATCCACCGGACCGACCAAAGGGCGCGGGACTGGGCCGAGATCCAGGAGCGGATGCTCGTGCCGCTCTACGAGTCCGTGCACGAGCGCCTGAACGTCGGCACCGGAACCCGCCTGCTGGGCGTCGGATGCGGTGCGGGGCTCGCGCTGCTCATGGCCGCCGCCCGGGGCGCCACCGTCACCGGGTGCGACCCCGACGACCACCGGCTGGCACTCGCGCGGCAGCGACTGCTGCCCGCCCCGCAATGGGGCGTCCCCGCGCCCTCCTCCGGCCGCGTACGGCTGGTGCCCGGCGGACCAAAGGCGGCGGCCGTGCCCGGAGCGCGGCCGTTCACGGTGATCACCGCCTTCGACCCGGCGGCGCCGCCCTCGGACCTGGTGCCGGCGCTACGCACGGCGGCCGCCCTCGCCGAGCGCGGCAGCCCCGTCGTCCTGGCCGGCTGGGGTCCGCCCGAGCGGTGCGCGACCGGACGGGTGCTGCGGGTCGCCGCACGCCTGGCCGAGCCGCGCGGCGCCGCGGTGGAGACCCGCCTCAGCGGCCGCGACGACCTGGAGGACATGGCCCGCGGGGCGGGGCTGCGCCCGGACGGGTCGGGACGGGTCTCCTGCCCGTTCGGCTACCCCGACATGGACAGCGCGGTCCGCGGCCTGGTCTCCACCGGGCTCTTCGACGCGGCGGCCGCCGCCACGGACGGGGACCAGGTGCGCAAGGAACTGCGGGAGGCACTGCACCCGTACCGGCGTGCGGACGGCACCGTGCGGATGGAGAACGTCTTCCGCTACCTGGTGGCACGGGTCTGACCCGCTCCGGGCCCGGTTCACTTCAGGGACCCGGACCCTTGGTGTCGATCATCTAGTCGAGGTTCCCGGTCGGCTTCTCCAGCCGGGGGATGCCGGCGGCCGCGTACGCCTCGCCCTCCTCCAGCGTCTCCGCCTCCAGCAGCCGCTCCGCCAGCGAGTCCAGTTGCCCGCGGTGCTGGTCGAGGAGGCGGCAGGCGGTGCCGTAGCACTCGTCGACGATGCGGCGCATCTCCGCGTCGACCACGTCGAGGGTGGAGGGCGCGGCGGACAGCCCGTACGGCTGCTGGGCGTCGGACGGGATCGCCGACAGCGGCCCGACCCGGTCGCTCATCCCCCATCGGCCGACCATGCCGCGCACGAGGTTGGTGACCTGCTCCAGGTCGTTCTCGGCGCCGGTGGTGATCACCCCGAAGACGACGTGCTCGGCGGCCATGCCGCCGAGCGCGCCGATGATGCGGCCGCGCAGGTACTCCTCGCTGTAGGCGTAGCGGTCGGCGTCGGGCGTGGACAGGGTGACGCCCAGGGCGCGGCCGCGCGGCACGATGGTGATCTTGCGTACCGGGTCGGCGCCCGGCTGCAGCATGCCGAGCAGGGCGTGGCCCGACTCGTGGTACGCGGTGCGGCGCCGTTCCTCGGGGGAGAGCACGAGCGGACGCTCGGCGCCGAGCTGCACCTTCTCCAGGGCGTCGGACAACTCACGCTGCCCGACGGCCTTCTTCCCTCGCTTGACGGCGAGCAGAGCGGCCTCATTGGCGAGGTTGGCGAGTTCCGCGCCCGTCATGCCGGGGGTCGCGCGGGCGATCCGGGTGAGGTCGATGTCGTCCTGCAGCGGGACGTCCCGGAGGTGGATGCGGAGGATCGCCTCGCGGCCGGCGCGGTCGGGCGGGCTGACGTGCACCGTGCGGTCGAAGCGGCCGGGCCGGGTGAGGGCGGGGTCGAGGACGTCCGGGCGGTTGGTGGCGGCGATGACGACGACGCCCTCGGAGCCGGAGAAGCCGTCCATCTCGGTGAGGATCTGGTTCAGGGTCTGCTCGCGCTCGTCGTGGCCGCCGAGTCCGCCGGCGGCGCCGCGGGCGCGGCCGATGGTGTCGATCTCGTCGATGAAGATGATCGCGGGGGCGACCTTGCGGGCCTCGGCGAACAGCTCGCGCACCCGGCCGGCGCCGACGCCGACGATCATCTCGATGAACTCCGACGCCGAGGCGGAGAAGAACGGCACATCGGCCTCGCCCGCGACGGCCCGTGCCAGGAGCGTCTTTCCGGTACCGGGCGGTCCCGCGAGCAGGACGCCGCGCGGCATGCGCGCCCCGAGGGCCCGGTAGGCGTCGGGCCGCTTGAGGAAGTCCACGACCTCGTTGAGTTCGGCCTCGACCTCGTCGATGCCGGCGACGTCCTCGAAGGTGGTGCGCCGGCCCTGGTCGGGGCGGATCGGCACGGGCGTCTTGCGTCCGAATCCGCCGAGCCCGCCGAGGCCTCCCCCGCCGGCCAGCCGGCTCATGCGGCGCGCGACGAAGAGCCACAGCAGGACCAGCAGCAGCACCGGCGCCAGGGACAGCGCGATATTGTACAGGATGCCGCGCTGCTGGACGACGGGCTGCGCGGTGACGGTGACCTTGTTCTTGGTCAGCGCGCCCCACAGGTCGTCCTTGGCGAAGACCGGGCGCTGCGTCTTGAACTGGGTGTAGGTCTTCTCCCCCGAGCTCTTGGGTGCGGGGGCGGACTCCCTGAGCTGGCCCTCGATGGCATCGCCCTTGGAGTAGATCTTCGAGATGTTGTTCGCGGCGAGCTGCCGGCCGAACTCGGAGTACGAGATCGTGATCGGGCGTGCGCCGGCGACCAGCGACAGCACCAGGTCGGTGATGACGAAGACGACGACCGCGGCCAGGATCATGCCGCCCCAGCCGCCGAGCCTGCGCCGTCGCCGGGTGGGCGGTGACGGCGGAGCCCCCTCCGCCCGCCAGGGGTCGCCCGGGTTCTTCCGGGGCGGTACCGAATTGGCCATATTGGCACCATACGGACAGCCGCCCGCGCGCGCCCCTCAAGTTCCGGGTCAGGCCCCGGGCCACTCCTCGGCGGTCAGCGCGAAGCGCTCGTGGTCCCGCCAGGCGTCGTTCAGGTAGAGCATCCGGGGCGAGAAACCCTCGTGCCGGAAGCCGAGCCGCTTGGCCATGGCGACCGACCGCTCGTTCTCCGGCTGGACGTTGATCTCCAGCCGGTGCAGGCCCAGCCCGCGCGGCTCCGCGGTGAAGCAGCGGTCCACCACCAGGCGCAGGCCCTCGGTCATCCGGCCCGTGCCGACGAAGGGCACGTAGCTGTCGTAGCCCAGCGAGGCGTTGCGGAACCGGCCCATGACGATGTTGGCCACGTTGCACTTCCCCGCGATCAGGCCGGTCTCCTCGTCGACGATGAGGAAGGTCCGCAGGCCCGGCCCCTGGCGGCGCAGCAGCTCCGGCAGCCCGTCCGGTTCGACGGGATTCCACTGGCCCACGTGTTCGGCCGAGCGGAGGACGGCCTCGCGGTACGCGGGGGCGTCGGCGAATTCCGGCAGGCGGATGTGAACGCGCATGCGTCCATCATGCCCGTGCGCCGCGGGCACCCCCCTCCCGGGGGCGTCCGCGGCACGGCACGGGGCGACGGGCTCAGCCCATGAACTTCTTGAACTCGTCGGGCAGTTCGAACTGGTTGCCCTGGTCCTGCGGCACGCCGAAGGCATTGCCCGCCTGCTGCTCGCGGCGGGCGGCCTCGGCCTTGGCCTCCTCCGCGCGCTTCAGCGGGTTGCCGCTCTGGCGCTTGCCCTTGGCCTTCTTCTGCTGCTTCTTCTGGCGGCCGCCGCCCATGCCCGGCATGCCGGGCATCCCCGGGATACCGCCCTGGGCCATCCGGGACATCATCTTGCGCGCCTCGAAGAACCGCTCGACCAGGCCCTTCACCGCGCTGACGTCCACACCGGAACCGCGGGCGATACGGGCCCTGCGGGAACCGTTGATGATCATCGGGTCCTGGCGCTCGCCCGGGGTCATCGACTTGATGATCGCGGCGGTGCGGTCCACGTCGCGCTCGTCGAGGTTGTTGATCTGGTCCTTGATCTGGGCCATGCCCGGCAGCATGCCGAGCAGCTTGGAGATCGAGCCCATCTTGCGGACCTGCTCCATCTGCTGGAGGAAGTCGTCGAGCGTGAACTCCTTGGGACCCTTGGCCAGCTTCTCGGCCATCTTCTGGGCCTCGGCCTGGCTGAAGGTCTGCTCGGCCTTCTCGATCAGGCTGAGGACGTCACCCATGCCGAGGATGCGCGAGGCCATCCGGTCGGGGTGGAAGGCGTCGAAGTCGTCCAGCTTCTCGCCGTTGGAGGCGAACATGATCTGGCGACCGGTGACGTGCGCGATGGAGAGCGCGGCACCACCGCGCGCGTCGCCGTCGAGCTTCGACAGCACCACGCCGTCGAAGCCGACGCCGTCGCGGAATGCCTCCGCGGTGTTGACCGCGTCCTGGCCGATCATGGCGTCGACGACGAACAGGATCTCGTCGGGCTGCACGGCGTCGCGGATGTCCGCGGCCTGCTGCATCATCTCGGCGTCGATGCCGAGGCGGCCGGCGGTGTCGACGACGACGACGTCGTACTGCTTGGCCCGGGCGTGCTCGACGGAGTCCTTGGCCACCTGCACCGGGTCGCCCACGCCGTTGCCCGGCTGCGGGGCGAAGACGGCGACACCGGCCCGCTCACCGACGACCTGGAGCTGGTTGACGGCGTTGGGGCGCTGGAGGTCGGCCGCGACGAGCAGCGGGGCGTGGCCCTGCGTCTTCAGCCAGCGGCCGAGCTTTCCGGCCAGCGTGGTCTTACCGGCACCCTGCAGACCCGCGAGCATGATCACGGTCGGCGGCTGCTTGGCGAACCGCAGACGGCGGGTCTCGCCGCCGAGGATGCCGACCAGCTCCTCGTCGACGATCTTGATGACCTGCTGGGCCGGGTTCAGCGCCTGCGAGACCTCGGCCCCCGCGGCCCTCTCCTTGACCTGCTTGATGAACGCGCGGACCACCGGCAGGGCGACGTCCGCCTCCAGCAGCGCGATACGGATTTCGCGCGCCGTGGCGTCGATGTCGGCCTCGGAGAGGCGGCCCTTGCCCCGGAGGTTCTTGAATGTCGCTGCGAGGCGGTCGGAAAGGGTGTCGAACACGTCGGTCGCGGATCCTCAGGTCGGGGGCGGGAGGTGGATCGCCCTCCAGGGTATCCGCCCGGCCCCTGAAAGGTCTCCATGGCGTCAGCGCAGCGCCCGCTCCACCTGCTCGGCGAGCTCGGCCGCGCGTACGTCAGGAAGCGGATCGCCGTTGCCGTCGGTGACGTAGAAAGCGTCCACCGCGTTGGCGCCGAGCGTGCTGATCCGGGCGGAGCGCACATTGACGCCCGCCGTCTCCAGGGCGCTGCCGATCCGGTGCAGCAGCCCCGGGGCGTCATGGGCGCGGACCTCGATGACGGTCGCCGCCTTGGAGGTGCCGGGCGCGACGGTGACCCGCGGCGGGGGCGGGGTCACGCCGCGCCGCCGGGGGTAGGCCGACTCGCGCTCGGCGAGCCGGGTCCCGATGTCCAGCGAGCCCCCGAAGGCCCGGGCGAAGTCGTTGCGGAGCCTCGCAGCCTCGGGCAGGGAGCCGTACTCGGCGGCAACGCGCCAGCGCAGCAGGGTGACCGGGCCCTCGCCGATGGGGTCGACCGCACGCAGGTCGGCGGCGCGGACGGTGAGCCGGTGCAGGGCGAGGACGCCGGCGGCGGCCGCCAGCAGACCGGGACGGTCCGGCACGGCCAGCAGCAGCTCGACGCCGACCGGCTCCGGCTCGTCGTCCGCCGTGTCCCGCGAGGCGGCCTCCGGGCCGGGCTCGGTGTGGGCGTGCAGCGCGATCACCGGGCCGCGGGTACGGGCGGCCTCGACCGCGAGGCGCTCCTCCTCGGCGGTGGTCTCGGGGGCCGCGGGCTCCGGCACCTCACCGCTCGCCAGTACGGCGGCGACCCGCTTGACCAGGTCGGCGACCAGGGAGGCGCGCCAGGCGCTCCAGGCCGCGGGGCCGGTGGCCAGCGCGTCCGCCTCGGTGAGCGCGTGCAGCAGCTCCAGGGTCTCGGTGTCGCGCACGGCCTCGGCGACGGCCTCGACGGTGACCGGGTCGTCCAGGTCGCGGCGGGTCGCGGTCTCGATCAGCAGCAGGTGGTGGCGGACCAGCAGGGCCAGCGTCGCGACGTCGGCGCGGCCGAAGCCGAAGCGGGCCGCGGCGTCGCGTGCGATGATCTCGCCCGCCTCGGAGTGGTCGCCGGGCCAGCCCTTGCCGATGTCGTGCAGCAGGGCCGCGATGAGCAGCAGGTCGGGGCGGCCGACCCGGCGGGTCAGCCGGGAGGCGCGCACGGCGCACTCGACGAGGTGCCGGTCGACGGTCCAGATGTGCACGGCATTGCGCTGCGGTCGGCAGCGCACCCGCTCCCAGTCCGGGATCAGCCGGGTGACCATGCCCTCGGCCTCCAGCGCCTCCCACACCGGGACGGTGGACTCCCCCGCCCCCAGCAGCGTCACCAGCTGCTCGCGGGCCTCGGCGGGCCACGGCACCGGCAGCGGGCGGGCGGCCTGCGCGACGGCGAGCCGGCGGACCGCGTGCAGGGACAGCGGCAGTCCGTTCTGCGCGGCGGCCGCCGCGGCGCGCAGCGGCAGCGCCGGATCGCGCTCCGGCCGGACCGTACGGGCGAGAACGGCCTCGCCCTCGTGCTCCACGACGCCCTCGGCGAGCGGAGTGCGCTCGGCCGTTGCCGCGCTCTGCTCGGGGCGGCCGAGGCCGAGCAGGCCGCGCCGCCGGGGCCGGGTCTGCCGCGCGCGCAGGACCCGGCCGACCTCGCGCCAGGTGACGTCGGAGGCGTAGGAGACGGTGCGGGCCGACTCGTACACCTGGCGCAGGAGGGTGTCGGCGTCGAGCAGGCCGAGCGCGTCGGCGACCTGGTCCTGCTCCTGCAGCGCGAGGCGGTCGGTGGCGCGGCCGGTGACGATGTGGAGGGCGTCGCGGGCGTCGAGCAGCCGGGTCCGGGCGTCCTCCAGGCCCTCGCGGGGCGCGTCGGCCAGCCAGGAGGCGGCGACGGCGCGCAGTGCGGTGGCGTCGCGCAGGCCGCCGCGGGCCTCCTTGAGATCGGGTTCGAGGAGGTAGGACAGCTCGCCCTGGCGCTCGGCGCGCTCCAGGCAGAGTTCGTGGAGCGCGGGCAGCCGCTTGGGGGCCTGGTTGCGCCAGTCGGCGAGGACGGCGGAACGCAGGGACGCGGTCAGAGCGGCGTCGCCCGCGATGTGGCGGGCGTCGAGCAGGCCGAGCTGGACCTTGAGGTCCTCGCCCGCGGTCCTGCGGGCCTCGGCGGGGGTCCGCACCGAGTGGTCGAGGGCGACGCCCAGGTCCCACACGGGGTACCAGACACCGTCCGCGAGGGACGCGACGGTGGCGGCCTTCCCGGAACCGTCGTGCAGGAGCAGCAGGTCGAGGTCGCTGCGGGGGGAGAGCTCGGCCCGGCCGTAGCCGCCGACGGCGACCAGGGCCCAGGTGCCGGCGCCGGCCCGGGCGGCCGCGCCGTGGGCGAGCGCGGCCAGCCAGCGGTCGGTGATGCCGGCCAGTGCCTTGCGGCGCGCCGGCCCCGAGGGTCCGTCGCCGTTCAGCAGCGCCAGCCGGGCGGCGGCATAGCCCTCCGGGGTGTTGTCGCCGGCCTTGGCCTCGACGCTCTCCGTCACACTGTCTCCCGTCGCCGTGCGGACGGGGCGCGGCCGGATCCCGGCCGCGCCCCGCGCTGTCTCAGAGTGCGTCCGGCCCGCGCTCGCCGGTGCGGACCCGCACCGCCGTGTCGACCGGCAGGCTCCAGACCTTGCCGTCACCGATCTTGCCGGTGCGGGCCGCCTTGACGATGACGTCGATCAGCTGCTCGGCGTCGCTGTCCTCGACCAGCACCTCGATGCGGACCTTCGGGACGAGGTCGACGGTGTACTCGGCACCCCGGTAGACCTCGGTGTGACCCCGCTGCCGGCCGTAGCCGCTCGCCTCGGTGACGGTCAGGCCCTGCACACCGAAGGCCTGGAGGGCCTCCTTGATCTCGTCCAGCCGGTGCGGCTTCACAACTGCCGTGATGAGCTTCACGCATCCACCTTCTTCGAAGAGGCGCCGGCCTCGGTGCCACTGCTGCTGTCCAGGGAGGAGAGAACGGAGCGGACGGCGCCGGCCACACCCGCGAAGTCGTAGCCGGTCTCCGCGTGCTCGGCCTGGTCGATGCCCGCGACCTCCGTGTCCTCGCTCACCGTGAATCCGATCACCAGGTCGATGAGCTTGGCAAGGATGGCCGACGCGACCAGGGAGTAGGCGAGGACCACGCCGACACCGAGGAACTGCTTCCACAGCTGGTCGAAGCCGCCGCCGTAGAAGACGCCCTTGGCGGTCTGGCCGACACCGCCGGTGGCCAGGAAGCCGATGAGCAGGGAGCCGATGATGCCGCCGACCATGTGGACGCCGATGACGTCCAGGGAGTCGTCGAAGCCGAACTTGTACTTCAGGCCGACCGCGGCGGCGCAGGCCACACCCGCGATGACACCGACGGCGATGGCGCCGAGCGGGCTGACCGAGCCGCAGGCCGGGGTGATGGCGACCAGGCCGGAGACGGCACCGGAGGCCGCGCCCAGGGTGGTGAAGGAGCCGTGCTTGATCCGCTCGTAGGCGAGCCAGCCCAGCATGGCGGCGGCGGTGGCGACCTGCGTGTTGGTGAAGGCCACGGCCGCGACGCCGTCCGAGGCGAGCCAGGAGCCGGCGTTGAAGCCGAACCAGCCGAACCACAGCAGACCGGCGCCGAGCATGACCAGCGGCAGGTTGTGCGGCCGGAACGGGTCCTTCTTGAAGCCCACGCGCTTGCGGATCACGAGGATCACGCCCAGCGCCGCCGCACCGGCGTTGATGTGCACCGCCGTACCGCCGGCGAAGTCGATCACGCCGTGGGTGAAGAGGAAGCCGTCGGACGCCCAGACCATGTGGGCGACCGGGAAGTACACGACCGTGACCCAGAGCGCGACGAACAGCGACCAGGCGACGAACTTCACCCGGTCCGCGAGCGCCCCGCTGATCAGGGCGGGGGTGATGATCGCGAACATCAGCTGGAAGACGGCGAAGACGTAGACCGGGATGGTGTAGCCGTCCCAGAGCTGGGAGATCCCGATGTTGCGCATGCCGGCCCAGTCGAGGCCGCCGACGAAGGCATTGCCGGAGTCGAAGGCGAGGGTGAAGCCGTAGAGCGTCCAGAGCACGGTGACGATGCCGATGGCGATGAAGCTCATCATCAGCATGTTCAGCACGCTCTTGACCCGCACCATGCCGCCGTAGAAGAAGGCGAGGCCGGGGGTCATCACGAGCACGAGTGCGGCGCTCAGCAGCATGAACGCCGTGCTGCCGCTGTCCAACTTGGGCGTGTCTGCGGCAAGCGTCAAGATGCCTGCTGCCATCGGCGTCTCCTCGTCATCCGGACGGCCCGTGCGGGAAGGGGGCTTGTGGGCCGGTTTTCGCCATGAGGTTGTCCCAGGCGGGTTTCCGTGGGCGCCACCCGGTGTTTCGAGGCCGTGACGAAGAAGTCGGCTGTGTTACGTCACGATGAACCGCAGCCTCAGCGTAAGCCGCCGTGACTGCTCCGTGACCATTGGCGGGGCCGACGCGCTGTATACGGGACCGGCCGCGGACGGCCACCCGGTTGACCTGGCATGGGGGAGCCGAGTCGGGCTGTCGGGATGGCCGGCCGCGGCCGGAGTGCTGGGGCGGTGGCGGGATCAGGCCGTTTCCGCGGCCTCGGGGAGGGCGGTGGCGAGCCGTTCGGTGAGCTGGGCGACCTCGGCCACATGGCTGTAGTGGCGCAGTGCGGAGTCGGCGGTCTTGCGGATGCGGGTGTTGACCCGTTCGGAGCGCACGTGCCGGGCCACGTCGATGGCCTGCACGGTGAGGCGTGCCGCCTGCTCGGGTTCCTTCTCCAGGAGGTGCACCGTGGCCATGCCGATCAGGTTGAGGGCATAGGCGCGCTGATGGACGTTGTCGTCGGCGAAGAGGTCGACGGCCTTCTGCATCACCGGGCGCGCGAGTGAGGCGTACGCGGGGCTGCGGCCGGCCACATAGGCCAGGTCGCGGTAGGAGTGGGCGTTCTCGGCGTTGAGCTCGGCCTCGTTGAAGAAGCTGATCCAGTCGGGGTCCTCGGTGGGGCAGGAGTCGGAGAAGGAGTCCTCGGCCATCCGCACGGCCCGGTGGCACTTGTTGACCTGGCCCATCGTGGCGTAGGCGCGGGCCTCCACCGCGTGCAGCATCGCCTGGGTGGTGGCGGTCGCGGTGCCGCGGCTGCCGTACTGCGCCAGATGGATGAGCTCCAGGGCGTCCTCCGGCCGGTCCAGGTGGATCATCTGGCGGCTCATGCTCGACAGGATGAACGCGCCCAGCGGCTGGTCGTCGGCCTCCTTGGCCGAGTGCAGCGCGAGGACCAGGTACTTCTGGGCGGTGGGGTGCAGACCCACGTCGTACGACATCCAGCCGGCGAGCGCCGCCAGTTCCGCGGTGACGCGGTAGAGCCGGCGGGCGACGGCCTGCGGGTGCGGTTCCTGCAGCAGGTCGGTGACCTCGTGCAGCTGGCCGACGACGGCCTTGCGGCGCAGGCCGCCACCGCACTGGTTGTCCCACTGGCGGAACATCACCGTGGTGGCCTCCAGCAGCTCCAGCTCGGGGCCGGAGAGCTTCGGCCGGCGGTCGCCGGTCTCGCGGAGCGGTGACTGGTGGCCGACGCCGCCCTGCGGGGGCACGGGCACCAGCCAGCGCTGCATCGGTTCCACGAGGGACGGGCCGGCGGAGAGCATCAGGGAGGTGCCGAGGAATCCGCGGCGGCCCAGCATGAGGTCGCTGCGCGAGAACTCGTTGATCAGCTGGACGGTCTGCGGGCCGGCCCACGGCAGGTCGACCCCGGTGGCGGCGGGCGGCTGGTGGGCGGGGCGCAGCCCCAGGTCCTCCACCGGCACGACGCAGCCGAAGCGCTCGGAGAACAGCTCGGAGAGGATGCGCGGAATGGGCTCGCGGGGCTGCTCGCCGTCGAGCCAGCGGCGTACCCGGGAGGTGTCCGTGCTGACGTGCAGCGCGCCCATCTGCCGCGCCCTGCGGTTCACTTGACGCGCGAGTTCGCCCTTGGACCAGCCGCTGCGCACAAACCATGAGGTCAACTGCGCGTTGGGCTGCTTGTCCTGTGTGCCGCCCACGGTCATGCCCCCATTCCGTCGCCCAACACCTCGGAGGCTTGGACCCGTTGCCTGGTTCGGCCCCCAAGTGCTCAGTGTGCTACGAGCCTTGCCTCCGGCATACCCGCCGGCCCGCATACTCCCCGGGGCTTCCCAACCGAAAGTAATCCTACGATCACCCATCCGGCGACCCCCTTGCGGAAACGCCACCATTCGCCACCCCTTCGAATGAACTACGTCCGCACGCGGCGCGCTTCACTTGACACATGCCGACCAGGCACGGGCGTAACCATCGGCAACTGCGACCCGTTGGGGGTGTCATGGGCTTCACGATCGGCAGCATGCGCGAGATGCGAAACATCCGCTCCGGCGCGCGCCGCCGCACGCACGCCTCGGCGTGCACCACCGTGGCGGAGTACACGGGGTTGTGCGGCTGGGCGGTGGCGCCGGGTGCGCGCGCCACACGCGGGGGCGGCCAGTGCTCCTGCGGGGACCCGGGCTGCAAGGCACCGGGGGCGCACCGGCTGGACTTCGCCGGCGAGGTGCCGGCCGGGGCGACGCTGGAGCAGGCCGTGGCCGCATGGGAGCAGGTGCCGGGCGCGGCGCTCATGCTGCCCGTGGGGCGCACCTTCGACGTGATCGAAGTGGCGGAACGATCCGGCGTGCGCGCCCTGGTGCGTCTGGAACGCATGGGACTGCGCCTCGGGCCGGTCGTCGCCACCCCGGACGGCCGGGCGCAGTTCTTCGTCGCGCCGGGCGCCGCCGCGGAGCTGCCGCACCTGCTCTACCGCATGGGCTGGGACGACGCGGACCTCGACCTGCGCTGCCTCGGCCTCGGCGACGACATCACCGCGCCGCCCTCCGACCTCGGCGGCCTGGGCCCCGTCCGGTGGCTGCGGCCGCCGGCCCTGGACGCCGCCCAGCAGCCCCCCGAGGCGCGCCTGCTCCTCGGCACCCTGGCGTACGTCTGCCACCGCGACCGCGCGTACGCCTGAGCGGACCGCCGCACCAGGTCCCGCCTCCGCATGAGTAAGGGGCGCGCCCCAGGGAGCGCGCCCCTTACTCATGCACTTAAGGGCGTGCCGGCCGGGGTCAGGAACCGATCAGCGCGTCCACGAACGCCTCGGGCTCGAAGGGGGCGAGGTCGTCCGCGCCCTCGCCCAGGCCGATGAGCTTGACGGGTACGCCGAGCTCACGCTGGACCGCCACGACGATGCCGCCCTTGGCGGTGCCGTCGAGCTTGGTCAGCACGATGCCGGTGATGTCCACGACCTCGGCGAAGACGCGGGCCTGCACCAGGCCGTTCTGGCCGGTGGTGGCGTCGAGCACGAGCAGGACCTCGTCCACCGGGCCGTGCTTCTCCACGACGCGCTTGACCTTGCCCAGTTCGTCCATGAGGCCGGTCTTGGTGTGCAGCCGGCCGGCGGTGTCGATGAGCACGACGTCCGCGCTCTCGGCGATGCCCTCCTTGACCGCGTCGAAGGCGACCGACGCGGGATCGCCGCCCTCGGGCCCGCGCACCGTACGGGCACCGACCCGCTCGCCCCAGGTCTGCAGCTGGTCGGCGGCGGCGGCACGGAAGGTGTCGGCGGCCCCGAGGACGACGCTGCGGCCGTCGGCGACGAGCACACGGGCGAGCTTGCCGGTGGTGGTGGTCTTGCCGGTGCCGTTGACACCGACGACCATCAGCACGGCCGGCTGGTCCGCCCCGTCCGCGTTGGGCTTGCCCTCGGTGTGCAGGGTGCGGTCGAAGTCCGTGCCGACGAGGGTCAGCAACTCCTCGCGCAGCAGCGTGCGCAGCTCCGCGGGGGTCCGGGTGCCGATCACCCGTACCCGCGTGCGCAGCCGCTCGACCAGTTCCTGGGTGGGGGCGACACCGACGTCCGCGGTGAGCAGGGTGTCCTCGACCTCCTCCCACGTGTCCTCGTCCAGGTGCTCACGGGAGAGCAGGGTGAGCAGCCCCTTGCCGAGCGCGGTCTGCGAGCGGGAGAGCCGCGAGCGCAGGCGCACCAGGCGGCCCGCGGTCGGCTCCGGCAGCTCGATCTCGACGGCGGCGGGGCGCTCCTCGACGACGACGCCCGGGCCCGCGGCCCCTTCCGCGTCGGGGAGCTCGACCTCTTCGATGGTCCGGCGGGGTTCGTCCCGCGGTTCCTCGGCCTCGTCGCCGACATGAGGTTCGGCGGGCGGGGCGGTGATCGTCGGGGTCTCGGTGGGCGGGGCGGGGGGCAGCTGCTTCCTGCGGCGGCTGCCCACCACCAGCCCGCCGGCCGCGAGGATCACGACCAGGGCGATGACTACGGCAAGAATGACGGTTTCCATAACCCGTCCAGTATCGGTCACGCGGCGCCCTCCCCAGGGAGCCACCCGGGCACGGGTTCCCAAGTCCGCTCAACTGACGGCCGATCAGTGAGCACGCGGTGCCGTCCCCGGTCCCGACCGGACCGGGGGCGGCGCCACCGCGGAAGTACGGGCGGCGGGGCTAGCCCATCTCCTCCAGGGTCTTGCCCTTCGTCTCGGGCACGAATTTGAGCACGAAGGGGATCGACAGCAGCGCGAAGGCCGTGTAGATCACGTACGTCAGCGACAGATTCCAGTCGGCCAGGCTCGGGAAGCTCGCGGTGATCACCCAGTTGGCGATCCACTGCGCCGACGCGGCGACGCCGAGGGCCGCGGCCCGGATGCGGTTCGGGAACATCTCGCCGAGGAAGACCCACACCACGACACCCCACGACAGGGCGAAGAACAGCACGAAGGCGTGCGCGCCGATCAGCGCCACGGCGCCCTCGGCGCCCGGCAGCGTGATGTCGCCACCGCTGCCGGTCTTGTGGGAGAAGGCCCAGGCGACCAGGCCCAAGGAGACCGCCATGCCCACGGAGCCGATGAGCGCCAGCGGCTTGCGGCCGATGCGGTCGACGAAGACCATCGCGATCACGGTGCCGATGATGTTGATGATCGACGTGGTGAACGAGTACAGGAACGAGCTGCTCGGGTCGATGCCGACGGACTGCCACAGCGTCGCGGAGTAGTAGAAGATCACGTTGATGCCGACGAGCTGCTGGAACACCGACAGCCCGATGCCGATCCACACGATCGGGGCGAAGCCGAAGCGCCCGCCCAGCAGGTCCTTGAACGTGGACCGGTGCTCGCTCCTCATGTGGGAGCGGATCTCGGCGACACGCGCGTCGGTGTCGACGCCCTCGCCCTCGATGTCGCGCAGCACCTCCTTGGCGTCCGTGAGACGGCCGGCGGAGATCAGGAACCGCGGCGACTCGGGGATGGCGAAGGACAGCACGCCGTACAGCACGGCGGGCACGACCATGACGCCGAGCATCAGCTGCCAGGCCTCGACGCCCAGCAGGTGGCCGCGCTGGTCGCCGCCGGCGGCCTGGAGGATGCCCCAGTTGACAAGCTGGGACACGGCGATGCCGACGACGATCGCGGCCTGCTGGAACGAGCCGAGCCGTCCGCGGTAGGCGGCGGGGGCGACCTCCGCGATGTAGGCGGGGCCGATGACCGACGCCATGCCGATGGCGAAGCCGCCGATGACCCGCCAGAGGGCCAGGTCCCACAGGGCGAAGGGCAGCGCGGACCCGACGGCGCTGACGGTGAAGAGCCCCGCGGCGATCCGCATCACCCGGATGCGGCCGATGCGGTCGGCGATCCGGCCCGCGGTGGCGGCGCCGATGGCGCACCCGATGAGCGCGATGGCGACGACCTGGGCGAGTGCGGCGGAGCCGATGTCGTACTTCCCGCGGATGCCCTCGACGGCGCCGTTGATGACGGAACTGTCGTAGCCGAAGAGGAAGCCGCCCATGGCGGCGGCCGCGGTGATGAAGATGACGTGGCCGAGATCGGCATGGCCTGCCGTGCCGGCCTTGTGTGTGGTGGTGGTCACTGGTGAATCTCCCGGACTCGGCGATGAGCCCACAGGTGGGGGGCAGAAGCTACGAGTGCCGGGACTCCCCAAGTGACCGCCACTCGAACACTAAGCGAAACCTGAGCGAACCCAGAGCAAACGCTACAGACCCAGCAGACCCTAATCATTCAAGCTTCAAAGTCAAAATGCATACTTTGACCCCAGAAGGGAAGGGAGACCCACCCGCTCACCCTTCGATTGTTCGCATCTTGAACCCAAACGGCCGCCTGATCGGCTCACCCGTTCAGCCGCTGGCTGATCACCTTCGAGACGCCGTCGCCCTGCATGGAGACGCCGTACAGCGCGTCCGCCACCTCCATGGTGCGCTTCTGGTGCGTGATCACGATCAGCTGCGAGCTCTCCTGGAGCTCGCGCATGATGCGGATCAGCCGCTGCAGGTTGGTGTCGTCCAGGGCCGCCTCGACCTCGTCCATCACGTAGAACGGGCTGGGGCGCGCCTTGAAGATCGACACAAGGAGCGCGACGGCGGTCAGCGAGCGCTCGCCGCCGGACAGCAGCGACAGCCGCTTGACCTTCTTGCCCGGCGGCCGCGCCTCCACGTCCACACCCGTGGTCAGCATGTTCTCCGGATCGGTGAGGATCAGCCGGCCGTCACCGCCGGGGAAGAGCCGCGAGAAGACGCCCTCGAACTCGCGCGCCGTGTCGTGGTACGCGGAGGTGAAGACCTGCTCGACCCGCTCGTCGACCTCCTTGACGACCTGGAGCAGGTCGGCGCGCGTCTTGCGGAGGTCCTCCAACTGCTCGGACAGGAACTTGTGCCGCTCCTCCAGCGCCGCGAACTCCTCCAGCGCCAGCGGGTTGACCTTGCCCAGTTGCTGGTACGCGCGCTCCGCCGCCTTCAGGCGCTTCTCCTGCTCGCCCCGGTGGTAGGCGCGGGGCTTGTTGCGGGGGTGCTCGGGGTCCTCCGGCAGCTCCTCGCCCTCGGCGGGCGGTGACGGCGGCACGAGCTGGTCGGGGCCGTACTCGGCGATGAGCCCGGCCGGTTCGACGCCGTGCTCCTCCAGCGCCTTGGCCTCCATCTGCTCGATGCGCATCCGCTTCTCGGCGCCCAGCACCTCGCCCTTGTGCACGGAATCGGTCAGCCGGTCCAGTTCGGACTTCAGCTCCCGCCCCTGGCGGCGCTCGGTGTCCAGCTCCGCCTCGCGCTCCGCCTTGGCCCGCTCGGCCGCCGCGCGCTCAGCCTCGGCGCGGGAGAGCGACACCTGTACGTACGCGAGCAGGCCGTGCGCACCCTTGAGCACGGCGGACGCGACCTGCGCCTCGTACGCCAGACGCGCCTTGCGCCGCTCCGCGCGGGCCCGCGCCTCCCGCTCGGCGCGGGCGGCCCGGTCCAGGCCGTCGGCACGGCCGGCGAGACCCTTGACGCGCTCCTCGTGCGTCCGCACCTGGAGCCGCGCCTCCATCTCCGTCTGCCGCGCATTGGCGCCGTCGGCGGCGAGCCGGTCACGGACGGAGGTGTCGGGCTCCTCCTCCGCGGGCGCGGCCTCCGCCTCGCTGAGACGGAACGACAGCTCCTCGAACTCCTCTATGGCCGCGGCCATCGACTCCTCGGCACGTCCCACCGCCGCGGCCGAACGTTCCGCCTCACCGCCCGCGGCCCGGGCCTGGCCGGCCAGCCGGCCCAACTGCTGGGCGACGGCCGACTTCTCCTTCTCGGCCGCCCGGCGCCGCTGCGTGAGCTCGTCGACCTGACGGGCGGCCGCGGCCCGGCGCTCCTTGGCGAGCCCCTGCGCCTCGGCGAGCTCCGCGCAGCGCACGGCGAGCGACTCCAGCTCCGCCGCCGCCTCGTCCACGGCGGCCTGGACCTCCAGCAGACTGGGCGCGCCGGCCGAACCGCCGTGCGCGAAGTGGGCGCCCAGCACATCGCCTTCCGCGGTGACGGCGGTCAGCGCGGGATGGCCGGACACCAGCGTCTCGGCGTCGGAGAGGGTGTCCACGACAACGACGTCCCGCAGCAGCCGGCGCACCGCGGGCAGCAGCCCGTCGGGCCCCGCGACCAGCGAGGCCGCCGAACGGCAGCCCGGGGGAAGGGCGGCGCCCCCGGGGAGCGCGGTGTCGCCCGCCACCAGCAGCGCCGCCCGTCCGGCGTCGTCCTTGCGCAGCAGGCGCAGCGCCTCCGCCGCGGCCGAAGGCCCGGAGACCGCGACGGCGTCGGCGGCGGCGCCCAGCGCGGCGGCCACCGCGACCTCGTGCCCGGGGGCCACGGTGAGCAGTTCGGCCGCCGGTCCGAGCAGACCGGTCAACCGGTCGCCCGCAGCGAGCAGCGCGCCGGTGCCGTCCTTGCGGCGCAGCCCCATGGCCAGGGCGTCGTGACGGGCCGCCAGGGCGGCCCGTTGCCGTTCCGCGGCGGTCGCGGCCTCACGGGCGGCGGAGTGGGCCTCGTCCGCGGCGGCCTGCTCGGCCTTCGCGGCGTCCAGGCGTTCGTCCAGCTCGGTGTCGTCCGCGTCCAGGTCCTCGACCCGGGCGCGCAGTTCCTCGTACTCCTCCTGCGCGGACTCCGCGCGCTCGCGGGCCTCGTCGCGCGCGGCCGCCAGCCGGCCGATCTCGGCCTCGGCGGAGCCGGCCTTGGAGCGGGCGGCGTTGACCTGGCCCTGGAGCCGGGCCAGCCCCTCACGGCGGTCGGCGATCGCCCGGGCGGCGGCCTTGAGGGCCTTGTCCTCCTCGGCGAGCCGGCGTTCGAGTTCGGAGCGGTGGTGGACCGTGTCGTCCAAGGCGCGCTGCGCGGCCTCCAACGCCTCGCTGAGCTCGGCCTCCTGCTCGCGGATCCGGGCGGCCTCACGCTCCATGTCCTCCGGGTCGCGGCCGCGCCGCTCCTCCGGCTGCTGCGCCGTGGCGTGGCGCACGCGCTGCTCGGCCAGGCCGATGGTGCCGCGGACCCGCTCGGCCAGCTGCGACAGCCCGTACCAGGTGGCCTGGGCATCGGCCAGCCGCGGGGCCAGCGCCCGCACCTGCTCCTCCAGCCGGCTCTCGCGCTGGATCGCGGCGGCCAAGTCCGACTCGACAGTGTCGCGACGCTCCTTGAGGGCGGCCTCGTCGGCGACCTCGGTGCGCAGCGCCTCCCGCAGGGTGACGAGGTCGTCGGCCAGCAGGCGCAGCCGGGCGTCGCGCAGGTCGGCCTGGATGACCGCCGCCCGCCGGGCCACCTGCGCCTGCCGCCCCAGCGGCTTCAGCTGGCGGCGCAGCTCACCGGTGAGGTCCTGCACTCGGGCGAGGTTGGCCTGCATCGAGTCGAGTTTGCGCAGCGCCTTTTCCTTGCGCTTACGGTGCTTCAGAACTCCGGCGGCCTCCTCGATGAAGGCGCGGCGGCCCATCGGATCGGCGTGCAGCACGGAATCCAGCTGCCCCTGGCCGACGATCACGTGCATTTCGCGGCCGATACCGGAGTCCGAGAGGAGTTCCTGGATGTCGAGCAGCCGGCACGTGTCGCCGTTGATCTGGTATTCACTGCCGCCGTTGCGGAACATGATCCGCGTGATGGTGACCTCGGCGTAGTCGATCGGCAGGGCGCCGTCGCTGTTGTCGATGGTCAGCGACACCTCGGCACGGCCGAGCGGCGGGCGGCCGGTCGTGCCGGCGAAGATCACGTCCTCCATCTTGCCGCCGCGCAGTGACTTCGCGCCCTGCTCGCCCATGACCCAGGACAGCGCGTCCACGACATTGGACTTGCCGGAACCGTTCGGTCCGACGACACACGTGATTCCGGGTTCGAACCGCAGGGTCGTCGCCGAGGCGAATGACTTGAACCCGCGCAGGGTCAGGCTCTTGAGGTGCACGCCGTGGGACTCTACCTGCCGGTCCCGGTTTCACCGAGGAATGCCGGGGGCACATGGAACGTGAGGGCGGAGATCATGGGAGGGTGAGGGGGAAGGCAAAACGACGAAGGGACGCCGGGGCGTCCCTTGCACATTCCCAAACGGGGTCGTTTCCACTGATCGGCCGAAAGGCCGGATCAAGCGAGAACAGGCTCCGGGTGAGGTACGTCGACGAGCTCGCGCGAAGCGTTGGCAAGCGCATCGTTCTCGGCCTGAATCCGTACGAGTTCGGTTTCCAGGTCCTGGACGCGCTGCTGCAGCCTTCGCATCTCGGAGAGAAGCCGCGGGTCGGGACCGCCGACGTAACCGAGAAGCGCCTTTGCCATGATGGATGGTCCTCCACGCTGAGTGACCGACCGTTGTGCGGTGTGGGTCGTGAGTGAGGGGTCAGGAGACACCCGCGCTGTGTGCGCCGAGACTGCCCTTCGCCATGCATACAGCCGCGGTGCGCGGGGCTTCCAGCGTCTCACCAAATAGTTTGACGGTCAACACGATCACAGCCCGGCCGTCGGGTGCGCCTGGGAATTCACGGTGCGTACCGGCACCGGAGGCGTCCCGCGTGGGGTGGAGGAAAGGGCCCGGACAATACTTCCGGAAGATCACCGAATCCCCGATGTCGGCAGCCTTCCACGCGGTGCGCGAAATGGCAACCTCCTTGGCGCTCTTGCCAAGTGCGATTGCCATTGATCTTCTATTGATCTTCGATGTTCGTTCCCACCTGCGAGGACGCCTGCGGAACGGGCGGGGTGCGAACCCGGGCTCTCAGCGGATCGCGAAGCCCTCGTAGCCGCCGCGCGGCTCTCCCCAGATCTCGGTGACGCCGTCGACGCGTCCGGGCGTGTCGCCCTCGCGGAGCGAGTGCAGAAGTCGGTCGCACAGCTTACGGTCACCCTCGGCCACGACCTGGACCCTGCCGTCAGAGAGATTGCTCACATAGCCGGCGAGGTTGCCGATCTCCAGCGCGCTGGCCCGCGTCCACCAGCGGAAACCCACCTGGTGAACACGGCCGCGGACCCATGCGGTGAGGCGGACGGTCTCGTTCACGGCAGCACGCTAACCCGCCAGTTGCTCAGGGTTCACACCTGCCCCGCCAATGTTTCGGTACAGTCACGCCGCAACAGGGCTCACCCGAACGGGTGAACACGTTCGTCGATGTGAAGGACTGCACCGGATGGGCCGCCACAGCCGTAATGCCTTTGAGCCGGCGCCAGTCGCAGAGGCGCCGCGCCCCCGCGGCCACCGCAGCAACGCCCGGCGACGCAAGAGCAACCCCGTGCGCACCGGCCTGCTGGCCTCTTCCGCGGCACTGGCGGTGGGAGCGATCGGCGTCTCCAGCGGCCTCCTGCCGTCGCCCGACGGCTCGGGCGGCATCTCGTACCACGACAACGGGCCGGGCCAGATCCAGGCCGCCGGGCTGCCGAACTCCAGCAGCCCGCAGGACCTGGGCACCGTCCCCGCGGACCGCCCCTCCCAGCCGGCCAGCCGCGGCGACGCTCGGGCGACGCCGCCGAGATCGACGCCGCCCTCCGCGCCGGCGACCAGCGCGACGCCCGCGCCGCCGACGCCCTCCAGGCCCGCCACCCCGGCGGCTCCGCAGACCTCCGCCCCCGCGGCCCCGCAGACCTCGGCGCCCGCGTCGCTCGTGCCGACCACGCCGCCGGTGGCCACCGCCCCGCCCGTGGAGAGCGGCTCCGAGAGCGCCGCCGAGGCCGCCGTCCTCGCCCTGGTGAACCAGGAGCGCGCGACCGCGGGCTGCCAGCCGGTCACCGACGACCAGCAGCTGGACGCCCTCGCCTCGGACTTCAGCGCCGACATGGCCGCCCGCGCCTTCTTCGACCACACCGACCCCGACGGCGACGACCCCTGGGACCGCGCCGCGCAGGCCGGCGTGAAGGACCTCGGCGGCGAGAACATAGCCCGCGGCCAGGCCACGGCGGAGGAGGTCATGACCGCCTGGATGAACAGCGAAGGCCACCGCGCCAACATCCTCAACTGCGACTTCAAGACCCTCGGCGTCGGCGCGGTCTTCGGCGACGGCGGCCCCTGGTGGACCCAGGACTTCGGCTACTGAGGCGGCCGCAGGTCAGATAGGCCTCAGACGGCTCGGGCCGTCTCCGGGCCGTCGTCAGTCGTGGGCATGTAGCCGCATACGCGATCCACGGCGGCCCGCGTGCGTGTGTCGCTCGTGGAGCGTGAAGCCGGGGCCGGAATGACCGAGGTACTCGCTGACGGCCTTGCCGCTCTCCCCCGCGTCCAGGAGCACGGACGCGTCGAAGTGCCGCAGCGCGTGCATTCCCGTCCTCGCGCCCACTCGGGCACCGGCACCCGACGCACGGATCCGGGCCGGCACTCCGGCCCACGGCCCCCGGCGGACGGGCACGCGTGACAGCCTGTGCCACCGGCAACTATCGACGCCTGCCGCGGGCACCGCGCGCGGTGCCCCGCATGACAAGCTGTGCTTCCCACTGCCCGAGTCCAGGAGGTCACCATGGCTGACGCGTCTCCATCGCAAGAAGGTTCGGAGCCGGCTGAGCCCGAGCGCCCTGCCCTGGCCCCTGACGAGGACGGCCAGTACGACCTGAAGGCCAAGTTTCGGGAGGCCCTGGCGCGCAAGCGCGGCATGCAGGCGGAAGCAACGGCCCTCGCTGCGAACACCGACGCGTCGAAGGCCCGCGGCGCGCACGGCCCGGCTGCGAGCCAGCGGTCGTTCCGACGCAAGAGCGGCGGCTGAGGGGTCGCTGTCGGTGGCGTCGCGCGGCTTTCAGCCACCGGATGCTCACCTCCGCGCCCACCACCTGACTGTGAGCCACTCCGGCACCGGTACCGACCTCCTGAGAAAGCCACTGGCGGGACGGCCCGGGCCGGTGCCGGTCGCAGGCTTGCAGCCGGACGTGCGATCGACGGCGGCCAGGCGTGTGCGTGCTCACTCGTAACCGTCGGCACATGCGGCAAGCGTCCGGATGACGACCGGCCGCGGCCGCGTTCCTGACACAGCGCGCTGTCATCGAGATCCGGTCCACCTGGAAGACGGCAGGCCCGGCCGGGCGTCAGCGGATCGTGGCCACCCTGGACCAGGAAGGGCTCGGCTGGGCCCTGCCGCCAGACGACACCGGAGCCGACGCCGAGAACCGTCGCCCCGGGGCGGCTCGAGTCCCAGGAAAGCCCGGCGATGACGGGTGACCGCCACCCGCGGGTGCCCGCGGCGCGGGGCGGCTACGGGCGGGTAGCCGCGGGGCGCGGGGGGCGCTGGCAGCGGGGGCAGAAGTAGCTCGAACGGTTCATCCACGGACGGCGGCGGATCGGTGTGCCGCAGCGGCGGCAGGGCTCGTCCTCGCGGCCGTACGCGTCCAGGGAGCGGTCGAAGTAGCCGGACTCCCCGTTGACGTTGACGTAGAGGCTGTCGAAACTCGTGCCGCCCGCCGCCAGGGCGTCGCTCATCACCTCGCGGATGTGGGTGAGCAGTTCGTCGGTCAGCGGCCGGGTGAGGGTGGCGGTGGGGCGCTCGTAGTGCAGCTTCGTGCGCCAGAGCGATTCGTCGGCGTAGATGTTGCCGACGCCGCTGATCAGGGACTGGTCCAGCAGCGCGCGCTTGATCGTGGTGCGGCGGCGGCGCAGCGCCGTGTGGAAGGCGGCGTCGTCGAAGGCGGGGTCGAGCGGGTCGCGGGCGATGTGCGACAGGGGCCCGGGCAGTCCTTCCGGGTCGCCGGGGACCGCTTCGTGCAGCGACAGGCCGCCGAAGGTGCGCTGGTCGACGAAGCGCAGCTCGGTGCCGAGGGCGTCGTCGAAGCCCACCCGGATGCGCAGGTGCGTCTCGGCCGGCGCGTCCTGCGGCTGGACGAGCAGCTGGCCGCTCATGCCGAGGTGGCCGAGGAGGGTGAGCGGGGAGCCCTCCAGCGGCAGCCAGAGGTACTTGCCGCGGCGCCGCGCCGGGCCGAACGTCACGCCCTTCAGCCGGTCCGCGAAGTCCTCGGCCCCGGCGAGGTGGCGGCGGACGGCGCGCGGGTGCAGGACCTCCGCGTCGGCGACGGTGCGGCCGCTGACCCAGCGCTCCAGACCGCGCCGCACCACCTCGACCTCGGGCAGCTCGGGCACGGCGTGCACTCCTCTCGGCGGGTCCGGCGAACCGGGGCGTCCGGAAAAAACCGGAAGGGTCCTCCCGGACGGCCTGGGGCCGGCCGGGAGGACCCGACGGTGTTCAGCTCACGGCAGCCGTGTCGCCGTCCCGCTTGGCGCGGATCGCACGCCACGCGGCCTCGGCGGCCTGCTGCTCGGCTTCCTTCTTGCTGCGGCCGGTGCCGGTGCCGTACGCGACACCACCGACGCGGGCGGCAGCCGTGAAGGTCTTCTCGTGGTCGGGTCCGGTCTCGGTGACCACGTACTCCGGGACGCCCAGACCCTCGCCCGCGGTCAGTTCCTGGAGACTGGTCTTCCAGTCCAGGCCCGCACCGAGGTTGGAGGACTTCTCGATCAGTGGATCGAAGAGCCGGTGGACCAGCTCGGACGCGGCGTCCAGGCCCTGGTCCAGGTAGACCGCCCCGATCACCGCCTCCAGCGTGTCCGCCAGGATCGATGCCTTGTCCCTGCCGCCCGTGCCCTCCTCGCCCCGGCCCAGGCGGATGAAGCTGCCCAGGTCCAGACCGCGGCTCACATCGGCGAGCGCGCGCGAGTTGACCACCGCGGCCCGCAACTTGGCGAGCGTGCCCTCCGGAAGATCCGGGTGGCCGCGGTAGAGGGTGTCGGTGACCACCAGGCCGAGCACGGAGTCCCCGAGGAACTCCAGCCGCTCGTTGGTGGGCAGACCGCCGTTCTCGTACGCGTACGAGCGGTGGGTCAGCGCACGTACCAGAAGGGCGGGTTCGAGTGTGTACCCGAGCCGCCCTTCCAGAACCGCGGGGGACGAGGCTGCCTTACCGGCGTCTGTCGACGTTGTTCCGTCCGACATGAGGCCCCTCACCCGCCGATCAGACCTCGAGGACCTGACGACGGTTGTAGGTGCCGCAGCTCGGGCACGCGATGTGCTGCTGCTTCGGCTCGTGGCAGCGCTCGCACGCCACCAGGCTCACGGGCGCAGCCTTCCACTGCGAACGGCGGTGGCGCGTGTTGCTGCGCGACATCTTCCGCTTCGGAACAGCCACGGCTACTTCTCCTGGTTCTCGTCGGCGCCCTCGTCGGCACCGCTCAGCTGAATGTTCTGCAGGGCCGCCCAACGGATGTCGGCGGCCTCGTGACGGTGGTCCGGGTCGTCCGCCAGCCGTGCCCCGCACTCGGAGCACAGGCCGGGACAGTCGTCCTGGCACACCGGCTGCAGCGGCAGTTCGAGAACCACCGCGTCCCGCAGCACGGGCTCGAGGTCGAACAGGTCGCCCTCGAGGAGGTGAGTGTCCTCCTCCTCCGCGTCGTCACCGGCGTCGGCGGCACCGTGGTGCCCACCGGTCCGGGTGTCGGCGTCGGGGTAGGAGTACAGCTCCTGGAATTCCGTGTCGAGCTCGCGCTCGACCGGTTCCAGACACCTTACGCACTCCCCCGAGAGCGGCGCGTGGGCGGTGCCCGTGACGAGCACCCCTTCCATCACCGACTCCAGGCGGAGGTCCAGCGTGATCTCCGCGCCCTCGCGGACGCCGATGACCTCGATGCCGAGATCCTTGGGCGCCGGAACCGTGCGGGAGATCTTCTTCATCGCACCAGGACGACGGCCCAGCTCGTGCGTGTCGAACACGAGTGGGTTGCGGTGGTCGAGGCGGGTGTTCAGAACTCCTGCTTTCATCGGTTCGGTGCCCGTTCGTCCGGGAAGACGGTGGGCACGCCAAAACGCCGGGGATCACACGGCTGAGGGATCAGGATACCCGTCCCCCGGGCTCAGCCCAAACCGCGCTCCTGCTCCAGCTCCCGCAGCCGGTTCAGGTCGATCATGCTGGTGTCGAAGAAGCTGGTCTCGTCCAGCGCCGCGCCCTGGGGCTGGTGGTGCTGCTGCTGCGGGATGTACTGCTGCTGCTGCTCGTAGCCCCCCTGCGGCTGCTGCCAGCCGTAGTTCGGGTCGTAGTACGCCTGCTGCTGCGGCTGGGCCGCGTACGGGTCGGCGTACTGGGCGTGCTGCTGCTGGTACGGGTCGGGCTGCGGCTGCTGCTGGTACGGGTCCGGCTGCTGCTGGTAGCCGTAGGCCGGCTGCTGGGCCGCGTTCACGTCGTACCGGTAGTCGCCGGGAGCCGCGGGGGCGGCCAGGCCTGCCAGGTAGTCGGCGTCCGACTGGCCGGGGTCGTGGGCCTCGGCGTCGCCGGCGTCGTGGGCCAGGTGGGCGCCCAGTTCGTCAATCGGGCGGTGCCCGGTGAGCTTCAGGCGGCCGCGGCCGACGGCCTCCAGGGTCTTGCTCAGCACCGCCTCGAAGGCACCCAGCTTGGCGTCCACGTACTCGTCGGCGCTGCGGCGCAGCGTCTCGGGGTCGGCGCTGCGCTCGGGCGCGTCGTCGTCCTCGTACGGGTAGCCGTTCTCGTCCAGCGCGGGGCCGTGGCCGTGGCCGAGCAGCTTCTCGCGGCCGCGGTCGACCGAGCCGATGGTCTTGGTGAGGACGACCTCGAAGTTGGCCAGCTTGCTGTCCACGTAGTCGTCGGCCTCGGCCCGGATCTCGGTGGCCTCGCGCTGCGCCTCGCCGACGATGCGCTCGGCCTCCTGCTGGGACCGCCGGGCGATCTCGGTGTCGGAGATCAGCGAACCGCGTTCGGCGTGCGCGGCCTCGAGGATCCGGCCGGCCTCGGCGCGGGCCTCCTCGACCATCTGCTCCCGGCCGCCCAGCAGCTGCTGGGCCTGGGAGAGCGAGTCCGGCAGCGCGGCCCGCACGTCTTCGAGCATGGCGAGCAGCTCGGCACGGTTGACCACGCAGGAGGCCGACATCGGCATGGACCGGGCGGCCTCGACGGCGGCCACGATCTCATCGAGCTTCATCTGGACGTCCACGTCACAGACTCTACTGCTGCGCGAGCTTCTTCTTGAGGGCCTCCAGCACGACGGGGGGCAGCAAGTGGGCGACGTCACCGCCCCATTGCGCCACCTCCTTGACGAGACTGGAGGACAGGAAGCTGTAGGTGGGGTTGGTGGGGACGAAGAGCGTCTCCACTCCGGACAGCCCGTTGTTCATCTGGGCCATCTGCAGCTCGTAGTCGAAATCGCTGACCGCGCGCAGCCCCTTGACGATGGCGGGGATGTCGCGCTGCTTGCAGAAGTCGACGAGCAGGCCGTGGAAAGCCTCGACGCGGACGTTTCCGTAGTCGGCGGCGACCTCCTCGATGAGGGCGATGCGCTCCTCGATCGAGAACAGCCCCTTCTTGGACTTGTTGATCATCACGGCCACGTAGACCTCGTCATAGAGGCGGGAGGCACGGGCGATGATGTCGAGGTGTCCATTGGTGACGGGGTCGAAGGACCCCGGACAGACTGCGCGGCGCAACGGTGACTCCTCGCTCTGAGGGCTCTGCGGTTGGTTCATGACGCGTCAGTGACGTCGGCGGCGCGACCGTACCAAAGGGTCCCTTCGCCGTAGCGGCGGGCCCGCAGCCCTTCGAAGCCCTGGGGCCAGCGGAATTCCCCGCCTCGGGTGCTCCGTTCCACGGTGGCGACCGCGTCGCCGGCGAGCCACCCCTGCGTACGGAGTGTGAGCAGGATCTCTCGCAGCTCGTCGTCGGTGACGGCGTACGGCGGGTCCAGGAAGACCACGTCGTACGGTTCCCGCGGGGCCGGTCCGGCGATCACCTTCTCCGCCTTGCCGGCCCGGACCTCGGCCCCGGGCATGCCGAGGGTGCGCACGTTGTCCCGGATGACGCGGGCGGCCCGCGGGTCGGCCTCGACGAGCAGGACGTGCTCGGCCCCGCGGGACAGCGCCTCCAGGCCGACGGCGCCCGAGCCGCCGTACAGGTCGATCACCCGCGCGCCCGCCAGGGTGCCGCGCAGCGACTCCCAGGTGGAGAACAGCCCCTCCTTGGCCCGGTCCGAGGTGGGGCGGGTGCCGGTGCCCGGCGGTACGGCCAGGCGGCGGCCACCGGCGGCTCCTGCGATCACGCGGGTCATCTGCGGCTCATTCGTCTCGTGGGCGGGCGGAGCGGCACCCTGCGGCACCGCTCCCCCACGATACGTAGGTCAGTCCTGGCCCTGCTCGCCCCCGGCCTCCGGCGCGGGCGAACCCACCAGCGCGGGCGAGGCGTAGCGCGACCAGGACAGGCAGCCGTCGGGCGGGCAGTACTCGGGGCGGCGCGGGTCGTGGCCGAGTTCGCGCAGCTTCGTCCGCAGGGAGTCGGGGGTGCGGCCGAAACGGGCGGCTATCCGGGCGACGGAATCGCCGTCGTGGAACCGGCGGACCAGCTCCTCCTCGTGCTGCGGCACCCAGGGCGCGCCGTGCCCCGGGAACAGCTCCCGCAGCACGTCGCGGTCCGGGATGGGCTCGGACACGTCGGCCACGAGGGCGAGCGCGCGCAGCGCGCGGTTGAGGGCGATGCGCAGGGACGGGACGTCGGCGAGCGGCAGGGCGAGCGTGCCGGAGGCGAGGAGGGTGTCCGGGTCGTCCTCGGACCAGCCGGCCAGGGACAAGGTCACGGTGCTGTCGTCGTCGCTGGAGAGCTCGATCCGGAAGACCTTCTCACCGAGCGGCAGTTCGTTGAGATGACGGAACGACATGAAATCAGCCCCCAAAGGTCCAACTACGCCGATTCCCGAGCGGATCGGCGCGGACTGTGTCCATTCTCCCAGGGGGGTCTGACACTGACGGGCCGTCAGCCCTTGTCGAGGTACTGCTCACGGTCCGCGTCGACCAGGCTCTCCAGGGCACTGCGCAGATCGGGCTGCCCGGCCAGTTCCGGGTCCTCTGCGACCAGCGCGACGGCCTCCTCGCGGGCGGCCTCGATCACGTCCTCGTCGTCGATGACGGTGAGCATCCGCAGCGAGGACCGGGTCCCGGACTGCGCCTGCCCGAGCACGTCGCCCTCCCGGCGCTGCTCCAGGTCGATCCGGGACAGCTCGAACCCGTCCAGCGTCCCGGCCACGGCGTCCAGCCGGGCCCGGGCGGGGCTCGCCTCCGGCATCTCGCTCACCAGCAGGCACAGCCCCGGCGCCGAGCCCCGGCCGACCCGGCCGCGCAACTGGTGCAGCTGCGAGACGCCGAACCGGTCGGCGTCCATGATCACCATGGCGGTCGCGTTGGGAACGTTGACGCCGACCTCGATCACCGTGGTCGCGACGAGGACGTCGACCTCCCCCGCGGCGAAGCGGCGCATCACGTCGTCCTTGGCGTCCGGGTGCATCCTGCCGTGCAGGACCTCGACCCGCAGGCCCGCCAGCGGCCCCTTCACCAGCTGCTCGGCGATCTCCAGCACCGCCAGCGGCGGCCGCCGCTCCGCCTCGTCCTCCGCGGACTTCTTCTTCGGATCGGGCTCCTCGTCGCCGATGCGCGGGCACACCACGTACCCCTGGTGCCCGTTCTCGACCTCCTCGCGGACCCGGTCCCAGGCGCGCGACAGGAAGTGCGGCTTGTCCTTGGCCGGCACGACATGCGTCGCGATCGGCGAACGGCCGGCCGGCAACTGGTCCAGCACGGAGGTCTCCAGGTCGCCGAAGACCGTCATCGCGACCGTGCGCGGGATCGGTGTCGCCGTCATCACCAGCAGATGCGGCGGCTGCTTCGCCTTGCCCCGCAGCGCGTCGCGCTGCTCGACCCCGAAGCGGTGCTGCTCGTCGACCACGACCAGGCCGAGGTCGTGGAACTGCACCTTGTCCTCGATCAGCGCGTGCGTGCCCACGACGACGCCGGCCTCGCCCGTCACCAGGTCCAGCAGCGCCTGACGGCGCGCGGCGGCCCCCATGGAGCCCGTCAGCAGCACCACCTTCGTGCCGACCTCGGAACCGCCCAGCAGACCGGCCTCGGCGAGGTCGCCCATCATCTCCGTGATCGACCGGTGGTGCTGCTGGGCCAGCACCTCCGTCGGCGCCAGCATCGCGGCCTGACCGCCCGCGTCCACGACCCCGAGCATCGCGCGCAGCGCCACCATCGTCTTGCCGGAGCCGACCTCGCCCTGCAGCAGGCGGTGCATCGGGTGGTCCGTCGCCAGATCCGCGAAGATCTCCGCCGACACGGCCTCCTGGCCCTCGGTGAGCGTGAACGGCAGCCGCGCGTCGAACGCCTTCAGCAGCCCGTCCGCCGCCGGCACCCGCGGCACGGCCGGCAGCGCCGACTCCGCGGCCCGGCGCCGGGCGAGCGCCACCTGCAGCACGAACGCCTCGTCCCACTTCAGGCGGTCCTTGGCGACGGCGATGTCCGCCTTCGTCCGCGGCCGGTGGATCTTCTCCAGCGCCTCCGGCAGCGCCACGAGCCCGCGCGACTCGCGCAACGCCGCGGGCAGCGGCTCCCCCGCCCCGGCCCACCGCGTCGCCCCCAGCGAGGTCAGCACCGTGTCCACGGTCTTCGCGATCGTCCACGAGTTGACCTGCTTGCACGCCGGATAGATCGGCATCAGCCGGCCCGCGAAGGCGTCCACGGCCTCCTTGCCCTCCTCGGCGTCCAGCAACTGGTACTCCGGGTGCGCCAACTGCAGCGCCCGGTTGAACACCGACACCTTGCCCGCGAACATGCCGCGCCGGCCCGGGAGGAGGTCCTGCTCCGGCTTGAACACACCCCTGCCGAAGAACACCAGCGTCAGCGAGCCGCCGCCGTCGGTGACGACCACCTCCAGGCGGGCCTTGCCCGGGCCGTAGGTCTTCTTCGTCGCCTTCGCCACGCGCGCGACGACCGTCACGTGCTCGTCGAGGGGCAGGTCCGACAGGCGCGTCAGCTCGCCGCGCTCGGCGTAGCGGCGCGGGTAGTGGTGCAGGAGGTCGCCGACGGTGTGCAGGTCGAGGTGGTCGGCGAAGACCTTCGCGGTGCGGCCGCCGACGGATTTGGTGAGCGGTTCGTCAAAGGGAGCAGACATCGCGTCCATCTTTGCGCACGCGTCCGACATCGCGGCGCCGTCAGCGCGCCTGCGCTTCGCTGTGCCTGGGTTTTTTCCCCCGCCCTCCCACCCGAGTGCCCGGCACGATAAGTACGGGCCCCGCCCGTGTGCCGTGGGGTCGGCGCCGCGCCGGGGTACGTCCTCAGCGCTCGCGGGTTACCCCCACATCGTTCGGCATCGACCACGCCGTCACCGCTCGTCGCTTCCGGGCGCACCCCGCCACACCCCCTCCCGGGCCGGTTGGGGCGACTGACGGCCGGTGGGGTGTCTGTTGGCGGTGACGGCGGAGCATGCCGTTGGCGCGGCGTCTACGGGTGCCCGAGCACGGTGCCGCTTCAGACCACCCACCGGGGATCAGGCGCCGGACGAGACGGAGGGGGCGGGGTCGTAGGGGTGGCGTTCTGGACACTGGAGCATATTTGGGTGCATGACCCGGAGTGCGCAGCGGAAAGCGCCTGAGGCACCTAAATGTGCTGTCCAGAATGGCAGCCCCGGAGGCCCCGGACCCGGCCCCCGCACAACGCGCGTCGGGGCGCCCTGACTTCATGGAGCACACGGGCGGGAGGGCGGGGGAAAAAGCTACTCGACGCCGATCAGGAGCGGGCACCGCTCCTGCCCCCCGGCATACACCACCGTGTCCACCGCAAGGTGACTGTCCCGGACATGCGCCTCCAGCCGCCCCGCCAGATCCGCCGGCGCGCCCGCGCCGAGCACCAGGGTGACCATCTCCCCGCCCGCCGCCAGCATCCGGTCGAGCACCGTGATCCCGGTCTCGACGAGGTTGCCGCCGATGACGGCGACGTCGCCGTCGATGAGGCCGAGGACGTCCCCGGCCTGGCAGACGCCCGCCATGGTCCAGGACTGCGTCTCCGCGACGGCGAGTTCGGCGTAGCGCGTGGCGCCGGCCGCGGAGGTCATCGCGACGACGTCCTCGTCGAACCGCCGGGTGGGCTCGTGGACGGCGAGGGCGGCGATGCCCTGGACCGCGGACCGCGTGGGGATGAGGGCGACCCGGATCCCCTCCGTGCGGGCCTGTTCGGCCGCGGCCCCGGCCGCGTGGCGCAGTTCGACGTCGTTGGGGAGGAGCACGACCTCGCGGGCGTAGGCGCGGCGCACGGCCTCGGCGATCTCGCCGCTGGCGGGCGGTTCCCCGGGCCGGACGGCGATGACCACGGCACCGGCCTCGGCGCACAGCGCGGCGAGGCCGTCGCCGCGCACGACGGCGACGACGGCGCGCAGGGCGGGTTCGCCGCGCTGTCCGCGGCTGCCGCCGCGCTCGTGGGCGCGGGCCTGGTCGCCGAAGTGGGTGACCTTGATGCGGTGCGGCCGTCCGGCCTCGATCCCGGCCTCGATGGCGGCGCCGACGTCGTCGACGTGGACATGGACGTTCCACAGGCCGTCACCGCCGACGACCACCAGGGAGTCGCCGAGCACGTCGAGCCGGCGGCGCAGGCCGCCGACGGCGGTGTCGGGTGCGTCCAGGAGGTAGACCACCTCGAAGCCGGGTCCGCCGGGCACGACGTGCGGGTCGCCGGCGTCGCCACCGGGCGCGCAGCCGAAGGGGAGGGCGGGGCCCTTGGGGAGGGCGTCGACGAGCGGGCCCATCGGGGCCTGGCCGGAGACCGCGTCGGCGAGGGCTCCCAGGACGGCCACCAGTCCGCGGCCACCGGCGTCGACCACGCCCGCGTTCCCGAGGACGTCCAGTTGGGCCGGGGTCGCCGCGAGCGCGCGGCGCGCGCCCTCGTACGCGGCCCGGGCCACCGCCCAGGCGTCGGCGGCCGCGTCGGCTGTCGCGGCGGCGGCTTCGGCCGCGGCGGTCGCCACGGTGAGCATGGTGCCCTCGACGGGGTGCGCGACCGCCTGGTACGCGGATTCCGCGGCGCGGCGCAGCGCGGGCCGCAGGTCCCCCGAGCCGGAGGCCAGTACCTCGGTCATGCCGCGCAGCAGTTGGGCGAGGATGGTGCCGGAGTTGCCGCGGGCCCCGATGAGGGCGCCGTGCGCCATGGACTGCAGGCACGAGGGCAGGTCGGGCTCGGTGCCGGAGGCGGCGTGCCCGTCGAAGACCGCGTCGACGGCCTGCGCGGCGGATTCGACGGTGAGGTACATGTTGGTGCCGGTGTCCCCGTCGGCGACGGGATAGACGTTGATCGCGTCGATCTCCTCGCGCGCCCGGCCGAGGGCCTGGAGGGCGAGCCTGCACCATGCGCGCACCGCGGGGGCGTCGAGCGTCGGCGGCACGTGTTCCTCCTGCGGGGGGCGGCCAGGGACCTGGGGATGAGGCAGGGTTCCGCACGCAGCGTACTGAGGCGCGGGACCCGGCGGGGGACCGGGCCGTCCCGCTGACCATGGTAGTTTCGAGGGACAGGAGCGGACGTAGTATGCTGCTCCGGTTGCCCGGGGCTGTCCCGGGCCGTCCCTCGGTACCACCGGTTTTCCTTCAAATCCTTTTGAACGGACGTCCGACGCCGGTGGGATCTATCCGTTAGTGCATCTGAAGTCTTTGGAGTGACCCGTGGCTGCCAACTGCGACGTCTGCGGCAAGGGGCCGGGCTTCGGCAACAACATTTCGCACTCGCACCGCCGTACTCGCCGTCGTTGGAACCCCAACATCCAGACGGTGCGTGCTGTGGTCGGGCGGACGCCGAAGCGCCTCAACGTCTGCACCTCGTGCATCAAGGCCGGCAAGGTCGCGCGCTGACGCATTCGACGTCGTAGCGCAGCCTTGCGGCTACCCAGAGCCGGTCCACCTCGCGGTGGACCGGCTTTCTGCTGTGCCCGGGTTCAGCCGCGCTGACGCCAGGCGTGGTCGACGGGGCCGATGCCCGCGCCCAGGGGGAAGCCGGCGGCGATGGCGCCGGTGACGTACTCCTTGGCGGCACCGACCGCGTCGGGGACGTCCAGGCCCAGGGCGAGGTGGGAGGCGACGGCCGCGGCGAGGGTGCATCCGGTGCCGTGGGTGTGACGGTTGTCATGGCGGGGGGCGCGCAGCCAGTGCTCCTGGGTGCCGTCGGTGAGCAGGTCGACGGCGTCGCCGTCGAGGTGGCCGCCCTTGATCAGCGCCCAGCGCGGCCCGAGGGCGAGGACGGCGGCGGCGGCCTCGCGCATGCCGGGCTCGCCGTCCACCACGACGCCGGTGAGCTGCCGCACTTCGTCCAGGTTCGGGGTGGCGACGGTGGCCAGGGGCAGCAGCTCGGTGCGGACGACGTCGACGGCGTCGGCGGCCAGCAGCGGATCGCCGTGCTTGGAGACGCCGACCGGGTCGACGACCACGGGAACGCCGAGCGGGGCCAGGAGTTCGGCGACGGTCTCGACCAGGGCGGGCGAGGAGAGCATGCCGGTCTTGACCGCCTCCACGCCGATGTCGTCGACGACGCTGCGGAACTGGGCGCGCACCGCGTCGACCGGGAGCTCCCAGGCGCCCTGCACACCGAGCGAGTTCTGCGCCGTGACGGCCGTGACCACACTCATGCCGTGCGTCCCGAGGGCCAGCATCGTCTTGAGGTCGGCCTGGATGCCCGCGCCGCCGCCGGAGTCGGAGCCGGCGACGGTGAGCACACGCGGTGGGATCTTCATACGGCGAATCTAGTCGTCGCCCTCACGCGTCGCCGAAGTGGTCCCAGCCGCCCGCCGCGTCCCAGGGCGCGCCGTCGACGGTGACCTGCGGCGAGGTGGTGGCCTTCACCACGCGCCCGATCACCCGCCAGCGGGCGGGGAGCTTGGTGTCCGGTGGGAAGGCGGCGACCAAGGCGTGGTCCTCGCCACCGGTGAGCACCCAGTGCAGCGGGTCGACGCCGACGGCCTGCCCGATGTCGGCCATCTGCGCGGGGACGTCGACGTCGGCCGACGCGAGGTCGATGGTGACGCCGCTGGCCGCGGCGATGTGCCCGAGGTCGGCGACGAGTCCGTCGCTCACGTCGGTCATCGCGGTCGCGCCGAGCTCGGCGGCGGCCGGCCCCGCGTGGTACGGCGGTTCGGGCCTGCGGTGGGCCTCGACGAAGGCGCGGGGGGAGCGGAAACCGCGGGCGAGCACGGCCAGTCCGGCCGCGGACCAGCCGAGCCAGCCCGTGACGGCCACGATGTCGCCGGGCCGGGCGCCGGAGCGGGTGACGGGTTCGCGGTGGCGCAGGTCGCCCAGCGCGGTGATGGACACCATGATCGTGTCGCCGCGCACCACATCGCCGCCGACCACGGCCGCGCCCGCGACCTGGCACTCGTCGCGGATGCCGTCCATCAGCTCCAGCGGCCAGGTGACCGGCAGGTCCGCGGGGACGACCAGGGCGAGCAGCACGGCGGTCGGCACGGCGCCCATCGCGGCGATGTCGGCGAGGTTCTGCGCGGCGGCCTTGCGGCCGACGTCGTACGCGGTGGACCAGTCCCGGCGGAAGTGCCGCCCCTCCAGGAGCGCGTCGGTGGTGGCCACGACGCGCCCGTCGGGCGCGGTGACGACGGCGGCGTCGTCTCCCGGCCCGAGCCGTACGGCGGGACTGGAGGTGAGCCGCGAGGTCAACTCCCTGATGAGCCCGAACTCCCCCAGCTCGCCCACGGTGCCCTTCATCCCACTGTCCCCTTCACCTGGCCGGTCCTGATCCTGTTCTGTCATCGCTTCCGTGGCGGCTTTCGGGCGTCCGGTACCGCGCGGGTCTCCCCGCGGCGTGCGGCGACGCGGTACCGTGACGTTCCCTCCCACATGATCCTCGTAAGCCGCCCTGGAGGTTCCGTGGTACAGGCGTACATTCTGATTCAGACCGAGGTCGGGAAGGCCTCGGCGGTAGCGGAGGTGATCTCCAAGATTTCCGGGGTGATCCAGGCCGAGGACGTCACCGGGCCGTACGACGTCATCGTGCGGGCCCAGGCGGACACGGTCGACGACCTCGGCCGCCTCGTGGTGGCCAGAGTGCAGCAGGTGGAAGGCATCACCCGCACACTCACCTGCCCGGTCGTGCACCTCTGATCACCCCCTGTACGCTCGGCGGGTGATGTATCGCCGCCGGGTCGCACTTGTCTCCGTGTCCGCCGTCGCGTGCCTCTCCGCGGCGGCGGTCTACGTGTCCGCCGACGGAACGCCCACGAGCGGGATCGCCGTCCCGTCGCCCTCAGCCGAGGCCGCCACACTGTGCGGCCGCCTCCACGACGCCTTGCCGCGCCGGGTGGACGGGCTCTCCGCGCGGACGTTGTCGCCCGTCTCCACCCTCACCGCCGGCTGGGGGGATCCTACGGTGGTACTGCGCTGCGGTGTGCCCCGGCCCGAGACACTGACGCCGGGCAGCACGACGTACAACCCGGGCGCCGACGCGGTGGACGTCAACGGAGTGAGCTGGCTCATGGAGCGGACCGGCGACGGCTACCGCTTCACGACCACCGACCGCGCGACGTTCGTCGAGGTGAGCGTGCCGGCGACGTACGCACCCGAGGTCAACCCGCTGGCCGACCTCGGGAACGCTGTCGAGAAGTCCATCCCGTCCGAGCTCTGACGTCCCCGGACCGCGGGGGTCAGCGCAGCCCGGTGGGGCGGCGCAGCGCGGCCTGGACGAGCCGGTCCACGAGTTCCGGGTAGTCGACCCCGCTCTCCCGCCACATGCGCGGGTACATCGAGATCGGCGTGAAGCCCGGCATGGTGTTGATCTCGTTGATCACGAACTCGCCGCTGTCCAGCAGGAAGAAGTCCGCGCGGACCAGGCCCTCGCACGAGGCGGCCTCGAACGCGGCCACGGCGAGGCGCTGGACCTCGGCGGTCTGCTCGCCGGTGAGCGGCGCGGGCACCAGGCCCTCGGCGGAGTCGATGTACTTCGCCTCGAAGTCGTAGAACTCGTGCGCGGTGACCGGCGGGATCTCGGCCGGGACCGAGGCGCGCGGGCCGTCCTCGAACTCCAGGACACCGCATTCGATCTCGCGGCCCCGCAGCAGCGACTCCACGAGCACCTTGGGGTCGTGGCGGCGTGCCTCCTCGATCGCCTCGTCCAGGCCCGCGAGGTCGTCGACCTTGCTGATGCCCATGGAGGAGCCGGCGCGGGCCGGCTTCACGAAGACCGGCCAGCCGTGGTCGGCGGCGAAGTCCACGACCTTCTTGCGGGCCGCGGCCGGATCGCCGTCCCACTCGCGCGGCCGGATCACGACGTACGGACCGACCGGCAGGCCGAAGGAGCTGAAGACGCGCTTCATGTACTCCTTGTCCATGCCGACCGCCGAGGCCAGCACACCGGAGCCGACGTAGGGCACACCGGAGAGTTCCAGCAGTCCCTGGAGGGTGCCGTCCTCGCCGTACGGGCCGTGCAGCACGGGGAAGACGACGTCGACGTCGCCGAGCGCCTTGGGCACCGAGCCGGGTTCGCTGTAGACGACCTCGCGGCTGGCCGGGTCGACCGGCAGGACCACCGAGCCCTCGGCGGACTCGGCGAGCTGCTCGACGCTGGGCAGCGCGCGGTCGGCGATCGCCATCCGGGAGGGGTCGTCGGTGGTCAGCGCCCAACGGCCGTCGCCGGTGATGCCGATCGGCAGCACGTCGTACTTGTCGCGGTCGATGGCGCTCAGCACGGCGCCCGCGGTGAGAACCGAAATCGCGTGCTCGGAGCTGCGTCCGCCGAAGACGACCGCGACGCGCGGCTTGCGTGAAGAAGGCTGAATGCTCATGTCGCGTTGACCTTACCGTTCCGGACGTCAGCGTTCCGACTTGGCGGACCGCGACATCAGCTCCTTGACCGCGACGACCGGCTGCTTGCCGTTGTGGACGATGTCGACCACGGTCTCGGTGATGGGCATGTCGACACCGTGCCGGCGTGCCAGGTCGAGCACCGACTCGCAGGACTTGACGCCCTCGGCGGTCTGCCGGGTGACCGCGATGGTCTCCTGCACCGTCATGCCCCTGCCGAGGTTGATGCCGAAGACGTGGTTGCGGGACAGCGGGGAGGAGCAGGTGGCGACCAGGTCGCCGAGGCCCGCGAGACCCGAGAAGGTCAGCGGGTCCGCGCCCAGCGCGATGCCCAGCCGGGTGGTCTCCGCCAGACCGCGGGTGATCAGCGAGCCCTTGGTGTTGTCCCCCAGCCCCATGCCGTCGGCGATGCCGACGGCGAGACCGATGACGTTCTTGACGGCGCCGCCCAGTTCGCAGCCGACCACGTCGGTGTTGGTGTACGGGCGGAAGTACGTGGTGTGGCTGGCGGCCTGGAGCCGCTTGGCCACGGTCTCGTCGCGGCAGGCGACGACCGACGCGGCGGGCTGCCGGGCGGCGATCTCCTTGGCCAGGTTGGGACCGGACAGCACGGCGACGCGTTCCGGGCCGGCCTCGGCGACCTCCGCGATGACCTCGCTCATCCGCTTGGCGGTGCCGAGTTCGACGCCCTTCATCAGGCTGACCAGCACCGCGTCCGACGGCAGCAGCGGCGCCCACGCGGCCAGGTTGCCGCGCAGCGTCTGCGACGGTACGGCGAGGACGACGAACTCGGCGTCCTCCGCGGCCTCGGCGGGCTCGGTGGTCGCGGTGATCGCCGCGGGCAGTTCGACCCCGGGGAGGTAGCCCGGGTTGGCGTGGGTGCTGTTGACGGCCTGGACCACCTCGGGGCTGCGCCCCCACATGGTCACCCGGGCCCCGGCGTCGGCGAGCACCATCGCGAAGGCGGTGCCCCAGGAGCCGGTGCCGTAGACCGCGCAGCGCGTCGTCACTTGCCGGCTCCCCTCTGCTTGCGCGGGTCGAAGCGCTCGGACGGCGGGGTCGCGCCGCGCAGTTCTCCGAGCAGCTCGCTGATCGAGGCCATGATGACGTCCGTGGCCTCCTTGAGCACCTCGGCGGTGAGCTCCTGCCCGTAGTAGTCGGACAGGTCCACCGGCGGGCCGGCCAGCACCCTGAGCGTCTTGCGCGGGAAGAGGCGGACCTTGTTCTCCTTGGCGTACGGGGGGACGGCCTCGTTGGCGCCCCACTGCGCGACGGGGATGACGGGCGCCTTGGTCATCAGCGCGACACGGGCGACGCCGGTCTTGCCCACCATCGGCCACATCTCGGGGTCGCGGGTCAGCGTGCCCTCGGGGTAGAAGGCGACGCACTCGCCGGAGTTGATGGCGTCCACCGCGGAGCGGAAGGCGTTGGCGGCGTCGGTGCTCTCCCGGTACACGGGGATCTGGCCGGTGCCGCGCAGGATCGCCCCGACGAACGCGGGCTTGAACAGCGGCGCCTTCGCCAGGAAGCGCGGGACCCGCCCGGTGTTGTACTGGAAATGCGCGTACGACAGCGGGTCGAGGTACGAGTTGTGGTTGACCGCCGTGATGAATCCGCCGTCGGCCGGAATGTGCTCCATTCCCTGCCAGTCCCTCTTGAAGAGGACGACGAGCGGTGGTTTCGCGATGACTGCTGCGAGCCGGTACCAGAAGCCGATCCTGCGGCGGGACACCAGAACTCCTCCTCGTTCCGCCGCCGACCCGGGATCACCGGATCGCGGCCGTGCTGTGTGACGGCGCACCGGCGTACGGCCGGTGCGGCCGCACAAGTGTCGCCGGTAAGCCACCGTAACGCCAGGGTGGAGCGGCGGTGGCGGTGGCCTCGGGAAACCCCGAGCACAATAGTTCGGTGTCGGTAGCAGTGAACTCGTCGCAATGGTCACTCGTCGTTCCGCTGAAGCCCTTGGCCGTGGCCAAGAGCCGCCTCGCGACGGCCGCCGGGCCCGTGCGGCCCGGGCTGGCACTGGCCTTCGCCCAGGACACGGTGGCCGCGGTGCTGGCCTGCTCAGCGGTGCTGGACGTGACGGTCGTCACGGACGATCCGCTGGCCGGGGCCGCGCTGACGGCGCTCGGGGCGCGGGTGGTCGCGGACTCCCCGGCCGCGGGGCTCAACGCCGCGCTGGCGTACGGCGCGGGTCAGGTCCGCCGGCTGCGTCCGGAAGCCGCCGTGGCGGCCCTCAACGCCGATCTCCCGGCCTTGCGGGCCCCGGAGCTGGAGATGGTGCTCGACGCGGCCGCCCGGCGTCCTGGAAGGGCATTTCTGGCCGACGCGGCCGGAATCGGTACCACGCTGCTCGCGGCCACGTCCGGAACGCCCTTGGACCCGGCCTTCGGCGGCGCCTCCCGGGCCCGTCACCGGGCGTCCGGCGCGCGTGAGATCACGCTGCCGGGCGTGGACTCCGTGCGCCAGGACGTGGATACGGGCGAGGACCTGAAGGCGGCCCTGGTCCTGGGCGTCGGACCGCGCACCCGCGAACTGCTGCGGACCGGGCCGGTGGCCGCGACGGGCTGAACAGGCACGGGCCGGGCCGGGACCCGCCGCCGGGCGGCCGGATAGGCTGCCCTTCATGCAGGCGACCGCGTACACCTACGACCCCGAGACCCGCGCCGGCAGCGTGCTGCTGGACGACGGGACGCCGCTGCCCTTCGACGCGGCCGCGTTCGACGCCGGGGGCCTGCGGCTGCTGCGGCCCGGTCAGCGGGTGCGCATCCGCACCGAAGGCAGCGGCGAGGCGCGCCGGGTGGTCTTCGTGACGCTGCAGACCTTCCCCGACCCGGGGGCCTGAGGCAGCGGGACAACGCAGCGGGCCGGGCGCCCCCGAGGGGGTGCCCGGCCCGTCGCTGTGTCGGGTCGGTGCCGCTCTACCGCTTGGCGGCGCGCTTGGTGGCCGTCTTGCGGGCCGCCGACTTGGCGGGGGCCTTCTTGGCCGGCGCCGTCTTCTTGGCCGTGGCCTTCTTGGCGGTGGTCTTCTTCGCCGTAGCCTTCTTGGCCGTGGCCTTGGCCGCCGTGGTCTTCTTGGCGGTGGTCTTGGCGGCCGTGGTCTTCTTCGCGGCGGCCTTGGTGGTGACCGCCTTCTTCGCCGTGGTCTTCTTGGCGGCGGCCTTCTTCGTGGTGGCCTTGGCGGTGACGCCGCCGGTCAGGCTGCCCTTGGGCGCCTTCTTGACGGAGACCTCGCCGGCCTTGGGGAGCTTCTTCGTCCCGCTCACCAGGTCCTTGAAGCCCTGGCCGGCGCGGAAGCGCGGCACGGAGGTCTTCTTGACCCGGACCCGCTCCCCGGTCTGCGGGTTGCGGGCGTAGCGGGCGGGACGCTCCACCCTCTCGAACGAACCGAAGCCTGTCACCGAGACCCGGTCGCCGTTGACGGTCGCGCGGACGATGGCATCCAGGACCGCGTCGACCGCCTCAGCGGCCTGCTGACGGCCGCCGAGCTTGTCGGCAATCGCTTCAACGAGCTGCGCCTTGTTCACGTCTTCCCCTTCGGAAACTTGCCCGGCGATGAGTTCGGGCCTTTTTCGCACGCTAGGCGGATATATACCGCAAATCAAATACGAAACGGGCGAATCACCCTTGTGCCGCAACGAACTCCGGGCTCAGGAAGGCTCTTGATCGGGGAATCGGCCTTCGTCGAGGTCCTTCATCAGATCCTCCAGACGCCTTGCCGCACCTGCGAGATCGTGCTTCGAGGCGGCGGTGATGACGAGAAGTCTCCGGGTCAACTGCACCCGGACTTCATCCGGCACTTGCAGACCCGCCACACGGGTGTGGGCCTGCTTCAACCTGGCAGCGAGGAACGCGTACAGCTCGAGTTGGCCATCGTGTTCCATGTGCCGATTGTGTCATCTGCGGTGAGTTGTCACGAGGTGTGGAGCCGAACACGCCGCAGCGCCCCCCGCCCGGTGGGGGCGGGGGGCGCTGCGGGGAGGCGGGGAACCGGCCGCGAGGACGCGCGGCGCGGGGCGGGGAAGGGGCTCGGACCGGGTCAGACCTGGAGGGTGCGCGGCTTGTAGGACGGGCGCCCGACCTCGTAGGCGGCGATGTCGGCCTCGTTCTGCAGGGTGAGGCTGATGTCGTCCAGGCCGTTGAGCAGCCGCCAGCGGGCATTGTCGTCCAACTCGAAGGGCGCGGTGATGCCCTCGGCGCGGACCTCGCGGGTCTGGAGGTCCACGGTGATCTCGGCGGTCGGGTCGGCCTCGGTGAGCTCCCACAGCCGCTCGACCGTCTCCTGCGGCAGGATCACGGTGAGCAGGCCGTTCTTCAGCGAGTTGCCGCGGAAGATGTCGGCGAAACGGGAGGAGATCACGGCCTTGAAGCCGTAGTTCTGCAGTGCCCAGACCGCGTGCTCGCGGGAGGAGCCGGTGCCGAAGTCGGGGCCGGCGACCAGCACGCCGGCGCCCTGGCGCTCGGGCCGGTTGAGGACGAACTCGGGGTCCTTGCGCCAGGCCTCGAACAGGCCGTCCTCGAAGCCGTTGCGGGTGACCTTCTTCAGCCAGTGGGCCGGGATGATCTGGTCGGTATCGGTGTTGCTCCGGCGCAGCGGGACCGCCCGGCCGGTGTACGTGGTGAACGCTTCCATGGTTCTCAGGCCTCCAGGACGGCGACGCCGGGCAGATCGGCGGGGGACGAGAGGTGGCCGTTGACCGCGGTGGCGGCGGCGACCTGGGGGGACACCAGGTGGGTGCGGCCGCCCTTGCCCTGCCGGCCCTCGAAGTTGCGGTTGGAGGTGGACGCGGAACGCTCACCGGGCGCCAGTTGGTCGGGATTCATACCCAGGCACATCGAGCAACCCGCGTGCCGCCATTCGGCGCCGGCCTCCTTGAAGACCTGGTCCAGGCCCTCCTCGACGGCCTGCAGCGCGACCCGGACCGAACCGGGGACGACCAGCATCCGCACACCGTCGGCCACCTTGCGGCCCTTGACGACCGACGCGGCCGAGCGCAGGTCCTCGATGCGGCCGTTGGTGCAGGAGCCGACGAAGACGGTGTCGACCGCGACCTGCCGCAGCGGCGTGCCGGCCTCCAGGCCCATGTACTCCAGCGCCTTCTCGGCCGCCAGCCGGTCACTGGGGTCGGCGAAGGACGCCGGGTCCGGTACGGAGGCGCTCAGCGGGGCGCCCTGGCCGGGGTTGGTGCCCCAGGTGACGAACGGGGACAGCGAGGCGGCGTCGATGACGACCTCGTGGTCGAAGACGGCGTCCTCGTCGGTCCGCAGGGTCTCCCAGTAGGCGACCGCGGCGTCCCAGTCCTCGCCCTGCGGGGCGTGCGCACGGCCCTGCAGGTAGTCGAAGGTGGTCCGGTCCGGGGCGATCATGCCGGCCCTGGCGCCCGCCTCGATCGACATGTTGCAGATGGTCATCCGGGCCTCCATCGAGAGCTTCTCGATGGCGGAGCCGCGGTACTCGATGACATAGCCCTGGCCGCCGCCCGTACCGATCTTGGCGATGATCGCCAGGATCAGGTCCTTGGCCGTGACGCCCTCGGGCAGTTCGCCGTCGACGGTGATCGCCATGGTCCTGAAGGGGGCCAGCGGCAGCGTCTGGGTGGCCAGCACGTGCTCGACCTGGCTGGTGCCGATGCCGAACGCCAGCGCGCCGAAGGCGCCGTGGGTGGAGGTGTGGCTGTCGCCGCAGACCACGGTCATGCCCGGCTGCGTCAGGCCCAGCTGCGGGCCGACCACGTGCACCACGCCCTGCTCGACGTCGCCCAGCGGGTGCAGCCGCACCCCGAACTCGGCGCAGTTCTTGCGCAGCGTCTCCAGCTGCGTGCGCGAGACCGGGTCGGCGATCGGCTTGTCGATGTCGAGGGTCGGGGTGTTGTGGTCCTCGGTCGCGATGGTGAGGTCCAGCCGGCGCACCGGGCGGCCGTTCATCCGCAGACCGTCGAAAGCCTGCGGGCTGGTGACCTCGTGGAGCAGATGCAGGTCGATGAAGAGGAGGTCGGGCTCGCCTTCGGCGCGCCGCACGACGTGATCCTCCCAGACCTTTTCCGCGAGTGTCCTGGCCATCGCATTCCCTCCGACCGGCCGCGTTGCCGGCCTGTTCGTCGTTGCCGGGCGCCTCCGTCCGATTGCGGCGGACGGGGGCTCCGGGCCTGTTCATCCAGCGTGCCGCGTTCACGGGAAAATTGAACTTGCGTTTCACAGAGTGAGACGGGAGTATCGTTTCATGGACAACAGTAGTGGCGTCGGCGTTCTCGACAAGGCGGCTCTGGTGCTCAGCGCACTGGAGTCCGGTCCGGCCACCCTGGCCGGTCTCGTGGGCGCCACGGGTCTCGCCCGCCCCACCGCGCACCGTCTCGCTGTCGCACTGGAGCACCACCGCATGGTCGCCCGCGACATGCAGGGACGCTTCATCCTGGGCCCCCGGCTCTCCGAACTGGCCGCCGCGGCGGGCGAGGACCGCCTGCTGGCGACCGCCGGCCCCGTGCTCACTCACCTACGGGACGTGACCGGCGAGAGCGCGCAGCTCTACCGGCGCCAGGGCGACATGCGCATCTGCGTCGCCGCCGCAGAGCGGCTGTCCGGACTCCGGGACACCGTGCCCGTCGGCTCGACCCTGCCGATGAAGGCGGGTTCCGCCGCCCAGATCCTGATGGCCTGGGAGGAGCCGGAGCGGCTGCACCGCGGGCTGCAGGGAGCCCGGTTCACCGCCACCGCGCTGTCCGGCGTGCGCCGCAGGGGCTGGGCGCAGTCGATCGGAGAACGCGAACCGGGTGTGGCCTCCGTCTCCGCGCCGGTGCGCGGACCGTCCAACCGCGTCGTGGCGGCCGTGTCCGTCTCCGGCCCCATCGAGCGGCTGACCCGGCACCCCGGCCGTATGCACGCACAGGCCGTCGTGGACGCCGCGGGCCGGCTGTCCGAGGCGCTGCGCCGTTCCGGCTGAACCTCCGCCGCGGTTCGGCCACAGCGGCCGCTACCCCTTGGCGGACCGCAGCCGCTCGGCCGCCGTCTCGCCACGACGGCCCACCGGGACAACGCCGGTCGCGGCACCGAGCCCGAAGGCGGGCATGTCGACGTACACCGACTCGTAGGAACCGGCCGGCGCGGAGTAGGTCTCGTGCCATATGCCCACCCGCCCCTTGCCGGCCCGGGCCCGCCGGTTGAACTCCGCCCACGCGGGCCGGTGCTGCCTGTCGGGCTGCGAGGCGTAGGCGATGAGCTGCTCCTTGCTCGCCCAGTACTGCACGACGCACACCAGCCGCGGCAAGCCCATCAGCAGTTGGTAGCCGAGGAACCCGCTGTCCTGGTCCCGCGACAGCTCCCGCAGCATGCGCGGCATGGCCATGAAGGCCGGCAGCCAGCTGCGCAGCGCCCACCAGCGGTTGATCCGCATCCCGATGTGGAAGACGACGATCTCGCCCTCGGCGGCCGCGGTGTTGCGGCCCGGGACCAGTTGAACGGACATGGCTCTCCCCCTTCGCCCACGACGGATGCCGGGCACCCGTCGGCCGTGCCCCGTGCCCAGGCATGGCATGGCACGGCATGGCATGCCATGGCACGGCAGTCATTGGATAGTGACGCTATCCATGATTGGATACTGCCACTATCCAGCGAAGGGCGCAAGAGGACATGCGACTGGCGGAACTGAGCGAGCGCAGCGGTGTGCCGACGCCGACGATCAAGTACTACCTGCGCGAGGGCCTGCTGCCACCGGGCCGCCGTGTCACGGCCACCCAGGCCGAGTACGGCGAGGAGCACCTGCGCCGGCTCCGCTTCGTGCGGGCCCTGATCCAGGTCGGCAAGGTGCCCGTGGCCACCGCCCGCGAGGTGCTCGCCGCGATGGACGACGAATCGCTGAACCAGCACTCGCGGCTGGGCGCAGCGACCTTCGCGCTGCCGCACGGCCCGGAGCCCGACGAGGACGACCCGGCCACCGTCGTCGCCCGCGGGGAGGTGGACCTGCTGATGTCCGGGCTCGGCTGGACGTACGGGAACGAGGACCACGGCCCCTCCCCCGCCTACCGGATGCTCGTCGCGGCGGTCGCCGTGCTCACGCGGCTGGGATACCCCAGCGGGGCACGGCACTTGGAGCCCTACGCGCGCCTGGCCGCCCAACAGGCCGTCCACGACCTGGATCTGGTCGAGCTCTACGACACCCCGCTCGAACAGGCCGCGGCCGCCGTGACGCTGACCGTGCTCTACGAGCCCGTGCTGCTGAGCCTGCGCCGGCTCGCCGAGGCCGAGGAGTCCTTGCGGCGCTTCGGAGTTGAGTGACGCGACCGGGCGCGAGGCCCTCGTGGAGAACGGAGGAACGAAAGAGGCCCCCCGCCGAAGCGGGGGGCCTCTTCCCGATGTACCCCCGACCGGATTCGAACCGGCGCTACCGCCTTGAGAGGGCGGCGTGCTAGGCCGCTACACAACGGGGGCAAGTCAGAAATACGCTGGGGTACCAGGACTCGAACCTAGACTAAATGAACCAGAATCACTCGTGCTGCCAATTACACCATACCCCATGGTGTGTCAAGTACCCCCGACCGGATTCGAACCGGCGCTACCGCCTTGAGAGGGCGGCGTGCTAGGCCGCTACACAACGGGGGCCCTAGCGATCCCTGCGAGAGAGATCCGTACCCCCGACCGGATTCGAACCGGCGCTACTGCCTTGAGAGGGCAGCGTGCTAGGCCGCTACACAACGGGGGCTCTGCAAAAGAACTGCGCTGGGGTACCAGGACTCGAACCTAGACTAACTGAACCAGAATCAGTCGTGCTGCCAATTACACCATACCCCACCAAAACACAACCCCCCGTAGGGGGTGTTGTCTGGCGTGCGCTCCGGACCGGTTTTTCGGCCCGCCCGGCGGCGCAGGAAGAACATTACCCGATCGAAGACGGGGCTCCAAAACGGGTATCCGCCGCCAGGAGGGCCGGCAGCTGTGCCAGTCCGGTGATCCGCCGCAGGTCGGGGGCGGTGACGCTACCCGTTCGGTCCAGCCACACACCGTGAAGACCTGCGGCGTTCGCCCCGCGCGCGTCGGTGTCCGCCTTGTCCCCCACGTACGCCACCTCGGCGGGCGGCAGGCCCAGCGCCTCGCACGCGGCCAGGAAGGCCTCCGGCGCCGGCTTGGCGAACCCCAGTTCCTGCGAGCAGAGCAGGCACTCGAAGCGATTCCGCAGGCCGAGCCGGGCGAGCTTGCGTTCCTGGTGGGCGGTGGCGGAGTTGGAGAGCAGCCCGTGCCGGTAGCCGGGCGTGAGCGCGTCGAGGGCGGGGACGACGTCGGGGAAGACCGCCCAGGCGGCCTCGAAGTGGACGTAGTAGGCCGCGAACCAGGAGTCGGCCGCCGCGTCGGGCACATCCGGTCCCAGGAAGGCGCGAACGCGCTCCCTGCGCTGCTCCGCCCAGGTGATCTCGCCCGCGAGGAAGCGCTCGTAGTGCAGGTTCATCACCGCGTGCCAGCGCGCGACAGCTGTGTTCTCGCCGTCCTCGCCGTACTCGTCCTCGAAGGCGGAGAGCAGTCCCTCGTTCCGCAGATGGGTCAGGACCCCGGCACGCTCGGCCGCCGAGTAGTCGAAGATCGTGTCGTCGATGTCCCACAGCACGGCACGGATCGGCATGCCCGGACTCTATCCGTGCGCTTCCGCGGCCGGCGGCGCGGGTTCCGGCGGCGGGGACAGCGTCCGGCGGCTGACGAAGCGGCGCCGCTCGCCGGTGACCGGGTCGTCGAACTCCAGCAGCCGGGCGAGCAACTGGAGGGGCCGGCCGAAGTCGCCGGGGGCGGGCTCGGGCAGGACGCGGGGGTAGACGGGGTCGCCGAGAAGGGGCAGGCCGAGGCTGTTCATGTGCACGCGCAGCTGATGGGTGCGGCCGGTCTCCGGGTGCAGCCGGTAGCGGGCCAGGGAACCGTGGCGGGACAGGAGTTCCACGCGGCTGCGGGCGTTGGGCGGTCCGGGGACCTCCCGGGCGGCGATGACCCCGCGCTCCTTCTCGATCCGGCTCTCCACGGTGCGCGGCAGCTCCAGCGCCGGGTCGTACCCGGCCACGGCCTCGTACTCCTTGCGCACCCGGCGGTCGCGGAAGACGGTCTGGTAGGCGCCGCGCAGTTCGGGGCGGATCACGAACATGACCACTCCGGCGGTCAGCCGGTCGAGCCGGTGGGCCGGGCTGAGCGCGGGCAGGCCGAGGTCGTGGCGCAGGCGTGTGAGGGCGGTCTCGGTGACGTGGCTGCCGCGCGGGGTGGTGGCGAGGAAGTGCGGCTTGTCCACGACGAGCAGCGCGTCGTCCCGGTGCAGCACCTCGACGGGGAAGGGGACGGGGGCCTCCGGCGCGAACTCCCGGTGGAACCAGAGGAAGGCACCCGGCCGGTAGGGCGCGTCGGGGGCCAGCGGCCCGTCGGCCGTGTGGATCTCCCCCGCCGCCAGCATCGCCTCGACGTGCCCCGCGGGCAGCGCCGTCAGCCGCTCGACAAGGTGCTCGCGCACCGACGTCCAGGGGCCGGCCTCCGGCAGCCGCAGGCGCACCGCGTCGACCCCGTGGCGCTGGGGCAGCGGGGAGGGCGGGGGTTTGGGCCTGCGTCGCATCGGTGCTCCGGAAGCGCGCCGCCCCGGGTCCGCGGGGAACCCGGGGCGGTCGCGGGCGGCTTCCGTCAGCCGGCGAGCTTCGCCAGCGCGGCGTCGACGCGGGCCAGGGTGCGGTCGCGGCCGAGCACTTCGAGCGACTCGAAGAGCGGCAGGCCGACGGTACGGCCGGTGACGGCGACCCGGACCGGTGCCTGGGCCTTGCCGAGCTTGAGGCCGTGGGTCTCGCCCGCGGCGAGGACGGCGGCCTTCAGGGCCTCGGCGTTCCAGTCGGCGGCGGCGAGGTTCTCCCGGGCGGTGCTGAGCAGCGCGGTGGCGGCCGCCGGGTCCTTCATCGCCTTGTCCCAGGACGCCTCGTCCTCCACCGGCGCGCCGAGGAAGAGGAAGTCGACGTTCTCGGTGATCTCCGAGAGCACGGTCAGCCGCGTCTGGGCGTGCGGCGCGATCGCCTCGAAGGCCGCCTGGTCGAACGCCTCGGGCGCCCAGGGGGCGTGCGGGGCCCGCAGCCACGGACCGCAGGCCTCGGTGAACGTCTTCACGTCCATCAGGCGGATGTGGTCGGCGTTGATCGCCTCGGCCTTCTTCAGGTCGAAGCGCGCCGGGTTGGCGTTGACGGCGTCGATGTCGAAGGCGGCCACCATCTCCTCGATGCTGAAGACGTCGCGGTCGGCGGAGAGCGACCAGCCGAGCAGGGAGAGGTAGTTGAGCAGCCCCTCGGGGAGGAAGCCGCGCTCCCGGTAGAGGTTGAGGGAGGACTGCGGGTCGCGCTTGGAGAGCTTCTTGTTGCCCTCGCCCATGACGTACGGCAGGTGGCCGAACTGCGGGGTCGTGCCGTTGCCGACTCCCAGTTCGGCCAGCGCCCTGTAGAGCGCGATCTGCCGCGGGGTGGAGGACAGCAGGTCCTCGCCGCGCAGCACGTGGGTGATCTCCATCAGCGCGTCGTCGACCGGGTTGACCAGCGTGTAGAGCGGGGCGCCGTTGGCCCGGACGATGCCGTAGTCGGGCACGTTCTCCGGGGTGAAGGTCAGCTCGCCGCGCACCAGGTCGGTGAAGGTGATCGGCTCGTCGGGCATCCGGAAGCGGACGATCGGCTCGCGGCCCTCGCGCTCGTACGCGTCGATCTGCTCGGCGGACAGGGCGCGGCAGTGGCCGTCGTAGCCGGAGGGGCGGCCTGCGGCGCGGGCGGCGTCGCGGCGCTCGTCGAGCTCCTCGGTGGTGCAGTAGCACTTGTAGGCATGGCCCGACTCCAGCAGCCTGGCGGCCACGTCCCGGTAGATGTCCATGCGCTGCGACTGGCGGTACGGCGCGTGCGGGCCGCCGACCTCGGGGCCCTCGTCCCAGTCGAAGCCGAGCCAGCGCATGGCCTGCAGCAGCTGCTCGTACGACTCCTCGGAGTCGCGGGCGGCGTCGGTGTCCTCGATGCGGAAGACCAGGCTGCCCTGGTGGTGGCGGGCGAACGCCCAGTTGAACAGGGCGGTGCGGACCAGGCCCACGTGGGGGTTGCCGGTCGGCGACGGGCAGAAACGTACGCGTACGGGTGCTGCGCTAGTCACGCTTGATCACCTTGTTGGTGAGAGTGCCGATGCCTTCGATGGTGACGGCGACCTCGTCGCCGACATGGAGCGGTCCTACCCCGGCAGGGGTGCCGGTGAGGACGACGTCGCCGGGGAGCAGGGTCATCGCCTCGGAGATGTGGACGATCAGGTCCTCGACGGAGCGGATCATCTGGCTGGTGCGACCCGCCTGGCGCAGTTCGCCGTTGACGGTCGCGGTCACGGCGAGGTCGCCGGCGGCCGCGAGGTCGAGCCCCGTCTCGATCCAGGGGCCGATGGGGCACGAGGAGTCGAAGCCCTTGGCGCGGGCCCACTGCTTCTCGGCCTTCTGGGCGTCGCGGGCGGTGACGTCGTTGGCGCAGGTGTAGCCGAGGATCACGTCCCGGACCCGTTCGCGGGGCACCTCGCGGCAGAGCCGGCCGATCACCACGGCGAGCTCGGCCTCGTAGTGCACCTCCTGCGAGAAGGAGGGGTAGGCGATCGGGTCGCCGGGGCCGATCACCGAGGTGGACGGCTTGAAGAAGGCGACCGGCACCTCGGGTACCTCGTTGCCCAGTTCCGCGGCGTGCTCGGCGTAGTTGCGGCCGATGCCGACGACCTTGCTGGGCAGTACGGGCGGCAGCAGCCGCACCTTGCTCAGCGGCACCTTGGTGCCGGAGCGCTCGTACTCGGCGAACGGGATGCCCTTGATGATGTCGAGAACGAGTCCGTCCGGGACGGACTCGTCGCCCTCGACGACGCCGAAGGCGACATTGCCGTCGATGGAGAACCTGGCGATGCGCACGGGAAGCAGCTCACCTCACTGGCCGGAGACTGACGCTCCAGGTTATCCCGGGGGTGCCGCGCCCTCCCGTCCGGCGAGCCGGGGCCTCAGCCCGCGGGCTGCTCCTTGAGGTCCTTCAGGACGGTGCGGCGCGGGTTGGCGGTCTGCCGCGGCAGGATGACGACAGGGACCTCGCCCTCGACGGCCGGTGCGACCTCGGCGGTCCGCGTGTCCTCGGCGTCCGTGAGGTGCGCGAGGGTGGTGCGACGCGGATTGGCTATGGGTCGCATGATCATGGTCGTCTTCATGGGGCGGTCAGAACCTCGTGGAGTCCGGGCGCCCGACAGGGCGCGGGTTGACGTAGTACACGGTCGTGTCAAACGTCAATCTATCTGGCGGGCATTCCCCATTCCGGGTGACCGACACGGGCACACCCCTGTGATTTTGCTCACCAAGTGATCGACAAGAAGGGCGAATCGGACGGCGGCCCGATGTCCGTGAACCCGACATCACGGATGATCCACGCCATTTGCACCCGGCGGCCGGCAGCCGACTCGTGCAGGCAGAAGCCCATGAGCCCCTGGAGGCGCCCGAATTGACCACGCCCGCCCGAATGCGGCCGGACACCGCGTGACACGTCCGGTGCGCTGAGTCACGTATTCCACTCGATACCTGACGGGCCTTGTTGGAGGTCCGGCACTGTGCTGGAATTCCCCGGACCGCCGTATCAACAGATGCCGGCGCGCAAGGGGGAGCGTGCGATCGCCGAGCGGCGGCGGCTAACGGGTACCTGCCGGGGAGGGCGGGACTCCACAAACTCGACACCGTCCTGCCGCCCGCGCGGGGGACGCCTGGTCCAGAGGTTGCGACGCTAGTGCAGGGACGTTTCAAGAGGGATGGCGGCGCTGCGGGCGACCCGGAACAGCGCGGTGGGGCCGATACCGGCCCCGCCCGCCGGGAGGACACCGCAGACGTCGGAACCGCGGGCGCGGAGAGCGGCGCCACGCCGGAGAGCGGTGTGCGCTCAGGCCCCAAACACGGCTCCCGAATAGCCATGCGGAACTGGCGCATCAGCACACGTCTGGTGTCGCTGCTCGCGCTACCGGTGGTCGCCGCGACCACTCTGGGTGCCCTGCGCATCCAGAGCTCGCTGGAGAACGTGAAGCAGCTGGACGCGATGACGTCCCTGACCGACCTCACGGAACAGGCGACCAAGCTCGCCGCCGCGCTCCAGAACGAGCGGGACGTCTCCGCGGGTCCGCTGTCCAGCACTCCCCGCGACGAGAACGACGACGACATCGTCGCCGCCCAGCAGAACACCAAGCTGGCCCGCCAGGCCTTCAGCCAGGCCGAGGAAGGCATCGACCCCGACCTCACGGGTGTCAACGCCTCGCTCCAGGCGATCCACCGTCAGCTCGGCACCCTGCAGGCGATCCGCGAGCGCGCCTACGACCAGCCCGGCTTCGTCTCCTCGACGGTCAGTGAGTACGACGGCCTGATCCAGTCGCTGATCGACCTCTCCCAGGAGATGGCCGAGGCGACCGGCAACACCGAGATGATCTCCAGTACCCGCGCGCTGGCGGCGTTCTCCGCCGCCAAGGAGTACGAGTCCATCCAGCGCGCCGTGGTCAGTGCCGCGCTCGCCGACGGCAAGAAGCTCAGTTCCAACGACTTCCGCTTCATGGGCGGCGCGCTCCGTTCCGAGCGCACCTCGCTGGAGCAGTTCCGCCAGATCTACGGCCGGCAGAAGTCCGAGGACCTCCTCACGGGCCTCGAGCACGGCAACAACGCGATCACCCAGCACGACGAGCAGGCCGCCCGTATCGCGGCGTCCGAAGAGGGCATCCAGAACTTCGACGGCTCCTACCTCGACTGGGACGACGCCGCGAAGACCAAGCTCGACACGATGAAGGCCATCGAGCAGCACCTCCTCGAGGAGATGCAGCAGCAGGCCCTGACGCTGCGCAACGCGGCCCAGCAAGAGGCGATCATCAGCGGTGCGCTGATCCTCCTCGTGCTCGGCATCTCGGTCGTCGGCGCCTTCGTCGTCGCCCGCTCCATGGTCCGCTCGCTGCGCCGCCTGCAGGACACCGCTCAGGAAGTCGCCCAGAAGCGGCTGCCCGAGCTGGTCAAGCAGCTCTCCGAGTCCGACCCGCAGGACGTGGACACCTCGGTCGAGTCGATCGGCATCCACACCCGCGACGAAATCGGCCAGGTGGCCCGCGCGTTCGACGAGGTCCACCGCGAGGCGGTCCGTCTCGCCGCCGAGCAGGCGCTGCTGCGAGGGAACGTCAACGCGATGTTCACCAACCTCTCGCGCCGCAGCCAGGGCCTGATCCAGCGTCAGCTGAGCCTGATCTCCGAACTGGAGTCCCGCGAGGCCGACCCGGACCAGCTGTCCAGCCTCTTCAAGCTCGACCACCTCGCGACCCGTATGCGCCGGAACGGCGAAAACCTCCTCGTCCTCGCGGGCGAGGAGCCCGGCCGCCGGTGGACCCGCCCGGTCCCGCTGGTCGACGTCCTGCGCGCCGCGGCCTCCGAGGTGGAGCAGTACGAGCGCATCGAGCTCACCTCGGTGCCGGGCGTGGAAGTCACCGGCCGCGTCGTCAACGACCTCGTCCACCTGCTCGCAGAGCTGCTGGAGAACGCGACCTCGTTCTCCTCCCCGCAGACCAAGGTCCGGGTCACCGGTCACGCGCTGCCCGACGGGCGCGTGCTGATCGAGATCCACGACACCGGCATCGGCCTCTCGCCGGAGGACCTCGCCGACATCAACGAGCGGCTCGCCAACCCGCCGACGGTGGACGTCTCCGTCTCCCGCCGCATGGGTCTGTTCGTGGTCGGCCGCCTGTCCCTGCGACACGGCATCCGCATCCAGCTGCGTCCGTCCGACTCGGGCGGCACCACCGCGCTCGTCATGCTCCCGGTCGACGTCACCCAGGGCGGCGCCAAGCCGCAGCCCGGTGCCGCCGGCAACCGCGGCCAGCAGCCGGGCGGTCCCGGTGCGGGCGGTCCGGGCGCGCCGGTGGGCGCCGGTGCGGCGGCCGCCGGTGTCGGCCGCGCGCCGCAGCGCGGCCAGGTGCCCGGTTCCGCCCAGCGCCCGGCGCTCAACTCGGGCCCCGGCGGCCCGGGTCAGGCCCCGCAGGGCGGGCGCCCCGGTGCTCCCGCGGCCCCGCAGCGTTCCAACCCGAGCTGGGCGAACGAGCAGCAGGGCCAGGGCGGCCAGGGCCGTCCGCAGCGACAGGCCACTCCGCCGCAGCCCACGCAGCAGCCGCAGGCCCCGCAGTTCCCGACCGCACCGCAGCCGGTGGGCGCCGCTCCCGGCGGCCCGGCGGCGGACATGCCGCGCGGCCACGAGGACCTGGAGAGCACGGCGCAGTTCGAGCGCCCTGACTTCAACACGATCCCTCACACGGCTCCGCAGCGCGGCAGCATGAGTTCCGCCTTCGGCCGGCAGCAGCCCCAGCAACCGGCGCAGTACCAGCAGGACCAGAACCACCAGCAGTACCAGCAGGAGCAGCCGCAGCAGTACGGGCAGGAAGCCCAGCAGCCGCAGTACCAGCAGGACCAGAACCACCAGCAGTACCAGCAGGAGCAGTACCAGCAGCCGCAGTACCAGCAGGACCAGAACCACCAGCAGCCGCAGCAGACGGGCACCTTCACCCGCAGCGACGTCTTCCAGCGTCCGCAGGCCCAGATGCCCCAGGCGCAGATGCCCCAGGCCCCGATGCCGCAGGCGCCCATGCCTCCGGCCCCGCAGGCCCAGCGGCAGCGCGGTCCGGCCGCCGGTCAGCAGCGGCCCGCCGAGCCGCGGCACCCGCTGCCGGCCGCGTCCGAGCCGATGGCCCTGCCGCCGGCCCCGGTCCGTCCGGACGAGTCCAGCCCGATCTTCGACTCCCTCGAGTCGGACTGGTTCCGCACCGGCCGTGCCGAGCGCATGCAGCAAGTGCACGTCGAGCAGGGCCCGGTGGCCCCGCAGCAGAACGGCAGCGGTCCGCTCTCCGGCGGTGCCCCGACCCGTCCGCCGCAGCGCCCGCAGCAGCCGCCGCGGCAGCAGCACCCGCAGCAGCCCCAGCAACCGCCGCAGCGGGTCCGCGCCGAGCAGTCCCAGGCCCAGCAGGTCCCGCCGCCGCCCCGTCGTGAGCCCGCCGCCTGGCGCAGCTCGCCCAACGACGAGGTGTGGCAGCGGGCCGGCCAGGTCCGTGAGCCCTCCGCCGGCGGGGTCACCCCCTCCGGCCTCCCCCGCCGGGTGCCGCGCGCGAACCTCGTGCCCGGTTCCGGTACGACCCAGCAAGCCCCCCAGGGTGGTCCGCAGGTTTCCCGGGCCCCCGACGACGTGCGCGGACGCCTGACCAACCTCCGGCGCGGTATTCAGCAAGGCCGCCAGGCCGGTACGGGCACGACCGACGGCCGCGGCTTTGGCACCACTCACCAGCAGGAGCGTTAGTTGAGCCAGATGAGCCAGGCGGCACAGAATCTGAACTGGTTGATCACCAACTTCGTGGACAACACCCCCGGGGTGTCCCACACGGTGGTGGTCTCCGCCGACGGCCTGCTGCTGGCGATGTCCGAGGGTTTCCCCCGGGACCGCGCCGATCAGCTGGCGGCCGTGGCCTCCGGTCTGACCTCGCTGACCGCGGGTGCGTCCCGCATCTTCGAGGGCGGCAACGTCAATCAGACGGTGGTGGAGATGGAGCGCGGCTTCCTCCTCCTGATGACGATCTCGGACGGATCCTCGCTGTGCGTTCTCGCGCACCCCGAGTGCGACATCGGCCTCGTCGGCTACGAGATGGCGCTGCTCGTCGACCGAGCGGGCGCCGTCCTGACCCCCGACCTGCGCGCTGAACTCCAAGGCAGTCTGATGGGCTGAGCTCGTGTGAGCCCGGCCGACAACCGCCCCATGACAAGAGAACCGCGTCCGCTCTTATCCGGAGGACCTTCATGACACCGCCGCCTGCCTCGCCCGGCCCGTACGGCGCGCCCCACCATGCGCCGTACGGGGGCGAAGGCGACCAGCCGCTGGTGCGGCCGTACGCCATGACCGGTGGTCGCACCCGGCCTCGCTACCAGCTCGCCATCGAGGCGCTGGTGAGCACCACTGCCGAGCCGGGTGCCTACCAGGGGATGCTCCCCGAACACCAGCGCATCTGCCACCTGTGCCTGGAGATCAAGTCGGTCGCCGAGATCTCCGCACTGCTGGCGATTCCGCTGGGGGTGGCCCGGATCCTGGTGGCCGACCTGGCTGAGGCCGGGATGGTCGCCATCCACCAGCCGAGCAGCGGCGAGGCCGGCGGACAGCCTGATGTGACACTGCTCGAAAGGGTGCTCAGTGGACTTCGCAAGCTCTAGGCCGGGGCAGCAGGCGGCGTACGGTGCGCCGCCCGCGGCCCGTGCCACCACCTCGGCGAAGATCGTGGTGGCCGGTGGCTTCGGCGTGGGCAAGACCACGTTCGTCGGAGCGGTCTCGGAGATCAACCCGCTCCGCACGGAGGCCGTGATGACCTCCGCGTCCGCGGGTGTCGACGACCTGACCCACGTGGCCGACAAGACGACCACGACCGTGGCGATGGACTTCGGCCGTATCACGCTCGACGACGACCTGATCCTGTACCTGTTCGGTACGCCGGGTCAGGACCGCTTCTGGTTCATGTGGGACGACCTCGTGCGCGGCGCCATCGGCGCGGTCGTGCTGGTCGACACCCGCCGGCTGGCGGACTGCTTCCCGGCCGTGGACTACTTCGAGAACAGCGGTCTGCCCTTCGTCATCGCCCTCAACGGGTTCGACGGCCACCAGCCGTACACGCCCGACGAGGTGCGCGAGGCACTTCAGATCGGCCCCGAGGCGCCGATCATCACCACCGACGCGCGGCACCGCGCGGAGGCGAAGAGCGCGCTCATCACGCTCGTCGAACACGCATTGCTCGCTCGCCTCAAGTAAGCACTCCAGCTTGCCACTTCGGGTACGGACCGGCTGTGTCTTTTGACATGGCCGGTCCTTCTGTTCATAACGTTTCGACCGCGAATCGGAACATCTCGAACACCGCCCGCGCCCGACCGGCTTCACTGCGCATACATCGCCCTGCTGAAATGCCACCGCTTTATGCTTATGCCCCTTTTAACAAGCGCGTGATCATGGGTTCGGCATCGCCGCCGGAGGTTTGTGGAGCACCCCCATGACGTGCTGGAATTCATCGAAACCCGAGAGTAGGAACGACGCCGCCGGCGTCGTCGCCGAGAGGTTGTTGGTCGAGTGAGGAACACGAGGCGCGCAGAGCCGGGTCCCGCGGACCACCCGCGTGGCAATTTCACCCCGCCCGCGCGACACGGCGCGGCGCAGACCGCGACCGCTCCTGAGATCACGGAGCCGGTCGCCGCGTCGGGCAGCCGTTTTGCCATGCGCAACTGGCGGGTGGCCACCCGCCTGAACGTCATCCTCCTCATCCCGGTGCTCGTCGCCCTGGTCTTCGGCGGCTTCCGGGTGCAGACGGCCGTACAGACCTGGCAGGACGCCGACGACGCGGTGCGGACCGCGCGCGCCGTCCGGGCCGCGGTGGACTACGCCAATGCCGTGTTGAACGAGCGCGACGTCAGCGTGGTTCCCCTGCTCCAGGGCGACAAGGAGGACAAGACCGTGGTCGCGGCGCGTGCCGCCACCGACGCGGCCGCCTCCGCCTTCGACGCCACGGTGCGCGAGCTGCCCGCGGACGAGCGCCTCCAACGCCGTGTGGCCAACATCCGCGAGGGCGAGAAGGTCCTGGCCAAGCTGCGCGAGACCGCCTTCACCCGGCAGCTGCCCGGCGTGCAGACCGAGGAGAAGTACGTCGAGATCCAGCACCCGTTGATGGAGCTGGCGAACGAACTCGGTTTTGGCACCAGCAGCGTCGCCTCCTACGGACGCACGCTGTACGCCATCGAGCTGGCCAAGGCCGCCGAGTCGCTGACCCGCTCCATCGGCACCCACCTCCTGGTCGAGGACCGCTCCAAGCTGGCCCCCGAGGAACTGAAGACCCAGCTCACCTCCTTCGCCTCGTACGCCTACCTCCAGCAGGTCGCCGAGGCGGAGTACAAGGGCGGCGGCACCGCGGCCGACTACCAGCGCCTCCAGGACGAGCAGGCCGCGGCGCAGCAGAAGGGCAAGGAGCAGGTCACCCAGGCCGCGCAGGCGGCCAAGGACGCCGGCCAGCCCTTCGTCACCCCGCCGGACCTGCTGTCGATGATCAAGCTGATCGCCTCCGGTGAGGACCCGGCGAGCCTCAAGACGAAGGGCATCACGGAGCAGAGCTGGTTCGGCGCCACCACACTCGGCTTCGAGGCGTACCAGAACGTCGAGAAGCACCTGGCGGACCAGGCGCTGAAGGACTCCAGCGACATCGCCGACAGCGCCCGCATCGAGGCGATCGTCAACTCCGCCATCGTGCTGGTGGCCCTGATCATCGCCTTCATCGTCGCCGCGATGATGGCCCGTTCGATGAGCAACAGCATGCGGCGGCTGCGCACCTCGGCCTTCGATGTCGCCGAGCAGCGCCTGCCGGCGCTGGTCGACCAGCTGTCCCGGACCGACCCCGGCAAGATCGACACCCGCGTCGAGCCGATCCCGATCAACTCCAACGACGAGATCGGCGAGGTCGCCCGCGCCTTCGACCAGATCCACCGCGAGGCCGTGCGGCTCGCCGCCGAGCAGGCACTGCTCCGCGGCAACGTCAACGCGATCTTCACCAACCTCTCCCGCCGCAACCAGGGCCTCATCCAGCGCCAGCTGACGCTGATCACGGACCTGGAGAACAACGAGGGCGACCCGGACCAGCTGTCCAGCCTCTTCAAGCTCGACCACCTCGCGACCCGTATGCGCCGCAACGGCGAGAACCTCCTGGTCCTCGCCGGCGAGGAGCCGGGCCGCCGGTGGAACCAGCCGGTCCCGCTGGTCGACGTGCTGCGCGCCGCGGCCTCCGAAGTGGAGGCGTACGAGCGCATCGAGCTGGTCGGCATCCCGGAGACGGACATCCACGGCACCGCCGTGACCGACCTCGTGCACCTGCTGGCCGAGCTGCTGGAGAACGCCACGACGTTCTCGTCGCCGCAGACCAGGGTCCGCGTCACCGCGACCCGGCTGCCCGACGGCCGTGTGATGGTCGAGATCCACGACAAGGGCATCGGCCTCACGGCCGAGGACTTCGCGGACATCAACCACAAGCTGGCCGACCCGCCCACGGTCGACGCCTCGATCTCCAAGCGCATGGGCCTGTTCGTGGTCGGCCGCCTCGCCGACCGGCACGGCATCCGCGTGCAGCTGCGCCCCTCGGGCGAGCAGGCGGGCACCACGTCGCTGGTCATGCTCCCCGAGCCCATCACCCACGGTGGCGGCGGCGAGGAGATACCGCTGGACGACGACTTCACGGTGTCCCGGATGATGCCGGAGGCCGAGACCGAGTCCTTCGCCGCGTACGGGCCGACCGCCGCCGAGCTCGGCTTCGACGACTCCCGCTACGACCGCGCGGAGGCACCGGGCGACGCCCGTGCGCTGGACCCGGTCGGCCGCTCCCTGAAGCGCGGCGAGCGCCGTGCCCAGCTGGAGGCCGCGGCCAACGACCGCGGCGAGCGCCCGCTGTTCCGCGACGAGGCCGGCGGGCAGCAGGAGGCCTTCGACGGCTTCGAGTCCCCGGCCGCCGCGGAATCCTTCCCGCAGGAATCCTTCCCGCAGGACGCCTTCGCCCAGGAGGCCTTCCCGCAGAACGGGTTCGACGTCCAGGGATTCCCCGAGCAGCCCCTCCCGGCGCAGCAGGGCTTCGCGGAGCAGCACAGCTACGACACGCAGGCCGCGCCCTTCCAGGAGCCCGCGTACACCGACGGCGGCTTCCCGGCCCCGGCGCCCGAGTACGACGCCGCCCAGGCCGGCTACGGCCAGGACGGCTGGCAGCAGCAGAACGGCTACGCGCAGGACGGCTGGAGCGCCCAGCAGCCCGCGCCGCAGCAGGAGATGCCCCAGGCCACGGCCTACCCCGAGGCGCCCGCGGCCGATTCCGCCACTGGCGCCCCCTTCGAGGCCCCGGACCGCGTAGGCTTCGACGGGCCGGGACCGTCCTCAGGCCCGCTGCACACGACCGTGACGGACGCGGGCCTGCCGCGCCGCGACCGCGGGCGGCAGCAGTCCGGACCGTCGGTGCCGGCCCAGTCGGAGCCCCAGCCGACGACCGGCTTCCCCACGCAGCCGGCCCCCGCGACGCCGGCCGGGACGCCGGACACCTCGGTGGAGTCCTCCGAATGGCGTTCCACGAACGACGAGAACTGGCAGCGGGCCGAACAGGCCCGCAAGCCCAAGGCCGGCGGGGTCACCCCCTCCGGCCTGCCCCGGCGGGTCCCCAAGGCCAACCTGGTCCCGGGCACCGCACAGCAGACTCCGCAGGGCGGCCCCATGGTCTCCCGAGCACCCGAGGACGTCCGCGGCCGACTGAGCAATCTGCGGCGCGGTGTCCAGCAGGGGCGTACTGCGGGAACTGACACGAACGGCCAGGGCTTCGGCCCCAAGCACCAGGAGCGTTAGTTGAGTCCGATGAGCCAGGCGGCACAGAACCTGAACTGGTTGATCACCAGTTTCGTGGACCAGACCCCAGGGGTCTCCCATACGGTTGTGGTCTCTGCCGACGGCCTGCTGCTGGCGATGTCCGAAGGGTTCCCGCGGGACCGCGCGGACCAGCTGGCCGCCGTGGCCTCGGGGCTGACCTCGCTGACCGCGGGTGCCTCGCGGATCTTCGAGGGCGGCCATGTGAACCAGACCGTCGTGGAGATGGAGCGCGGCTTCCTCTTCATCATGTCCGTCTCCGACGGATCCTCGCTGGCCGTGCTCGCGCACCCCGAGTGCGACATCGGCCTCGTGGGCTACGAGATGGCCCTGCTGGTGGACCGGGCGGGCAATGTGCTCACCCCCGATCTGCGCGCGGAACTGCAGGGCAGCCTGCTCAACTAACGGACAGGCATGCGAGCGCGTCCGGGGACCCGTAGGGTTCTCGGACGCGCTACCCAGCTGGAGGAGGAACCGTGGCAACGCCCCCAGGCGGAGATCAGTACGGCAATCACCAACAGCAGCCGCCCCTCAAGCGGTTCAACTTCCCCTCGGCGCCCACCCCGGAGCCACCCCCCGCCTTCGGCGGTGGGACCCAGGAACCGGGCGGCAGGCCGTCGCATCGGCAGCCGAGGATCCAGCCGTACGAACCCCCGCAGGCACCGTCACCGCGCACGGCCCCGGCCGGACGCACCTCCCCGTCCGGGCTGGTCCGCCCGTACGCGATGACCGGTGGCCGCACCCGGCCGCGCTACCAGCTCGCCCTCGAGGCACTGGTCAGCACGACCGCGGACGCGTCACAGCTGCGGGGGCAGTTGCCGGAGCACCAGCGGATCTGCATCCTCTGCCGGGAGATCAAGTCGGTCGCGGAAATCTCCGCGCTTCTCTCCATCCCCCTCGGCGTCGCCCGAATCCTCGTCGCCGACCTGGCGGAGGCCGGTCTCGTCGCCATTCACCAGCCCGGTGGCGACGATGCCTCGGGCGGACAGCCAGACGTGACACTGCTCGAAAGGGTGCTCAGTGGACTTCGCAAGCTCTAGCGGTCCAGCTCGCTCAACCACCTCGGCGAAGATCGTGGTGGCGGGCGGCTTCGGCGTGGGCAAGACCACGTTCGTCGGTGCCGTATCGGAGATCAACCCGCTGCGTACCGAAGCCGTGATGACCTCCGCCTCGGCGGGCATCGACGACCTGACCCACGCGCCGGACAAGACCACGACCACCGTGGCCATGGACTTCGGCCGTATCACGCTGGACGAGGACCTGATCCTGTACCTGTTCGGTACGCCGGGTCAGGACCGCTTCTGGTTCATGTGGGACGACCTGGTGCGCGGCGCCATCGGCGCGGTCGTCCTGGTGGACACCCGCCGGCTGGCCGATTGCTTCCCGGCCGTGGACTACTTCGAGAACAGCGGGCTGCCCTTCGTCATCGCCCTCAACGGCTTCGACGGACACCAGCCGTACAACCCGGAGGAGGTCCGGGAGGCGCTGCAGATCGGCCCCGAGGCCCCCATCATCACCACCGACGCCCGCCACCGCGGCGAGGCGAAGAGCGCGCTCATCACGCTGGTGGAGCACGCGCTGATGGCGCGGCTGCGGTAACGGCGGTCCGCACGACGCGAAAGGCCCCGCACGGCGAGTGCGGGGCCTTCGCGTTTCTGCCATGTTTGTCGTGCAACTGCCAGGCCCCGCACGGCGTTTGACAGAAGTGGAACGGAAGAGGCGCTTCGGCGCGCCCGAGTCGGCGGGGGTGGCCCATGGGTGTCGTGCTGCCGGACGAACTGGCGTGGCTCCTCGACCTGATCGGCATCATGTGGCCGAACGTCGACGAGGACGACTACCGCGAAATGGCCACGGCCCTGAGGGAGTTCGCCGACGACGTGGACCACGGCGGAGGCGGCCTGCACGACGCGGTCGCGGGCCTGCTCGGGGCGACCGAGGGCCCCGCGGTCGACGCCTTCAACTCCCACTGGAACAAGGTCGGTTCCCATCTGGGCAATCTGGCGGACGCCGGACGGCTGGGCGCCACCGCGCTCGACGGGGTGGCCCTCGTCGTCGAGGGCGCCAAGATCGCCGCCGTGGTCCAGCTCGGCATCCTGGCCGCCGAGGTGATCGCCGCCCAGGCCGCCGCGCCGTTCACGCTCGGCCTGTCCGAACTCGGCGCCGCCGGGGCCACCCAGGCGACCCGGCTCATCGTCAAACGCCTGTTCAAGGAGGCCGCCCAGCAGGCCCAGGACCAAGTGATCGGGCTGGCGACCGGGCCGGTGTACGCGGCCCTCGGCAACATGGCCGGCGACCTGGCCATCCAGCTCGGCGCCAACGCGCTCGGCATCCAGCACGGCGTCGACCTCGGCCGTGCCGCCGACGTGGCAAGGGCGGCTTCGAGCAGGGCGTCCAGGACTCCCGTCACCAGCTCACCGGGGGCAAGGACGGCGGCTTTGTGCTGGCCTCCGCCGGCGGCGGCACTGGCGGCACGTCCGGGAGCGGGGGCGGCGGCGGTCGGATCCGGCACGACGAGAGCGCGTACGCCGACTTCGACACCCAGGTCGACAGCCACGGCCAGGACATGCGGTCCCGCGGCAGCGAGCGGATCCGGCGCGCCAACGACCGCCACGCCCGGGTCAAGGGCAAGGGCGGCGAACTCACCCAGGCCGCGGAGCAGTTCATCGAGACCCTCCCCCGGACCCCGGCGCCCCGCGGGCTGCGGGCGGTGTGGCGGCGGGCGGCCCCCGCGCTGACGGCGCTCGGCCTCACCGGGCCCGAACACGCCGCCGTCCTCCACACGGCCGCGCTGGCCGAGGACCCGAAACTGGCCGGGTACCTCGAACCCCTGGCCCGCCTGCACTCCTGGACGGCACGGTGAGCCACCACCGGGCCGGCGACGGCCCTGGCACCCGGCGGGGGCGGGCTGCTCGTGGCCGACCCGGTGGGCCGGCTGACCGTGCTGGACCCGGCGACCGGCGCGGTCCTCTCCCGCCTCCCGCTCGACGCCGCCCTGCGTCCGGTGGGCATCGCGCCGGCCGCGGGCGGCGGTCTGCTGCTCCTCGACGCGGACGAGGCCCTGCAGACCGCGGGTGCGATGTCCAACGCCCTGTCCCGGGTGGCCGACGTCCACAACGCCGCGAGGACGCCGCCCACGGCGGTCGCCGCCCACGGCAGCCGTGTCGCCGTGGGGGACGCCGACGGCCGTGTGTACGTGTGGGACGCCACGGCCCACGACCGCGGCCCGGTCACCCGCAGGCTGCATCCCGCGCCCGTCACGGCGGCGGCCCTCGTCGGCGCCGTCGGTCTCGCCCTGTGCCTGAGCGGTGGGGCGGACGGCACCCTGCGCCTGTGGGAGACGGGCGGCGACCCGATGCCGGAGCCCGTCGACCGCCGCGAGGCCGTCGTGACGTCGCTCGCGGCCGCCGAGACCCCCTCGGGGTCCGTGGCGGCCGTCGCCTGGTCCGACGGCGAGGTGCACCTGTGGGACCTCCCGGCGGGCACCCGGCGGGCGGTGGTGCCCCCGTACCGCGCGGAAGCGCTCGCGCTCTGTGGCGACGGCACGCTGTTCGTGGCCGGCACGGCGGGCGTCGCCGCGCTCGGCACCTCCCGCACGCCGTCCTGAACCTCGACACGACGGTGGCGCGGCACCCCCGGAGGGGTACCGCGCCACCGTTGCGAACGGGACCGGAGGGTCAGCTGCGCCAGCTGTGCGGCGCGCTGAAGCCGGACTGCCGCTCCAGGCGGCGCCAGCCGGCCGTGGAGCGGGGCTTGACGAAGGCGGTCGTGTCCTGGCCCTGGGCCGCGGCGCGGGCGAGGAGGACGGCCGTCAGGGCGGCCAGTTCCTCGTCGCTGGCGTGGCCGCGCTCGACGCGAACGAGCGCCGCGGCGGAGCTGTCGGCAGGAGTGCTCACGGGGTCGGTCTCCCTTACTGGGGCGGGTTGCCGTGCTTGCGGGACGGCAGGTCGGCGTGCTTGGTGCGCAGCATGGCGAGCGAGCGGATGAGGACCTCGCGGGTCTCGGCGGGGTCGATCACGTCGTCCACGAGGCCGCGCTCGGCCGCGTAGTACGGGTGCATCAGCTCGGACTTGTACTCCTTGACCATGCGGGCGCGCATGGCCTCGGGGTCGTCGGCGTCGGCGATCTGCCGCCGGAAGATGACGTTGGCGGCACCCTCGGCGCCCATCACGGCGATCTCGTTGGTGGGCCAGGCGTAGGTCAGGTCGGCACCGATCGACTGGCTGTCCATGACGATGTAGGCACCTCCGTACGCCTTGCGCAGGATCAGCGAGATCCGCGGCACGGTGGCGTTGCAGTACGCGTACAGCAGCTTGGCGCCGTGCCGGATGATGCCACCGTGCTCCTGGTCGACGCCCGGGAGGAAGCCGGGGACGTCCAGAAGAGTGATGAGCGGGATGTTGAAGGCGTCGCACATCTGCACGAACCGGGCCGACTTCTCGCTGGCCTCGATGTCGAGCACACCCGCCAGGGAGGCGGGCTGGTTGGCGATGATGCCGACCACCTGGCCGTCGAGGCGGGCCAGGGCGACGATGATGTTGGTCGCCCAGCGCTCGTGGATCTCCAGGTACTCGCCCTCGTCGACGATCTCCTCGATCACCTGGTGCATGTCGTAGGAGCGGTTGCCGTCGGCCGGGACGATGTCCAGCAGGACGTCGCCGCGCCGGTCGGCCGGGTCGCTGGTGGGGGCCGACGGCGGGTTCTCGCGGTTGTTCTGCGGCAGCATCGACAGCAGGTAGCGGACCTCTTCCAGGCAGGTCTGCTCGTCGTCGTACGCGAAGTGCGAGACACCGGAGATCTCGGAGTGGACGTCGGCGCCGCCGAGCCCGTTCTGCGTGATCTTCTCGCCGGTGACGGCCTGGACGACGTCCGGGCCCGTGATGAACATCTGCGAGGTCTCACGGACCATGAAGACGAAGTCGGTGAGCGCCGGGGAGTACGCGGCGCCGCCGGCGCACGGGCCGAGCATCACCGAGATCTGCGGGATGACACCGGAGGCGCGGGTGTTGCGCTGGAAGATGCCGCCGTAGCCGGCGAGCGCGGAGACGCCTTCCTGGATGCGGGCGCCGGCGCCGTCGTTCAGCGAGACCAGCGGGGCGCCGGCCGCGATGGCCATGTCCATGATCTTGTGGATCTTGGAGGCGTGGGCCTCGCCCAGCGCGCCGCCGAAGATCCGGAAGTCGTGCGCGTACACGAAGACGGTGCGGCCGTGGACGGTGCCCCAGCCGGTGATGACGCCGTCGGTGTACGGCTTCTTCGCCTCCAGGCCGAAACCGGAGGCGCGGTGCCGGCGCAGCGGCTCGACCTCGCTGAAGGTCCCCTCGTCGAGCAGCAGGTCGATCCGCTCGCGGGCGGTCAGCTTGCCCTTGGCCTTCTGGGCCTGGGTGGCCTTCTCGCTGGGGCCGAGCCGGACCTGCTCGCGGATGGCGTGCAGTTCCGCGACGCGCCCGCGCGCGTCGTTCGCCGGCTGGGCGGCTTCGTCGCCCTCCTCGGCCTCGGCAGGCTGGGTCGGCACCTCGTCCAAAACGCTCATGACATCGACCATACGAGCGCAGGGCCCTCGGAAACGGCGTCCACTTCGTACAGTGTCCGGACCCGCTTCATGGAGCATCTGGACAGAACCAACACAAGAAATGCCCCGCACGGCACGTGCGGGGCCCTTTCTTTGTAGCGGTCGTCCACCCGGACTTCAGTGAACGGTCAGCGTCCGGTCACCGCCGCGGCCAGGGCGAGGACACGCCGGGCGTCATCCACATGGAGGTTCTCGATCATCCGCCCGTCGACCGTGACGACTCCCCGGCCCTCGGCCGCGGCGGCCTCGAAAGCCTCGATGATGCGCCGGGCCTTGTCGGTTTCCTCCTCCGAGGGGGCGAAGACCCTGTTGCAGATCTCCACCTGCTTCGGGTGGATCAGCGTCTTGCCGTCGAAGCCGAACTGCCGGCCCTGGACGCACTCCGCCTCGAAGCCCGCCAGGTCCTGCACGTCGTTGTACACGCCGTCCAGGATCGCCTTGCCCGCCTCGCGGGCGCCCAGCAGGGCCAGCGACAGCCCGGTCAGCAGCGGGGCCCGGCCGGGGACGTGCTCGGCGTGCAGTTCCTTCGCCAGATCGTTGGTGCCCATCACCAGCACCGTGAGCCGCTCGGAGGCGGCCGCGACGGCACGGGCGTCCAGCATGGCGCGCGGGGTCTCGACCATCGCCCAGATCGCCGTGCGGTCGGGGGCGCCCGCGGCCTCCAGGGCCCGCTCGACGGCGTGCACGGTGGCCGCGGAGTCGACCTTGGGGACGACCACGGCGTCGGGGCCTGCCTCGGCGGCGGCCCGCAGGTCGTCCTCGTGCCACGGAGTGCCGGGCGCGTTCACCCTGATGGTCAGCTCCCGCGGCCCGTACTCCCCGGAGGCGGCCGCGGCGGCGACCCGCTTGCGGGCCTCGGCCTTGGCGTCGGGGGCGACGGAGTCCTCCAGGTCGAGGATGAGCGCGTCGGTGGGCAGGCTCTTGGCCTTCTCCAGGGCGCGCTCGTTCGCGCCGGGCATGTACAGCACGGAGCGGCGGGGCCGCAGGGTCGCGTCGGTCATCGGCTCTGCTCCTTCCAGGCGGCCTCGTACGCCTCGGCCAGTTCGGGGTCCCGGGCGGCCAGCGCGTCCGCCAGGTCGACGACGACCTTGCACTGCTTCACGGTCGCGTCGTCCTGCATCTTGCCGTCGAGCATCACCGCGCCGGTGCCGTCGCCCATCGCGTCGATGACCCTGCGCGCCCAGGCCACATCGGCGGGGGCCGGGGAGAAGACCCGCTTGGCGATGTCGATCTGCACCGGGTGCAGGCTCCACGCGCCGACGCAGCCCAGCAGGAAGGCGTTGCGGAACTGGTCCTCGCAGGCCGTGGTGTCCTTGATGTCGCCGAAGGGGCCGTAGTACGGCAGGATGCCGTGCGCGGCGCAGGCGTCGACCATGCGGGCGATGGTGTAGTGCCACAGGTCCTGCTGGTAGGTCAGCCGCGGCAGCTCCACGTCGGGGTCCTTCGGGTCCTCCCGCACGAGGTACCCCGGGTGTCCCCCGCCGACGCGGGTGGTCTTCATCCGGCGGCTCGCCGCGAGGTCGGCCGGGCCGAGCGAGATGCCCTGCATCCGGGGGCTGGCCCCGGCGATCTCCTCGACGTTGGCCACGCCCGAGGCGGTCTCCAGGATGGCGTGCACGAGGATCGGGCGGCGCACCCCGGCCCGGGCCTCCAGCTGGGCGAGCAGCCGGTCGACGTAGTGGATGTCCTCGGCGCCCTCGACCTTGGGCACCATGACGACGTCGAGCCGGTCGCCGATCTCGGTGACGAGCGTGATCAGGTCGTCCAGGGCCCACGGCGAGTCGAGGCTGTTGACCCGGGTCCACAGCTGTGTGTCGCCGAACTCGGTCCCCTTCGCGATGGCGACCAGGCCCGCCCGCGCGGCCTCCTTGCGGTCGGCGGCGACGGCGTCCTCCAGATTGCCCAGCAGGACGTCCACGGTGGGCGCGATGGCGGGGACCTTGGCCGCCATCTTCTCGTTGCCCGGATCGAAGAAGTGGATCATCCGCGAGGGCCGGAACGGGACCTCCCGTACGGGGGCCGGGGCCCCCACGGCCAGCGGTCGGAAGAAGTCCTTCGCGGAACGCATGCGGTCTCCCAGGGTTCGAGGGTGGGGAGCGTACGGCGCTCACCCTATGATCCGCGGGGGTTCGGCGTTACTGGTCAGTACGTGTGCTGTTGGTCACCGAGCGTCCACGGCCCCGGCGGCGGCAGGGGCACGCGGCCGCGCGCCGGTGGGCCGTCCGGGTGGCGGCGCCCGGCGGCCGGAACGTGGTCGAATGGCCTTTCCGCCGATCCGGGAGGAACACCGCCGATGACCACCGCGACCGTGCACAGCCTCACCCACTACCCCGTGAAGGGCTGCGCGGGCGTGCCCGTGAGCCGCGTCGAGGTGACCGCCACCGGACTGGCCCACGACCGGGTGTTCATGGTGGTGGACGCCTCCGACGGCACCTTCCGCAGCCAGCGCAAACTGCCGCGGATGGCCGTGGTACGCGCCGAGGTGACCGACGACGGCAAGCACCTGGCGCTGGCGGCGCCCGGCGCCGGGGAGGTGCGGGTGGAGGTGGCGCACGAGGGGGCGCTGCGCGAGGTGAGCATGTTCGACCGGCCGCTCGGCACGGCGGTCGACCAGGGCGAGGAGGCGGCCCGCTGGCTCTCCGACGCCCTGGGGCAGCCCTCGCGGCTGGTGCGGGTGCGGCCCGGCTTCGACCGGGACGGCTGGGGCGAGCACCCCGGAAAGGTCAACTTCGCGGACGCGCACGCCCTTTCGGTCGCGTCGCTGGCCTCGCTCGACGAGCTCAACCGGCGCATCGGCGAGCGCGGCGGTGCCCCGGTCCCCGTCGACCGCTTCCGCGCGAACATCGTGGTCGAGGGCTGGTCCGAGCCGCACACCGAGGACCGGGTGCGCCGCATGACCGCCGGCACCGCGGTGCTGGGGTACTCCGTCCGTGCGGTCCGCTGCGCGGTCCCGATGGTCGACCAGGCCACGGGGCGTACCGACGGGCCCGAGCCGGTGCGCACCCTGGCGGACTACCGGCGGGAGGCGGAGTACGGGAACAAGGTGAGCTTCGCGATGAAGGCGGCCGTGCTGCGGCCGGGAGTCGTCGCGGTCGGCGACCGCATCGAGGTCCAGGCGTGGGAGTGAGCGCCGCACCGGCCCGGACGGCGCTCCTGCGCCGCCCGGGCCGGGTCAACAGCGCTTCCTCTAAGCGCCGTCGGGGTCAGCAGCCCCCGCAGTTGTAGTAGAGGACGTCCCAGTGGTTGCCCTCGTCGGCGTAGATGTTGCCGGAGCCCGACTGGTACTGGGGCGCGCCGTCACCGCGCAGACCGATGTAGGCGAACGAGCCGTGGATGTAGTTGGTGACGCAGCTGTTCTTGCCGTAGTCGAGCTTGTAGCCGTTCCAGTGCGAGTACGTACCGCTCGCATGCCCGGTCTCGGTGCCGCCGGTGATGTTCAGGGCGCAGCCGCTCGCGTGCTTGAGCGTCACGGCACCCTGCGCGGTGGCCTGGTTCAGCTGGTCGAACGACGTGCAGGTGGCATTGTTGCGGTTGGAGCAGCCGCCGGACGACGACCAGGTGATCCCGGCGGACCGGAACATGGCCGTGGCCTGGGCGTGCGTCAACTTCGTGACGGCGTACGCGTCGTGCGGGGCGGCGAGCCCGGCGCCGGGCGCGAAGAGCACGCCGAGCGCGAGGACGAGCGCGCTCACGGCGGAGCGGAACTTCATGGGGGAACCCTCCTGCTGATGACCGTGCATCCTGTGGGGCGGCTGTGCAGGTGGAGCAGGAGGAGTGTTCCCGCGTTCTACGCGCGTATGCGCGGGAGTTGGGCCCGGCGGGCCTCACGCGGAAGGCCCCGCTGAGCGTGCGGCGGGGCCTTCGCGGGCCGACCGGCCGGGCATCCGCCCGTTACGGGAGGTCGCAGATCTGCGTCCAGCCGTTGTTGTAGCCGTTGCGGTAGCCCGTCCGGTAGTCCTGTCCGGGCTCCCTCGGGTTGAAGTTGAAGCCGAAGGCGTTGCAGGATCCGGGGGCACCCTGCTGGGCATCCGAGAGCCCGTCCCGGTTGCCCTGCTGGAATCCGCGCTGAGTGGCGGTCAGCGAGGGGACGACCTTGCCGTGCGAGGCCGTCGCCGCCGCGTCCGCGTGCGTGGGTGCGGCCGAGGCCTGCGACATCACGGCGGGCGAGAACGCGAGAGCCCCGGCTGCGACGAACGGGCTGGCCAGAAGTGCGATGGTTCGCTTCACGCGCATTTCTTGTCTTCTTCCTTCGAGACCGGGAATGCACAGACGGTGCCTCGACCTGACCAGGGCGCACGAGACGTGCCGTGATGAGTCAGGGAGCAAGAACTGCACTGCGATGCGCTGGGCACCGTCCAGCCGGCGGATTCCGGCTTCCGCCACCGTACGGCTGCGGTTTGTACTCTCCGCAACGGCGGCGTCCGTATTTCGACCGTAGCCACCCCTGGGTAAATTGTCCACCTTTGGGCTAACGCGCCTGATTGATTTGTCAACCGCCTCAACATCCGCCGCCGGAAAGGTGGATGCCTGTGGCAATCAATACGTGATGCGGTATGCCGCGCGCCTTTCTGACGGCCCATGGGAAATGGCGCGCGAGAACAACGAAAATGCGGACACGGGCCGGGGCCCGTGTCCGCATGTCGTCCTTCCTCCTACGACCCGCCGTCGCGCTCAGTCCCGGCGCGGCTCGACCCCCGCGCGCAGCAGCCCGTACGCGTAGGCGTCGTCCAGCGCCTGCCAGGAGGCGGCGATGACGTTCTCGCCGACGCCGACCGTGGACCATTCGGACGTGCCGTCCGAGGTGGAGATGAGCACCCGGGTCGTGGACTCGGTGCCGTGCTTGCCCTCCAGGATGCGGACCCGGTAGTCGACCAGTTCCAGCTTCGCCAGCTGCGGGTACGTGCGCTCCAGCGCGACACGCAGCGCCCGGTCCAGGGCGTTGACGGGGCCGTTGCCCTCGGCGGTGCCCACGATGCGCTGGCCGTCGGCCCAGACCTTGACGGTCGCCTCGTTGGCGTGGATGCCGTCGGGGCGGTCCTCCACGATCGCGCGCCAGGACTCGACGCGGAAGTAGCGGATGGGCCGGCCCTCGATCTCCTCGCGCAGCAGGAGTTCGAAGGAGGCGTCGGCCGCCTCGTAGGTGTAGCCCGCGAGTTCGCGTTCCTTGACGCGTTCGACGACCCGGCCGATCAGCTCGCGGTCCCCTCCGAGGTCGACGCCGAGCTCCTTGCCCTTGAGCTCGACGGAGGCGCGGCCCGCCATGTCGGACACCAGCATGCGCATGGTGTTGCCGACGAGTTCGGGGTCGATGTGCTGGTAGAGGTCGGGGTCGACCTTGATGGCGGAGGCGTGCAGACCCGCCTTGTGGGCGAACGCGGAGACTCCGACGTACGGCTGATGCGTGGAGGGCGTGAGATTGACGACCTCGGCGATCGCGTGCGAGATCCGGGTCATGTCGGCGAGCGCGCCCTCGGGCAGCACGGTGCGGCCGTACTTGAGCTCCAGCGCCGCGACGACGGGGAAGAGGTTGGCGTTGCCGACCCGCTCGCCGTAGCCGTTGGCGGTGCACTGCACGTGCGTGGCGCCCGCGTCGACCGCGGCCAGGCTGTTGGCGACCGCGCACCCGGTGTCGTCCTGGGCGTGGATGCCCAGGCGGGCGCCGGTGTCGGCGAGGACGGTGCGGACGACGGCGGTCACCTGCGCGGGCAGCATCCCGCCGTTGGTGTCGCACAGGACGACGACGTCGGCGCCGGCCTCGTGCGCGGCGCGGACGACGGCCTTCGCGTAGACCGGATTGGCCTTGTAGCCGTCGAAGAAGTGCTCGCAGTCGACGAAGACCCTGCGGCCCTCGGAGCGCAGGTGGGAGACGGTGTCCCGGACCATCTCCAGGTTCTCCTCCAGCGTGGTGCGCAGCGCCAGCTCGACATGGCGGTCGTGCGACTTCGCGACCAGCGTGATGACCGGCGCTCCGGACTCCAGCAGCGCCCTGACCTGGGGGTCCTCGGCGGCGCTGCCTCCGGGGCGGCGGGTGGCGCCGAAGGCGACCAGTTGCGCGTGGCGCAGGTCGAGCTCGCCGGCGGCCCGGGCGAAGAACTCGGTGTCGCGCGGGTTGGCGCCGGGCCAGCCGCCCTCGATGAATCCCACCCCGAAGTCGTCCAGGTGCCGGGCGATCGTCAGCTTGTCGGCGACGGTGAGGTTGATGCCCTCGCGCTGCGCGCCGTCGCGCAGCGTGGTGTCGAAGACGTGGAAGCTGTCGTCCAGTACGGCCGTCATGGTCTGATCCAACTCCTGTCGGGTGAGTGGTTCCGGAAAACCGGGTTCCACTTGCCCCCATTTTCCCTCGCGCTGGTCCGCGCCCGGCACGGGTGGGCCGGGAAACGAAAAAACCCCTCGCGGGTGCGAGAGGTCTGCGCGCGGGTCTGGGACACGGTGATCGCTTCCGCCGAGGTCTGCGGTGAGCGGTCACTGAGGACCGGCGCGCCTGCTGCCAATAATCATGACGAACGAGGGCACGCTCGCAGTCTGCCACACCCCGCCGACGGGTGGGACACGGTCTCACTATGCGGGCGACAGGGCCTCGTCCAGGAACTCCTTGACGTGCCCGAGCGCCTGTTCGCGGTCCATGCCCGGGAGCCCGATCACCAGCGGCACCCCGAAACCGTCCAGCAGCGCGCGCAGCCGCACCGTCGTCCGCTCGGGATCCACCGGCCGGAAGTCGCCGCGGGAGATCCCCTCGGCGAGCAGCGCGACCAGGTCCCGGTGCCAGACCAGTTCCAGTGCGAGCTGGCGGCGCAGGACGTCCTCGGCGGCCGTCGTCCGGTTCCAGACCTCCGACCACAGGGTCCAGCGCGGATCGCGGCGGCCGTCGGGCAGATACAGGCCGATCACCGCGTCCAGCCGCTCACGGGTGGACGCGGTGCGGCCGAGGACGCGGCGGCGTTCGGCCGCGAGCTGCTCCTCGCTCCACTCCAGGGTCTGCAGCAGCAACTCGTCCTTGCTGCCGAAGTAGTAGAGGATGTGGCCGCTGCTCATGCCCACCTGGCGGCCGAGGCCCGCCATCGTCAGCTCGGCCAGCCCGCGTTCGGCGATCGTCGCCATGGCGGCGGCCATCACCTCCTCGCGCGGCTGCTTGAGCCGCCGCCGGGGGCGGGCGGATCCGGTCACCTTGTGTCCTTCGGGGGCGGTCGTGTCACACCTGCGGCTGCTGCTGGGTGATGCAGTGGATGCCACCACCGTGCGCGAAGATCGTACGGGCGTCGACGAGCACGACCTCGCGGTCCGGGAAGAGCCGCTCGAAGATCGCCTTGTTGACCTCGTCGGCGGGGTCGTCGAAGGCGCACAGGATCACCGCGCCGTTGCAGAGGTAGTGGTTGACGTAACTGTGGTCCACCGGCTCCCCGTCGCTCTCCCGCACCCGCGGCGCGGGCAGCTCCACGACCTCCAGCCGCCGCCCCCGGGCGTCGGTGGCGGCCCGCAGCAGGGCTGCGGCCTCCCGCGAGACGGCGTGGTCGGGGTGGGACGGGTCGCGCTGGTCGTGGACGACCACGACGCCGGGGCGGACGAAGGCCGCGACGATGTCCACGTGCCCGCGGGTGCCGAAGCGCCCGTAGTCGGCGGTGAGGCCGCGCGGCAGCCAGATCGCCTGGCGGGTGCCGAGGAAGGCGTGGAGCTCCGCCTCGGCCCGCTCCCGGCTCCAGCCCGGATTGCGGCCCGGGTCGAGCTGCACGGTCTCGGTGAGCAGCACGGTGCCCTCGCCGTCCACGTGGATCCCGCCGCCCTCGTTGACGAAGGAGGTCGCGTAGCGGCGGGCGGCGGCCTTCTGCGCGACCAGGGCGCCGATCCGGGCGTCGTGCTCCCAGGACGCCCATTCCTGGGCACCCCAGCCGTTGAACGTCCAGTCCGCGGCGGCCAGTCCGCCGTCGCCGGTGAGGAAGGTGGGGCCGATGTCGCGCATCCATGCGTCGTCCAGCGGCGCCTCGGCGACCGTGGCGGCGGTCCCCAGCGCCTCCCGTGCCCCGGCGGCGTCCTCGGGGCGGGCCACGACCGTCACGGGCTCGAAGCGGGCGACCGCCCTCGCCACCGCGGCCCACGCGGCACGGGAGGCGGCCAGGTCCTCCGCACCGTCGAAGGTCGTGCTGGGGGACGGCCACGCCATCCAGGTGCGCGCGTGGGGGGCCCACTCGGCGGGCATCGCGTAGCCGTCGGCGGCGGGGGTTGCGGGCATGGTGCTGGTCCTTGTCAGAGGAAGTAGAGACGGCTGAGCGACACCTGTTCCGCGGGCTCGGAGCGCAGCGGGTCGCCGTCGAGCGTCACCAGGCCCGTGCGCGTGTCGACGTCCACATGTCCCGTACGGGAGTTGAGGACGAGATCGGCCGGGCCGATGCCGCGGGTGCCGCGCACGGCGACCCGCCGGCGCCGGGTGGGCATGCGGTCGTGCTCCAGGTCGAGTGCGGCCCGGGCGACGAAGGCCACCGAGAGGTCGGCGGCGGTGGCGCCGTGGGCCCCGAACAGCGGCCCGAGCACCAGGGGTTCGCAGGTGTCGGTGGCGGCGCCCGGGTCGCCGGTCACGCCGTAGGCGGGGAAGCCGGACTTGAGCACCATCTGCGGCTTCGCCCCGAAGTACTCCGGCCGCCACAGCACGATGTCGGCGAGCTTGCCGGCCTCGATCGAGCCGATCTCGTGGGCCAGGCCGTGCGCGATGGCCGGGTTGACGGTCAGCTTGGCGATGTAGCGCAGGACGCGGGCGTTGTCGTCGTCCGGGCCGTCGCCCTCCAGAGGGCCGGACTCGGCCTTCATCTTCCCGGCCATGGCGAAGGTGCGGCGCACGGTCTCCCCGGCGCGGCCCATGCCCTGGGCGTCGGAGGAGGTGATGCCGATCGCGCCCAGGTCGTGCAGCACGTCCTCGGCGCCCATCGTCCCCGCGCGGATGCGGTCGCGGGCCATCGCGGCGTCGCCGGGCAGGTCCGGCTTGAGGTCGTGGACGGAGACGATCATGCCGTAGTGCTCGGCGACCGCGTCACGGCCGAAGGGCAGCGTGGGGTTGGTCGACGAGCCGATGACGTTCGGCACCCCGGCCATCTTCAGCACATTGGGGACGTGGCCGCCACCGCAGCCCTCGATGTGGAAGGCGTGGATCGTACGGCCCTCCAGCACCCGCAGGGTGTCCTCCACCGACAGGCACTCGTTCAGGCCGTCGCTGTGCAGCGCCACCTGGACGTCGTGCTCCTCGGCGACCCGCAGCGCGGTGTCCAGGGCGCGGGTGTGGGCGCCCATGTCCTCGTGGACCTTGAAGCCGCACGCGCCGCCCTCGGCCAGCGCCTCCACCAGCGGCGCCGGGTCCGAGGACGAACCGCGGCCCAGGAAGCCGATGTTGACCGGCCATGCGTCGAAGGCGTTGAAGGCGTGCCGCAGCGCCCAGGGCGAGTTGACGCCGACCCCCCACACGGGCCCGAACTCCTGGCCGATGATCGTGGTCACGCCGGAGGCCAGCGAGGCCTCCATGATGCGCGGCGACAGCAGGTGGACGTGGGTGTCGACGGCGCCGGCGGTGGCGATCAACCCCTCGCCGGACACGATGGACGTGCCCGTGCCGACCACGACGTCCACCCCGTCGAGCGTGTCGGGGTTGCCGGCCCGCCCGATGGCGTGGATGCGGCCCTCGCGGATGCCGATGGAGACCTTGCGGATGCCGACCGCCGTGTCGATGACCAGCACATTGCTGATCACCACGTCGCAGGTCTCCCGTACGGCGGCGGCCTTCAGCGCCAGCCCGTCCCGCGCGGTCTTGCCGAAGCCGGCCAGGAACTCGTCACCGGGGCGCTGGGAGTCCGACTCGACGCGGACCACCAGGCCCGAGTCGCCCAGCCGGACCCGGTCGCCGGCGCGCGGCCCGTGCACGGCGGCGTACTCGTACGGATCGATGCTCATCGCTCCGCCCCCAGATAGCCGCACGCCGCGGCGCGCCGCAGTGCCTCCTGTCGCGCGCCGGGCGCGTCCAGCGGCCCGTCGACGAGCCCCGCGAAGCCGATCGCGACCCGGTCGCCGCCGATCGGGACGAGACCCACCTCCCGCTCCTCCCCCGGCCCGAAGCGCACCGAGGACCCGGCCGGCACGTTCAGCCGCATGCCGTAGGCCGCCGAACGGTCGAAGTCCAGCCGGGGGTTGGCCTCGAAGAGGTGGAAGTGCGAGGTGACGCTGACCGGGACGGGAGCGGTGTTGTGCACGGTCACGAACACCTCGGACGGCCGCTCGGGCAGGGCGGGACCGGGCAGCACCGCGCCGGGCGCCCGTTCCCGCAGGGAGCCCCCGCCGATCGGGTCCCCGACCACGGCCAGCCGCGAGCCGTCGTCGAAGACGGCCTCGACATGGACCTCGGTCACGATGTCCGCCACGCCGGGCAGCACGTCGTCCGGACCGAGCACGGCGCGGCCGGCCGCGACGGCCTCCGCGAGACGCGCGCCGTCGCGCGCGGCCTCGCACACCGCGTCGGCGATCAGCGCGGTCGCTTCCGGCACGTTCAGCCGCAGCCCCCGGGCGCGGCGCGCCCGCGCCAGTTCGGCCGCGCCGAAGAGCAGCAGCCGGTCACGTTCCGTCGGGGTCAGCCGCACGCTTCCGCACCTCCCACGAGGGTCACCGGGACACCGTTTAGAACGCCACTCTAAAGCGCGATGCCCTATGAGGGAAGCCTTGGCCGGGCCCTTGCTCGTCCTGGCACCGCATCCGCCTTGAGCGCCGTTCGAATCATCCCGCACGGCTGCCGCGCCGGGAAAGCGCGAAGCGGCCGCACGCGGCCCCGGAAAGTGCTCCGGGACCGCGTGCGGCCGCTTCGGACGTCGTGCGCCCCGCGGGGGTCAGGAACCCAGCGGGTGCATCCAGCCGTGCGTGTCGGGGGCCAGTCCGGTCTGGATGTCCAGCAGGGCCTTGCGCAGCTTCATCGTCACCTCGCCGGACTTCCCGTCCGCGACGCTCCAGTCCGCCCGCGTGGACTTCACGGAACCGACCGGCGTGATGACCGCGGCGGTGCCGCAGGCGAAGACCTCGGTCAGGGAGCCGTCCGCGTTGCCGTTCTTCCAGTCGTCGACGGAGATGCGGCCCTCGGAGACCTCGTAGCCCAGGTCCTCGGCGATGCGCAGGAGCGAGGCGCGGGTGATGCCGGGCAGCAGTGAGCCGGTCAGCTCGGGGGTGACGATCCTGTCCCCGTACACGAAGTACAGGTTCATGCCGCCCATCTCCTCGATCCAGCGGCGCTCCGTCGCGTCCAGCCAGACGACCTGGTCGCAGCCGTGCTCGATGGCCTGCGCCTGGGCGACCAGGGACGCGGCGTAGTTGCCGCCCGCCTTGGCCGCACCGGTGCCGCCGGGCGCGGCACGCACGTACTCCTCGGAGAGCCAGACCGAGACCGGCTTGACGCCGCTGGGGAAGTAGGCGCCGGCCGGGGAGGCGATGACGATGAACAGGTACTCGTTGGCGGGCCGCACGCCGAGCCCCACCTCGGTGGCGAACATGAAGGGCCGCAGGTAGAGCGACTGCTCGCCAGTGCTCGGCACCCACTCGCGGTCCTGGGTGACCAGGGCGTCGCAGGCGGCGATGAAGGTCTCGACGGGGAGCTCGGGCATGGCCAGGCGGCGCGCGGAGGCCTGGAAGCGCTCGGCGTTCGCCTCGGGGCGGAAGGTGGCGACCGAGCCGTCCGGCTGACGGTAGGCCTTCAGGCCCTCGAAGATCGTCTGCGCGTAGTGCAGCGTCATGTTGGCCGGATCGATCGACAGCGGCGCGTACGGCACGAGCTCCGCGTCGTGCCAGCCCCGGCCCTCCGTCCACCGGATCGTCACCATGTGGTCGGTGAAGTGGCGGCCGAACCCGGGGTTGGTGAGGATCGCCTCGCGCTGCGCCCGCGGCAGCGGGTGCGAGGAGGGCTTGAGCTCGATCGTGGGGATCGTCATAGATGATGTCCTTCGCGTCTGGTCATGGCGGACCGCACCCGCAGTCCTCCAAGGTGCCAGGACATCCGAGTTTCCCCTCGCACAGCGGCCCCACCGCCGATTATCGCAGCGGTGGGGCCGTGGACATACATGCGCGGCCCGAGAGGTCTGGGTCAGTCGTGGGAGTGCGCTGACCGTCCGGGCCGACTGAGGGGGCTGACCCGGCGGTCAGCCGGCTACTCGTGCGGCGAGCGTGTCGCCGATCTCACTGGTGCTGCGCGCACCGGAGCGCTCCGCGAGGTCCGCGGCGACCGCGCTCTCGATGCGCTCGGCCTCGGCGTGGTAGCCGAGGTGCTGGAGCAGCAGGGCGACGGAGAGCACCGTCGCGGTGGGGTCGGCCTTGCCCTGGCCGGCGATGTCCGGCGCGGAGCCGTGCACCGGCTCGAACATCGACGGGAAGTCGCCGCCCGGGTTGATGTTCCCGCTGGCGGCGAGGCCGATACCGCCGGTCACGGCGGCGGCGAGGTCGGTGAGGATGTCACCGAAGAGGTTGTCGGTGACGATCACGTCGAACCGCTCGGGCTGGGTGACGAAGAAGATCGTCGCCGCATCCACGTGCAGGTAGTCGGTGGTGACCTCGGGGTACTCCTCGCCGACCTTGTCGAAGATGTTCTTCCACAGGTGGCCGGCGTGCACGAGGACGTTGTTCTTGTGCACCAGCGTCAGCTTCTTGCGCGGACGCGCCTGGGCGCGGGCGTAGGCGTCCCGGACCACCCGCTCGATGCCGAACGCGGTGTTGAGGCTGACCTCGGTGGCCACCTCGTGCGGCGTCCCGGTGCGCAGGGAGCCGCCGTTCCCGACGTACGGGCCCTCGGTGCCCTCGCGGACCACCACGAAGTCGATCCGCGGGTCGCCCGCCAGCGGTCCCTTGACACCCGGGTAGAGCTTGGAGGGACGGAGGTTGACGTGGTGGTCGAAGGCGAACCGCAGCTTCAGCAGCAGCCCGCGCTCCAGCACACCGGAGGGCACGGAGGGGTCGCCGACCGCGCCCAGCAGGATCGCGTCGTGCGCCTTGAGCTGCTCCAGCTCCGCGTCGGGCAGGGTCTCGCCCGTCTCGTGCCAGCGCTTGGCGCCGAGGAGGTACTCCTTGGTCTCCAGCTTCACGTCCTGCGGGAGGACGGCGGACAGGACCTTGAGGCCCTCGGCCACGACTTCCTGGCCGATGCCGTCACCGGGGATCACTGCGAGGCTGATGCTGCGAGACATGCCGGTCACCTTACTCGGCCGTCCACTGGATGACACTTGCTGTCCGCATGGTGGGCAGCCCGGCCACCCGGCCGGACGGCGCCCAACCGGATGGCCGGGCCCGCCGGGCGGGCGTGCACCCTCACGGCACCGGGGACGGGACGTGCGGACGCTCGTACGGACGGATCACTTCACCATCGCGCACACGGCCAGGTAGGCGAGGCGGCGCAGGCGCCGGAAGGGGTGGGGGACGGTGGCGGTCATCGCTGCTCGTGTCCCGTGGAGCCGCCGTTGTCGCGGCGGTCGAGGGCGCGCTGCAGGGCCTCGGCGGCATTCTTGCGGGCGGTCTCGTCCATGGTGAACATCTCCCAGGTCAGAAGAGGAGGGTTGCGTCGCCATAGAACGGGGCGGGGAGCGGCGCTGCAGGGGGTGACCTGCCAGAGGTGCGCGGCTCACGACCGCCGGTCGCTGGTGGAGCGAGACGTTCGGCTTCTACAAAGCTAGGACAGCACGGCTCGTCTGTCTCCACAATTACTCGGACTTCCTACTATCTGAGACGGCGAAGGCCCGGCACCCCCCGATCGGGGGATGCCGGGCCCTGCCCCTTGCGGGTCAACCGGGGGCCGGAGCTCAGCCCATGTGCGGGTAGCGGTAGTCGGTCGGCGGCACCAGGGCCTCCTTGATCGACCGGGTCGACGTCCAGCGCATCAGGTTCTGCGCGGCGCCCGCCTTGTCGTTGGTGCCGGAGGCGCGGCCGCCGCCGAAGGGCTGCTGGCCGACGACGGCGCCGGTGGACTTGTCGTTGATGTAGAAGTTGCCGGCCGCGAAGCGCAGCTTGGCCATCACGTCGGCGACGGCGGCGCGGTCACGGGCGACGACCGAACCGGTCAGCGCGTAGGAGGCGACCGATTCCATCTGGGTGAGCATCGCCTCGAAGTTCTCGTCCTCGTAGACGTGCACGCCCAGGACCGGGCCGAAGTACTCCTCGCGGAAGATCTCGTGCTCCGGGTCGGAGGAGACCAGCACGGTCGGGCGGACGAACCAGCCGACGCTGTCGTCGTAGCTGCCGCCGGCGACGACCTCGACCGACGGGTCGGCCTTGGCGCGGTCGATGGCGGCCTTGTTCTTGGCGAAGGCACGGTCGTCGATCACGGCGCCGATGAAGTTGGACAGGTCGGTGACGTCACCCATGGTGAGGCCGTCGACCTCGGCCGCGAACTCCTCCTTGAAGCCGTTCTCCCACAGCGAGCGCGGGATGTAGGCACGGGAGGTGGCCGAGCACTTCTGGCCCTGGTACTCGAAGGCGCCGCGGGTCAGCGCCGTCTTCAGCACCGCCGGGTCGGCGGACGGGTGCGCGACGACGAAGTCCTTGCCGCCGGTCTCGCCGACGATCCGCGGGTAGCTGCGGTACTTCTCGATGTTGGTGCCGACCGTCCTCCACAGGTGCTGGAAGGTCCGGGTGGAACCGGTGAAGTGGATGCCGGCCAGGTCCGGGTGCTCGAGGGCGACCTCGGAGACGGCGATGCCGTCACCGGTGACCAGGTTGATCACGCCCTTGGGCAGCCCGGCCTCCTCCAGCAGCGCCATCAGCAGCACGGCGGAGTGCGTCTGCGTCGGGGAGGGCTTCCAGACCACGACGTTGCCCATGAGCGCGGGCGCGGTCGGCAGGTTGCCGGCGATGGCGGTGAAGTTGAACGGGGTGATCGCGTAGACGAAGCCCTCGAGCGGGCGGTGGTCCAGGCGGTTCCAGACACCGGGCGAGTTGGCGATCGGCTGCTCGGCCAGGATCTGCCGGGCGAAGTGCACGTTGAAGCGCCAGAAGTCGACGAGCTCGCAGGGGCTGTCGATCTCGGCCTGCTGCGCGGTCTTGGACTGGCCGAGCATCGTGGAGGCGGCGATCGTCTCGCGCCAGGGGCCGGCCAGCAGGTCCGCGGCGCGCAGGATGATCGCGGCGCGGTCGTCGAAGGACATCGCACGCCAGGCGGGAGCGGCGGCTAGGGCCGCCTCGACCGCGTCGCGGGCGTCGTCCTGCGTGGCGTTGGCGTACGTGCCCAGGCGGGCGCCGCGGTTGTGCGGCTGCACGACGTCGAAGCGCTCACCGCCGCCCATGCGCTTCACGCCGCCGATGGTCATGGGCAGCTCGACCGGGTTCCCGGCCAGCTCCTTCAGCTTCGCCTCCAGGCGGGCCCGCTCCGGGCTCCCCGGGGCGTAGGAGTGCACCGGCTCGTTCACCGGGGCGGGGACCTGGGTCACGGCGTCCATGAAAGACATCTCCTTGTGTCCTTGGGGGATCGGGGCGTGGGCTCAGCGGGAGGGGAGGAAGGACCGCAGGAAGAAGGCCAGGTTGGCCGGCCGCTCCGCGAGCCGGCGCATGAAGTACCCGTACCAGTCTGCGCCGTAGGGGACGTAAATGCGCATGCGCTCGCCGTCCTCCGCCAGCCGCCGCTGCTCGGCGGTGCGGATGCCGTAGAGCATCTGGAACTCGTACGAGCCCTGCTTGCGGCCGGCCCGGTGGGCCAGATCCTGGGCGATCGCGATCAGCCGCGGGTCGTGGGAGCCGACCATGGGGTAGCCCTCGCCCGCCATGAGGATCTTCAGGCAGCGCACATAGGCCCGGTCGACCTCGCCCTTGTCCTGGAGCGCGACGGAGGCGGGCTCCTTGTACGCGCCCTTGACCAGGCGGACCCGGGAGCCGGCGACCGCGAGGCGGCGGGCGTCCTCCTCGGTGCGGAAGAGGTAGGACTGGAGCACCGCGCCCGTGCCCGGGTGGCGCTCGCGCAGCTCGGCGAGGATCGCCAGCGTGGAGTCGACCGTGGTGTGGTCCTCCATGTCGAGCGTGACGGTGGTGCCGATCTCGCTCGCCAGCTCGGCGACCGGGCGGACGTTCTCCAGGGCGATCTCGTGGCCGCCGACCGGCAGCGCCTGGCCGAAGGCGGAGAGCTTGACGGAGACCTCGGCGCGGGTGCCGGCGCCCTCCTCGCGCAGCGCCTCCAGCAGCCGCAGGTACGCGTCCCGCGTCGCGACGGCGGTCGCCTTGTCGGTGACGTCCTCGCCCAGGTGGTCGAGGGTGACCTCCAGGCCGGACGAGGTCAGCGAACGCACGGTCTCCATCGCGGGCGCCAGCTCGTCGCCGGCGATGAAGCGGTTGACCACCGGACGGGTGATCGGCGCGCCCGCGACGACGCGGCGCATACGGTCGCTGCGCGAGGCGGCGAGCAGTACGGGACCCAGCACGGTCTCCTCCTGGGGCAAGGGCTGCCCAGGGGACAGGCAGCGTCGTCCGTGAAATCTAGGGTTCGCCTACCCCCGTCACCATCGACACCTGTCACGCGTGGGAACGGCGTCCCTCATACAGATGTATGAGGGAGAATGACGGCGTGCGAGGTGACTACCAGGAGCTGGTCGACGAGGTGTCGGCGCTCCTCGGCGCACCCGCGACCCTGGAGGACCGGGACTTCCGGCTGATCGCGTTCGGCGCGCACGACAGCGAGGACGACGCGGTGATGGACCCGGTCCGCACCCGTTCCATCCTGACCCGGCGCTCCACCGCCGAGGTCCGCGCCTGGTTCGAGCGGTTCGGCATCGCCCGCGCCACCGGCCCCGTCCACATCCCCGCGGCGGCCGACGCCGGGGTCTTCCGGCCCCGGCTGTGCCTGCCGGCACGGCACGGCGGCGTGGTGCACGGCTACGTGTGGCTGCTGGAGAACGCCGGGCACACCCCCGCACAACTGGCCGCGGCCATGGACGTGGCCGCCCGGATCGGCGCACTGCTGGCCGCCGAGTCCCGGGCGGGCGCCGACGCCGGCCGCGCGCTGGCCGCCGTGCTCACCGCCCGTCCGGGCCGCGGCCGGGACGGTGCCCGCGAGGAGTTGCAGGCCGCCCTGGGGCCCGACGCGGAGGAGGTGCACGCGCTGGTGTGCGTGCTGCCGTGGCGGTCCGGCGAGGGAGCCGGCGACGGCGCAGAGGCACCGGGACCGCGGACGGTGCCGGGCGCGGCCGCCTTGTGCGTACTCCCTCCGGGCGACATCGAGGGCGTCCCGCTGCCCGGGCTCGCGGCCCTCGTACGGCTGCGGTCGGCATCGGTCCCGGCCCCCGCCGTGAGCGCAGCCGGCCGGCTGCTGGAGGGCAACGGCACCCGGCAGGCCGCGCCGGACGCACGGGCCGGGGTCAGCGCGCCGCGCCAGGGCCTGGACGCCCTGCCCGGCGCCTGGCACGAGGCCGTGGCCGCCGCCCGGGCCGCCCGGGCGCAGCCGCGGCTCGGCCCTGTCGCCGAATGGGGCGCGATCGGCCCCTACCGGACGCTGGCCGCACTGCCGTCCGGCGCGGTCGACCCGGCCGTGCGCCCGCTGCTGGAAGCCGCGCACGCCGAACTCGCGCGCACCGCGGAGGTGTTCCTCGACTGCGCGGGCCAGGCCGGGCGTGCCGCCGGTGAACTGCGGATCCACCGGCAGACCCTTTACTACCGGCTGTCGCGCGTCGAGCGGCTCACCGGCCTCGACCTGGACGACGGCGAGGACCGGCTGCTGCTCCACATGGCGCTCAAGGCGGCACGCCTCGGCGACTGACCGGACTGTTGCCGACCGAAGGGGGCACAAGTAACGTGGCGCGGGGCCTCGGGGGGTCTGACCAGCGCGCGCAGGACGCGGGGGGATCCCGCGCCCGGCTCGGCCGACGGCGGGACAAGGGGATCGGGAACCGGTGACTCACTCCACGGAGGCGTTCGACCGCGAGCGCACGGCCCGGCCCGGCGCGCCCGCGAAGGGATCCGCCGCCCGGCCGCGACCGGACCGCCGACTGGTGCTCTCCCTCGTGCTGCTGGCGCTGTCACTGGCCGCCTTCACCGCGCTGTGCCTGTCGATGCCCGTGCCGATGGCCGACATGCAGGTCTACCGGGCCGAGGGCGCGGCCGTCGTGAACGGCACGGATCTGTACGGCTTCACGGTCACCGAGTGGAACCTGCCGGCGACCTACCCGCCCTTCGCCGCGATGCTCTTCGTCCCGACGACCTGGCTGCCGGTCCCGCTGCTCAAACTCGTCTTCATGGCCGGCAACCTGGCCCTGCTCGGCCTGCTCGCCCACCTGTCCTGCCGGACCGTCGGCCGGCCGCGGTCGCGCGGTACGCGGTGGACCGTGGTGGTGCTGGCGATGGCCGTCGGGCTGTGGCTGGAGCCGGTGTTCCAGACCATGCTGTACGGCCAGATCAACCTGCTGCTCGCGGTGCTGGTGCTGTGGGACCTCAGCCGGCCGGACGGCGCCCGGGGCAAGGGCGTGGCCATCGGCATCGCGGCCGGTATCAAGCTCACCCCGGCGATCTTCGCCCTCTACCTGCTGCTGACCGGCCGCCGCAAGGAGGCCGCCGTGGCCGGGGCGAGCTTCGCGGGAACGGCGCTGCTCGGCGCGCTGGCCCTGCCGGGCGCGACCGTCGACTACTGGACGCGCTGCATCTTCGACACCAGCCGGATCGGCAAGGTCTGGATCGTCGACAACCAGTCGCTGCAGGGGCTGGTGGCACGTGTCCTGCACACCCCGCACCCGGGGATGATCTGGGCGGCCACGGCGTTCGCCGTGGCCTGCGGCGGACTGGCGCTGTCGGTGTGGCTGGGGCGGCAGGGCCACGAGGCGTGGGGTGTGGTCAGCTGCGCGGTGACGGCCCTGCTGATCACGCCGATCAGCTGGTCCCACCACTGGGTGTGGTGCGTGCCGCTGCTGATCCTGCTGGCCGCGGACGCGCCGCGCTGGGTGCTGCGGGTGACCGCCGTGGTGTTCGTCGCCCGCAGCCTGTGGCTCGTGCCGAAGGCCGGCGACCTCGACCTGCACCTGGCGTGGTGGCTCCAGCCGTTCGCGTCCCCGTACCCGGTGCTGGGGCTGCTGTTCCTCGCGGCGGTGGCCGTGCGGTTCGTGACAGCGCAGGGGCGGCCGTCCCGGATCTCCCGGGACGACCGCTCCCAGCGGAGCCGGACCGCTGTCAGTTCTCGAGATTGACCGCTCGGGCCGAGGTCGCCCCGATCTCCGCGGCGATGTCGCCCAGCACCGGCGCCGGAACGGCGGTGTCGACCGTCAGCGCCACCAGGGCCTCGCCACCGGCCTGGTCACGGGCCACCTGCATGCCGGCGATGTTGACCCCGGCGTCGCCCAGGACACGGCCGATGGTGCCGACGACACCGGGCCGGTCGGTGTAGCGGAGGAAGGCCATGTGGTCGGCGAGGACCAGGTCCACGTCGTCGTCGCCGACGGCCACGATCTTCTGCACGTGCTTCGGGCCCGCGAGCGTGCCGGAGACCGAGACCTCGGTGCCGTCGGACAGCGTGCCGCGGACGGTCACCAGGTTGCGGTGGTCCGGGGACTCGCTGCTGGTGGTCAGGCGCACCTCGACACCGCGCTCCTGCGCGAACAGCGGGGCGTTGACGTAGGAGACCGTCTCGTCCACGACGTCCTCGAAGACGCCCTTGAGGGCGGACAGCTCCAGCACCTTCACGTCGTGCTGGGTGATCTCGCCGCGCACCTCGACGTCCAGGCGCACCGCCACCTCGCCGGCGAGCGCGGTGAAGATGCGGCCCAGCTTCTCGGCGAGCGGCAGGCCCGGGCGGACGTCCTCGGCGATCACGCCGCCCTGGACGTTGACCGCGTCCGGTACGAGCTCGCCGGCCAGGGCCAGGCGCACCGAGCGGGCGACGGCGATGCCCGCCTTCTCCTGGGCCTCGTCGGTCGAGGCGCCCAGGTGCGGGGTGGCCACCACGTTGTCGAACTGGAAGAGCGGCGAGTCCGTGCACGGCTCCTTGGCGTACACGTCCAGGCCCGCGCCGCCGACCCGGCCCTCCTTGAGGGCCGCGAACAGCGCCTCCTCGTCCACGATCCCGCCGCGCGCGGCGTTGACGATGCGGACGTGCGGCTTGACCTTGCGCAGCGCCTCGTCCCCGATCAGGCCGACCGTCTCGGGGGTCTTGGGCAGGTGCACCGTGATGAAGTCGGAGACCTCCAGCAGCTCGTCGAGGCTGAGGATCTTCACCCCCATCTGGGCGGCGCGCGCCGGCTGGATGTAGGGGTCGTAGGCGACGATCTTCATGCCGAAGGCCGACATGCGCTGCGCGACCAGCGCGCCGATACGGCCGAGGCCGACGACGCCGAGGGTCTTCTCGGCCAGCTCCACGCCGGTGTACTTGTTGCGCTTCCACTCGCCCTGCTTGAGCGCGGCGTTGGCCGGGGCGATGTTGCGCGCGACGGAGATCAGCAGACCGCAGGCGAGTTCGGCGGCGGTGACGATGTTGGAGGTCGGCGCGTTGACGACCATGACACCGGCCTTGGTGGCGGCGGAGACGTCGACGTTGTCCAGGCCGACGCCCGCGCGGGCCACGACCTTCAGCTTGGGGGCGGCGGCGACTGCCTCGGCGTCGACCTTCGTGGCGCTGCGGATCAGGATGGCGTCGGCCTCGGCGATCGCGCTCAGCAACTCGGCTCGGTCCGCGCCGTTGCAGTGCCGGATCTCGAAGTCCGGCCCCAGGGCCTCGACGGTGGCGGGAGAGAGCTCTTCGGCGATGAGTACGACGGGGTTGCTCACGTGAGTCCTCACTAGTCCCTGGCCGGCGGCCGCGTCCCGACGGCCGGAGGCGGTGGAAGGGAGATGGCATGCCGCGTGGAAGACGCACGACGCTGTGAGCCTGACGCGCTTGTTAAGGGAGTGTATCGGCGGCGGGCCCCGCATCCTGCGCCATCGCGGAAGGATCACCCGCACGAGGGTGTACGACGTGGCCAAAGCGGACGGTCCCGGGGGCGAGGAGCCTCCGGGACCGTACAAACCGCGGGAGGCATTACGCCTCTTCGTCCACCCAGCTCATGAGCTTGCGGAGCTTCTTGCCGGTGGTCTCCAGCAGGTGGCTCTCGTCGGCCTTCTTGTACTCGTTGTACTTCGGCAGGCCGGCGTTGTACTCGGCGATCCAGTTGTTGGCGAAGGAGCCGTCCTGGATCTCGCCGAGGATCTTCTTCATCTCGGCCTTGGTGGCGTCGGTGATGATGCGGGGGCCGGTGATGTAGTCGCCCCACTCGGCGGTCTCGGAGATGGACCAGCGCATCTTCTCCAGGCCGCCCTCGTACATGAGGTCCACGATGAGCTTGAGCTCGTGCAGGCACTCGAAGTACGCGATCTCCGGCTGGTAGCCGGCCTCGGTCAGCGTCTCGAAACCGGCCTTGACCAGGGCGGTGGTACCACCGCACAGGACCGCCTGCTCACCGAACAGGTCGGTCTCGGTCTCCTCGGTGAAGGTCGTCTTGATGACGCCGGCGCGGGTGCCGCCGATCGCCTTGGCGTACGACAGCGTCAGCGCGAAGCCGTTCCCGGTCGCGTCCTGCTCGACGGCCGCGATGCACGGAACGCCGCGGCCCTCCTCGTACTGACGGCGCACCAGGTGGCCCGGCCCCTTGGGGGCGACCATGCA
>NZ_JBIVLH010000016.1:0-141297 GCF_044751185.1 Streptomyces sp. NPDC088733
TGGCGTTGACTTTTGGCACGCTGTTGAGTTCTCAAGGAACGGAAGCTTCCTTCGAGACCGTTTCACCGGCCCCTCCGGGCTTTCCCTTCGTTGTCCCCAGCTTAGCAGATCCGATTTCCTTCTCTGCCACCCTCTGGAGCGGGTGTGCCGTCCGGCTTTCGCTTTTCGGCTTTTCCGACTCTATCAGACCGTTTCCGTCCTGATTCCCAGTCAGCGGGGCTTGTCTTCCCGGCTGTTGGGCCGTTCCGACGAGTTGAACGTTAGCGGATCAGTGGCGCCCGATGCCAATCGAGCAATTCCGCCGATCCTCATTCCGAAAGCGCGCACGAAAACGAAACGACTGCTCGTCGTCCGTTCGGAAGCTTGCTTCGGGATGGCCGCCCGGGAACCGGCACAGACCTACTGTTCACCGGCGGGCAACCCGGAGAACACTACGGATCGGGGACGTGGGTGTCAAACCGGGTCAGTCGAGGTCCTGGAGCCTGCCGCCGGCGTCGGGCTGGTCGGCCTCGACGCGGCGCAGAAGGCGGGTCAGCAGGTCGCCGAGGACGGTGCGTTCGTCCGGCTCGAGGTCCTGGAGCAGGTCGCCCTCGAACGCGGCGGCCATACGCATGGTCTCCAGCCACTTGCCTCGGCCGACGTCGGTGAGCTCCACGATGACGCGCACCCGGTTGGACTCGTCGCGTTCACGGGTGACCAGGCCCTCGGAGACCATCCGGTCGATGCGGTGGGTCATGGCGGCGGGTGTGAGGCCGAGCCGCTTGGCCAGGTCGCCGGGGCCCAGCCGGTAGGGCCGGCCCACCACGACGAGGGCCTTGAGGACCTCCCATTCGGCGGCGGTGATGCCGACCGCCGACAAGTGGCGGCTGTAGCCCACGTGGAGGCGCCGGTTCAGCCTGCCGAGTGCCGTGACGATCTTCTCGACCTGGGGGTCGACCTCGGGGAACTCGCGTTGGTAGATCGCGATCTGCTCATCGAGGTCCAGCTCCTGCGGGGAGTTGGACTGGCCGTCGCCTGCGCTCGTCATGGCACGAGTGTGCCATGGAACTCATTGGCCCTAAAGACTTCCGTTGTGTACTGTTCAACTTCGAACTTTACTGTTGAAGTCTTAGCATTCGAGGACTTCCGACCTAAGGGGTGAGTGTGACCACCGCGATGGGCGCCGCGCTGCGCCGGATCCAGCTGGGGAACGCGCTGAGCGCGTTCGGCAACGGCTTCACCGTGCCGTTCCTGTTCGTCTACGTGTCGCAGGTGCGCGGCCTGGGAGCGGGGACCGCGGGTGTCGTGCTGTCGGCGTTCGCCGTGTCGGCACTGGCCGTGCTGCCGTTCACCGGGCGGGCGATCGACCGGAACGGCCCGCTGCCCGTACTGCTGGCCGGGGCGGTGGCGTCCGCGGTGGGTGCGCTGGGCTTCGGGCTGGCGGCGACCGCGCCCCTGGTGATCGCCGCCTCGGCGGTGATGGGGGCCGGCATCGCGGTGATGCAGCCCGCGCTGGCCACGCTCATCGTGTGGTGCTCGACCCCCGCGACGCGCTCCCGGGCCTTCGCGACGCAGTTCTTCCTGAACAACCTGGGGCTCGGTATCGGCGGACTGCTCGGCGGCCTGCTGGCCGACACCGCGCGGCCGGGCTCGTTCACGCTGCTGTTCTCCGTCGAGGCCGCGATGTTCGTGGTGCTGGCCGCGGTGGCGGCCTCCGTACGCCTGCCGAGGACGGCCCGGATGGAGCCGGCGCCCTCGGAGCACGCGGCGGGCGGGTTGCGCGCGCTGCTCGGGCACCGGGCGATGGTCCAGCTGTGCGTGCTCGGCGGTGTGCTGTTCTTCGCCTGCTACGGGCAGTTCGAGTCGGGGCTCGCGGCGTACGCGGTCGAGGTGACCAAGGTGTCGACGTCGACGCTGGGCATCGCGCTGGCGGCGAACACCGCGGCCATCGTGGTCGCGCAGTTCCTCGTCCTGCGGCCGGTGGAGCGGCGGCGCCGCAGCCGGGTCATCGCGGCAGTGGGTGTGCTGTGGGCCGCGGCCTGGCTGGTCGCGGGGGTGTCCGGGCTCATGGGCGGCGCGCACGGGATCGCGACGGCGATGCTCGTCTCCACATACGCGCTCTTCGGGCTCGGCGAGGCGATGCTCTCGCCGACGCTCGCACCGCTGGTGGCGGACCTGGCCCCGCAGGGCATGGTCGGCCGGTACAACTCGGCCTTCGCGCTGGTGAAGCAGCTCGCGATGGCCGTGGGGCCCGCGGTGGGCGGGCTGATGGCGGGCGCCGGGATGTACCCGGAGTACATCCTGATGCTGGTCGTCTGCTCGCTCGGCATCACCGCGCTGTCGCTGCGCCTGGGCCGCCGGCTGACGGTCCACCAGGACGCGCCGCTGAGCGAGCCCGTGCTGGCGGCATAGCCCGGTACACAGGCTTCAGCCCGGGAGCGCGAACTCGCACCACACGGCCTTGCCGCCGCCCGGGGTGCGCCGGGAGCCCCAGGCGGAGGCGATCGTGGCGATGATCGAGATGCCGCGGCCGGCCTCGTCGACGGGTTCGGCGCGGCGGCGCCGCGGCAGGTGGTCGTCGCCGTCGGTGACCTCGATGATCAGCCGGCGGTCGGTGCGGCGCAGCCGCAGCCGCATGGGCGGCACCCCGTGCTGCAGGGAGTTGGCCACCAGTTCGCTCGCGGCGAGGACGCCGAGGTCGACGAGTTCGACGGGGAAGCGCCACGAGGTCAGGACGCCCTGCGCGAAGGCGCGGGCGCGCGGGGCCGCCTCGATGCCGCCGAGCAGTTCCAGCGAGGCGTTGCGGAAGAGCTCGGAGTCGGTGCCCTCGCGCTGCGGGTACTGCATGACGAGCACGGCCACGTCGTCCGCGTGCTCGGAGGTGACGCCGAGCGCGCGCAGCAGTCGGTCGCAGATGACCTGCGGGCTGCCGGTGGCGCCGGCGAGGGTGTTCATGAGGGCGGAGACGCCCTCGTCGATGTCCTCGCCGCGGCGTTCGATGAGGCCGTCGGTGTACAGGACGGCGGTGGCGCCCGGGCCCAGGGGCACCGTGCCCGAGGTGTGGACCCAGCCGCCCGTGCCGAGCGGCGGCCCCGTGGGCTCGTCGGCGCGGTGCACGGTGCCGTCGGCGTCGCGGACGACGATCGGCAGGTGGCCGGCGGACGCGTAGGCCAGCCGGCTCTCGCTCGGGTCGTGGACGGCGTAGACGCAGGTGGCGATCTGGGTGGCGTCGATCTCGGCGGCGAGGCCGTCGAGGAGCTGGATCACCTCGTGCGGGGGCAGGTCCAGCCGGGCGTAGGCGCGAACGGCGGTGCGCAGCTGGCCCATGACGGCAGCGGCGCGGACGCCGCGGCCCATGACGTCGCCGATGACCAGCGCGGTGCGGCCGGCGCCGAGGGTGATGACGTCGTACCAGTCGCCGCCGACGGCGGCGTCGGTGCCGCCGGGCTGGTAGGTCGCGGCGACGCGGAGGTCGTCGGGCTGTTCGAGCTCCTGGGGGAGCAGGCTGCGCTGGAGGGTGACGGCGGTCGCGTGCAGGCGGCGTTCGCTCTCGCGCAGCCGCTCGGCGGCCTGCACCTGGTCGGTGACATCGGTGGCGAAAACCAGGACGCCGCCGGTGTCGCCGCCGTCCTTCACCGGAACGGGGCTGCACGTGATCGTGAAGTAGCCCTGCCGGGTGGCGGTGGCGACCTTGCGGGCCTTCACGGTGCGGGGCTTGCCGCTGCGGAAGACCTGGTCCATCAGGGGGAGCAGGCCGAGTTCCGCCAGTTCGGGCAGGGCGTCGCGGGCGGGTTCGCCGGGGGTGCGGGTGCCGAAGACCTCCGTGTACGCCTCGTTGACGTAGCCGAGGCGGTGGGCGGAGCCGTGGGTGACCGCGATGAGTGCGGGGAGGCGGGCCAGCACCTCCCGTACCGGGAGCGCGTCGAGGGTGTGCGCCGGCGCGTCGGCGTGGTCGCCTGCCTGGCCGCGCGCCGCGGGGACCGCCCCGCCGGAGGACGGTTCGGTGCTCGCGGCCGCCGCCTGGGCATTGCGACGTTGTGTTCCGGGGAGCCGGGCGCTCCAGCGCGTGAGGTTCAAACGTCCGATTCCTCGTATTTGTCACTCTTTGCAGGTGCTGACGCACGCTTGGTCACAGGGTCCAGTGTGGCCGACCCGCCGCTCCGGGGGAATCGGCGACCGCATCCGCACTGGTCGGTCAGGGCGCGTCGGGCTTGCGGCCGGCGCCCGCCGCGAGCTCGAACTCCGCACGCGGGTTCTCCAGGGAGCCGAGAGAGATGATCTCCCGTTTGAAGAGCCCGGACAGGATCCACTCGGCCAGGATGCGCGCCTTGCGGTTGACGGTGGGCATCCGGCTGAGGTGGTACGCGCGGTGCATGAACCAGGCAGGGTAGCCCGTGAGTTTGCGGCCGTAGACCTGTGCCACGCCCTTGTGGAGTCCGAGGGACGCGACCGAGCCCGCGTAGGCGTGACGGTAGTCGCTCAGGGGCTCGCCGCGCAGGCTCGCGACGATGTTGTCGGCCAGGACGCGGGCCTGGCGCACGGCGTGCTGGGCATTGGGGGCGCACACCGCGCCGGGATCGCCGGAGGCGAGATCCGGCACGGCGGCGGCGTCGCCCGCGGCCCACACGTTCTCGGTGCCGTCGACGCGCAGCGTGGCGGCGCACCGGACGCGCCCGCGGTCGCCCAGCGGCAGGCCGGTGCGGGACAGCACCGGGTGCGGCTTGACGCCGGCCGTCCACACGACGGTGCGGGCGGGCAGCCGCGAACCGTCGTCCAGGACGACCACGCGCTTCTCGCAGGACTCCAGCCGGGTGTTCAGCCGGACGTCGATGTTGCGGCCGCGCAGCTCGCGGACGGCGTAGGTGCCCATCTCCTCGCCGACCTCGGGCAGGATCCGGCCGGTGGCCTCGACCAGGACCCATTTCAGGTCGTCGGCCTCGACGTTGTGGTAGTAGCGCACGGCGTGGCGGGCCATGTCCTCCAGCTCGGCCAGCGCCTCCACGCCCGCGTAGCCGCCGCCGACGAAGACGAAGGTCAGCGCGGCGTCGCGGACCTCCACGTCCCGGGTGGAGGAGGCGATGTCCAGCTGCTCCAGGACGTGGTTGCGCAGGCCGATGGCCTCCTCGACGGTCTTGAAGCCGATGCCGTGCTCGGCAAGGCCGGGGATGGGCAGCGTCCGGGAGACCGAGCCGGGGGCGAGGACGAGGTGGTCGTACGGCAGCGGGAGCTCGCCGGAACCGTCCTCCTCGGTGGCGAGGGTGGACAGCGTGGCGATCCGCCGCACGGGGTCGATCCGCCGGGCCTCGCCGATGACCAGCGCGCAGCGGTCGAGGACACGGCGCACCGGGACCACGACGTGCCGCGGGGAGATGGAGCCAGCGGCCGCTTCCGGGAGAAAGGGCTGGTAGGTCATGTACGGCTGCGGTTCGACGACGACGATCTCCGCCTCGTCGCGCCTCAGCCTCCGCTGCAGGCGCAGGGCGGTGTACATGCCGACGTATCCGCCGCCGACCACCAGGACGCGCGGGATCCGGGGCTCGCGGCCCGCGCCGGACGGCTCCTCGAGTGCTGCCATCGTTCCATGAGGCAATGAGCGCTCGGGGTTTGTCCACAGGGCGTACGGCAATGAATGGCTGAATCCTGTTGCCCGGCAGGTCACGGGCAGGTTCACGGCCCCTGTGACGTGCATGTGCGTGGCCGGCGAGGCCCGGGTACTCCGATCGTGGGCAGGTTGCCCCTTCTCTCTTGACCTGCCCTCAACTATGTTCGTATCCCGTCGGGATGTCCGAGTGGCGAGTCGCCGCAGCGGCCCGGCGATCTTGGGGTGGGGAGTCTCCGGGGGGAGACGCGATTTCCGGGGGATACACATATGCATATTCAGGACCCTCGTTGGGCATCCGTGGCCTCGCCCGCTTCGGTGGTCACCGCGGTCGATCCCGCAGGTCACCACGGAGGAGGGGGCGGCAGCCGCACGTCCCCGCTGCGGGTCGACGCGCAGCGGAACCTGGAGCACGTGCTGCGGGCCGCGCGCGAGGTGTTCGGCGAACTCGGCTACGGCGCGCCCATGGAGGACGTGGCGCGCCGGGCCCGGGTGGGCGTCGGCACGGTCTACCGGCGGTTCCCGAGCAAGGACGTGCTGGTCCGGCGGATCGCCGAGGAGGAGACCGCGCGGCTGACCGAGCAGGCCCGGGCCGCACTCGGTCAGGAGGACGAGGCCTGGTCGGCGCTGTCCCGGTTCCTGCGCACGTCCGTCGCCTCGGGCGCGGGACGGCTGCTGCCGCCGCAGGTGCTTCAGGTGCAGCCGGCCGGGGCTCCCGGGCAGGGCGCCGAGGAGACGCGGGTGCCGCAGCAGCGCGGCGCGGCGGAGGACGCCGTGGCCGGTGCCGGGGTCGAGGCCCTGCTGGAGGTCGTCGGCCAGCTGGTGGAACGGGCGCGTACGGCCGGTGAGCTGCGGGCGGACATATCCGTGGCCGATGTGCTGCTGGTGATCGCCACCGCGGCGCCCTCGCTGCCCGACGCGGCCCACCAGGCGGCCGCCTCCGCGCGGCTGCTGGACATCCTGCTGGACGGGCTGCGTTCCCGTCCGGGTGCGTGACGCTGCCCCGTCCGGGTGATGGTGTGCGGTCCGGGGAGTGAAAACTCCCCGGACGGGTGGTTCTGATGTTTGACCGGTCGCCGGAAGCGACGGGTGTGCCACTCTTACGCCCGTGGATGAAGGAAACGGGGAGCCGGAGCCCGCCCCGGAGGCGGGATCGGAGTCCGGCGAGGAGCAGTCCCCCGGCCGTGTGCCGGGCCAGCGGGAGCCGCTGGCCGGCCGCCGTGAGGCCCCCGTCCCGGGCAGCCGGGCACCCGACGACCGGGTGCCGGACGACCCGCCGACCGTGGAGATGCCCACCCCGCGGGCGAAGGAGCCGGGTCCGGCGGACGCCGCCGCCGCGCACTCGCCCGTGTCCGACGCCGATCTCGTCGCGCGGGTGCGCGGCGGGGACGACAGCGCGTACGAGGAGCTGTACCGCCGCCACGCCGCCGCCGTACGCCGCTACGCGCGCGGCTGCTGCCGCGACACGCACACCGCCGAGGACCTCACCGGCGAGGTCTTCGCCCGCACCCTCCAGGCGATCCGCGGCGGCAGCGGCCCCGACGCGGCCGTCCGCGCCTATCTGCTGACCACCGTGCGCCGCGTCGCCGCGTCCTGGACGGGCAGCGCCAGGCGCGAGCAACTGGTCGACGACTTCGCGGTGTTCGCGGTGTCGGCCGCCGGGTCCGGCACAACGGGCGACACCACGGACCTCGGCGCGGACGTACGCGCCATGCAGGTCGCCGAACGGTCGCTGGCCATGCAGGCGTTCCGCACGCTGCCCGAACGCTGGCAGGCGGTGCTCTGGCACACCGCGGTCGAGGAGGAGTCGCCCAGCCAGGTCGCGCCCCTGCTCGGACTCACCGCGAACGCGACGGCGGTGCTGGCCCACCGGGCGCGCGAAGGGCTGCGCCAGGCGTATCTCCAGGCTCACGTCTCCGCGTCGCTCACCGCCGAGGGCTCCTGCGCCCAGTACGCCGACCGGCTGGGCGCCCACGCCCGCGGCGGCCTGCGGATGCGGGCCGACCGGGAACTGCGCAAGCATCTGGAGGAGTGCGCCAAGTGCCGTCTCGCGGCAGCCGAGTTGGCGGACGTGAACGCGGCGCTCAAGGGCCTGCTGCCCGTGGCGGTCATCGGGTGGTTCGCCGCCTCGTACGCAGTCAAGGCGGCCGGTGCCGCCGCCGTGGGAGCCGCGGTGGGCGCGGGAGCGGGCGCGGCGGCCGCGGGTGCGGGTGCCGCAGGCGGCGCCGGCGCGGGAGCCGGTGGTGCCGCGGCGGCCGAGGGAGCCAGTCTTCCGCTGAAGATCGCCGTCGCCACGGGTGTGGTCGTCGCCGCGGCCGGGGTGGCCGTCGCGATCGCCCTGTCCGGCACCGACACGCAGCCGAAGCCGCAGGCGCACCGGCAACCGGCGGCCGCCCCGGTGGTGCCACTGCCCACGCCGAGCCCCACCCCCTCGAAGGCGTCGCCGCCCCCGGCCTCGCGGCCGCCGCGCGCGCAGGCTCCGCTCCCCACCCCGAAGCCGGCCGTCCGGCCGAGCGTCACCCCCGAGGTGACCCCCACACCCACACCCACCCCGGCGCCGACCGTGGAGCCCACGCCGACACCGACACCGACACCGACGCCCCCGCAGACACCGACACCCACCCCGACCCCCGCCCCGAGCACCACGAAGCCGGCCCCGCCGCCGGAGCCCCGGCTCTTCCCGCTCAACCGGCTGGGCTACGGCGCCCCGGGCGCGTCGGACCGGCCCGTGATCCGCCTCGGCGACTGGATGTGGCAGCGCTGGCGCCTCGGCATCGACGGCACCTCGTACGCGGGCGGCGTCACCGTCGCCGCCCCGTCCTCGGTCACGATCCTGCTCAACCGCCCCTGCACCTCCTACGACGCGGTCGCCGGCATCGACGACCTCGCCCTGGGCCTCGGCGCCGCGCGTTTCTCCGTCTACGGCGACGACACACGGCTCTGGCGCTCCCAGGTGATCCACGGCGGTGACCCGGGCGTGCCCGTCCATGTGCCGATCGCGGGCTACAAGACGATCCGCCTGGTCGTCGAACCGTCCCGCCGCCTGCACCTGGCGAACGTCGCCGACTGGGCGGACGCGCGGCTCAGCTGCGGCTAGGAGGCCGGAACCTCGCAGGCGCCGTCGGCACACGCGGCGGCGTCGTCCGCGACGGGGGCGGTGCCCGTCTCCTGCGCCACCTGCTCCAGGACGCGCAGGAACGTGGAGGTCTCCTGGCCGCCCTGGACGGCCCACTTGCCCTCGAAGACGAACGTGGGCACGGCGTTCACACCGATCGTGCGGGCCTCGTCGATCTCGGCGAGCACCTCCTCGCGGCCTTCGTCGCCCGCGAGGAACGCGGCTGCCCGGTCGCGGTCGAGCCCGGCCTCCGCGGCCAGCGACGCCAGCGTCTCGCGGTCGCCGACGTCGGCGCCCTCGGCGAAGTGCGCGACGAGCAGCCGGTCCTTGAGCGCGGCCTGCACCGCCGGGCCGTAGACGGTGAGGGCGTGCCACAGCAGGCGGTGGCCGAGGAGCGTGTTGTTCTCGATGGCGCGGTCGAAGTCGAACGCCAGGCCCTCGGCGCGGCCGAGCTCCTCCAACCGGGCGTCCATCGCGGTCGCCTGCGGGCCGAAGCGCGCGCTCAGGTACTCGCGGTGCGGCTCGGGGGTCTCGGACTTCTCCGGCGACAGCTGGAACGGCCGGTAGACCACCTCGACCTGAGCGGCCTGCGGGAACGCGGCCAGCGCACGCTCGAAACGGCGCTTGCCCACGTAGCACCAGGGGCAGGCGATGTCGCTGTAGATCTCGACCTTCATGCGCACTCCATCATCGGTTGAAAGCTCAAAGATGCAACGCGCCGGCCACCCCCGGCAATCCCGCCCGCTAGGCGGCGATCGCCTCGTTCATCACGTCGTACGCCCCCATGCCGCCCAGCTCGTGCCCCCGGGCGCGGGTCGTCTCGTAAACGGTGCCGCCCAGCGCCGCGCGGGCCGCCGCCTCGGCGGCACGGACACCCTCCGCCTCCGGGACCGGACGCGGCAGCCCGTTCCGCAGTCCGTCCGCCGCACCGTGCAGCAGGGCGGCACGGACCGGGTCGCCGAGGGCGACGAGCACCTCGGCGCCGTACTCGACCACAGCCGCCAGCCGGATCTCCGCGCAGTACCCGCCGACCCCGGCACGGACCGCTGTCGCCAGCCCCGCCAGGGCCCCGGCGGGATCGCCTTCGGCGGCCAGGACCCGGGCGGCCAGGCTCTCGCAGAGCAGCTCGAAGTCCGGTGGCGGCGTGCCCATGCTGCCCTCGCCCCGGGCCAGCTCGCTCAGCTCCCGGGCACGCACGACCTCGTCGCGCCGCAGCGCGATCTGCGCCAGCAGCACCCTGATGTACGCGCGGGCGTCCCACACCCCGTACTGCTCGGCCTCCTCGGCCGCCTGGAGCAGCAGCTTCTCGGCCCGCTCGTCGTCCCCTGAGCGGTACGCCAGCTCGCCCATCCGGGACCGGACGAAGATGCCCTCCACATGCGCGCCCAGTTCCGAGCCGTACCGCAGCGCCTCCTCGAGGTCCGCCTGCGCGGCCGGGTAGTCGCCGTAGGCCAGGGCCATCTCGGCGCCGGCCTCGCACACCTGGGCGCGCATCCAGCGGTCGCCGATCCGCTCGCTGAGCTCCAGCAGTTCCGGCCAGTCCTCGTCGGCGTGGGCGAGGCCCCCCGGCAGGTCGATGGTGATGTGCGTACGGAACATCAGCGCTGCCGCCAGCTCCCAGTCGCCGCCGAACCGGCGGCAGCAGGCGACCATCGCGTCCGCGTGCTCCTTGATCCTGTCGTGGCGGCCCATGATGTAGTCGGCGAACGGCCACAGCATGCCGGGGAAACGCGCCGACTGCGGGCTCGGCTCCTCGTAGGCGGCAACGACGCGACGCGCCAGCTCCAGCATCGCCGGGCCCTGGATCACCTCGCGTGCCACCGTGTCGCTGACGACGAACAGGTGCAGCAGCCGCAGATTCATCCGCGGCCAGAAGCCGGGGGCGTCGCGGTCCTCGGGGAGATCGGTGGCCTCCATCAGCCGCTCGATCCACGTCGTCGCCTCGTCGCGGTAGTTGCGCAGCCACCAGAACCAGCCCATGTTCAGCACGAGCGCGATCGCGTCCTCGTGACCGCCCGCCACGATGGTGCGGTCCAGCGCGGCACGGACGTTGTCGAGGTCCGCCTCCACCCGCGCGGCCCACGCCAACTGCTCAGGGCCGCGCATGCCGAGGTCCGCGGCACCGGTGAACTCCAGCCAGTACGCGGTGTGCCGCGCCGCGGCCGCCGCCCGGTCACCGGGGTCCGCGGCGGCGCGCTCGGCGGCGTACTCGTGGATCGTCTCCAGGAGCCGGTAGCGCACCTCGTCCACGCCGTGCTCGACCACGATCAGGGACTTGTCGGCCAGCTGCCCGATCAGCTCCAGCGCGTCCTCGCCGCACACCGCCTCGGCCGCCGGCAGAGTGCAGCCGCCCGCGAAGACGCTGAGGCGGCGCAGCGCGGTCCGTTCCGGTCCGCTGAGCAGGTCCCAGCTCCAGTCGACGACCGCCCGCAGCGTCTGCTGGCGCGGCAGCGCGGTACGGCTGCCGCCGGTCAGCAGCCGGAAGCGGTCGTCGAGCCGGTCGGCGATCTGACGCGTCGACAGCACTCGCAGCCGCGCCGCCGCCAGCTCGATCGCCAGCGGCAGGCCGTCCAGGCGGCGGCAGATCTCGTCCACGGCCTCCGTGTGGTCCCGGGAGGCGTCGAACCCGGGACGCACCGCGGCCGCGCGCTCCACGAACAACCGGCGCGCGGTCGGCAGCGGCAGCGGCTCCAGCGGACGCACCGCCTCGCCCGGCAGCCCCAGCGGCTCCCGGCTGGTGGCCAGCACCGTCACCCCCGGGCACGCGGCCAGCAGCCGGTCGGTGAGCGCGGCGGCGGCCTCCACAACGTGCTCGCAGTTGTCCAGGATCAGCAGGAGGCGGCGCTGCGCGCAGAACTCCAGCAGCCGCGCCGTCGGATCCGCGTCGGGCACACCGCGCACCTCCCGGGCCGCCGCCAGCACCGCCGTGTCACGGCGCCCGACCGCGCTCAGCACCGCGTCCGGCACGGCCTCCGGATGCTCCAGCGGTGCGAGCTCCGCCAGCCACACACCGTCCGGATAGGCCCCGGACGCCTCCACGGCCTGCGCGGCCTCCTGCGACAGCCGCGTCTTGCCCGCACCGCCCGGGCCCGTCAGCGTCACCAGGCGCCGCCGGCCCTCCACCAGACTCCTGCGGAGCGCGACGAGTTCGGTCTCCCGGCCCACGAAACTGGTCAGCCGGGCCCGCAGGTTCCCCGCGCGGGGCGCGGGCGGCGCCGGTGCGGGCTCGGCCCCCTCCGCGGACAGCAACTCGGCGTGCAGCGACCGCAGTTCCGGGCCCGGGTCGGTACCGAGACGCTCGGCGAGCGTGCGCCGGGACTCCTCGTACGCCCCCAGCGCGTCCGCCGGACGGCCCGTCGCGCGCAGCGCGCGGATCCACTGCGCCCGGAACGGCTCGTGCAACGGATGCTCCGCCACCAGCCCCCGCACCTGCGGCAGCACCTCCGCCGCGCGGCCCAGCGCCAGCAACGCCTCGATGCGGTGGTGCGTCGCGGTCAGCCGCAACGCCCCCAGCCGGGCCGCGGCCGCGCCCCGGTCCGGCAGATCCGCCAGCGCCGGACCCCGCCACAGCGCGAGCGCCCGGCCCAGGACGTCCGCGGCGCCCTCGGCATCGCCGGCCTCCAGCGCGGCAGCACCCTCACGGGCCAGACGCTCGAACACGTTCAGGTCCACGTCCTCCGGGGACGCCACCACCAGGCGGTATCCATCCGGGCCCGACGCGACCGTCTCCTTGCCGTCCCCGCTGTCCGCGAGGGCGCGGCGCAGACGCGACACCAGCGCCTGCAGGGCGCCCGCGGCATCCTGCGGGGGGTCGTCGCCCTCCCCGCCCCACACCTCCGCGATCAGCGCCTCCGGCGACACCGGGTGCGGGGCGCGCAGCGCCAGAGCGGCCAGCAGGGCGCGCAGGCGCTTCCCACTGCCCAGGGGGACGGGCGCATCGGTGAGGCTGCGCACCTCTGTGGCGCCGAGTATCAGGTACCGCACGTGGCCATTCTCCCGATCCCCCGGGCCTTTGGCTCCGCCGTTTCCCCGGTGTCCTCCCCACCCGCCCGCCCGTGTGCCCGGCAAGGTCTGGGCGCCCCGACGCAAGTCGTTGGGGGGGGCCGGGTGCGGGCCCTCCGGGGCTGCCATTCTGGACAGCACATTTAGGTGCCTCAGGTACTCGGCCTGATCGCTCCGGGTTGTGCACCCAAATATGCTCCAGTGTCCAGAACGCCACCCCTCCGACCCCGCCCCCTCCGTAGTTGCAAGCGCCTGATCCCCGGTGGGTGGTCTGAAGCGGCACCGTGCTCGGGCACCCGTAGGCACAGCGCCAACAAAGTGCGCAGCCGTCACCGCCTACAGGACCCCCACCGGCCGTAAGTCGCCCCAACGACCCTGGGAGGGGGTGCGCCGGGGTCCGCCCGCTGGGGGCACCTCCCAGAGGTAGCTGGGGGAGGGACGAGCGGCGACCGCGGTACACGAATTGCAGGGGTGACCCGCGAGCGCCGTGGGGGTCCCCCCGGCCGAAGGTTGGGGGAGGACTCCGGAGCGGCGCCGACCCCACAACGCACGCAGCGCAGGGCCCGCACTTACCGCGCCGGGCGCACGGGCGGGAGGGCGGGGAAAAAACCTGACCGGACCGGACGCGAAGCGTCAGGGGCGGCGACGCGGATCGGGGTCGTCGTCCTCCCGAGGACCCAGCAGCTCGTCCGCCAACGTCGGCAAATCGTCCAGCGGCGTCTCCTCCGCCCACGAAGGCCTCGGCCGCCTCGGCTTCGCCTCCGCCCCCGCCCCCGCCTCGGGCACCGCAGGCAGCTCGCGCGTCCGCTCGTTCCCGTCCTCCTCCGGACGGAAGAAGTCGGAGGGCACGCGCGCGTCCGGCCGGACGGGCGGGATGACCGCCGTCTCGTCGTCCGCGCGGACGGGCCGCAGCACGGCGGTCTCCGCGACATCCGGCTCGGCGGGAACGGCCCGCAGCACGGCAGTCTCCGTGGCGTCCGGCGCAGCCGGTACCGCCGGCAGAACGGCCGTCTCGTCATCGGCCGCCCGCGCCGCAGAAGCAGCAGGCGCGGCAGGCGCAGCAGGCCCGGCAGGCGCGTTCGGTCCCGCCGGCGCAGCCGGCCGCGGCGTCGGCGTCTCGACCGTCACCGTCGTGTCCTCGGCGGCGAGCCGCGCCTCCTCCGCCCGCAGCAGGGCCTCCTCGGCCTTCCGCTGGCGCTCGAGGCGGCGTTCCTCCGCCTCGGCACGCAGGCGTGCCTCCTCGTCGGCCTGGCGGCGCAGGCGTTCCTGTTCCTCGCGGCGGATGCGCTCCTCGGCCTCGCGGCGGACCCGCTCCTCCTCTGCGAGGCGGCGGGCCTCCTCCGCGCGGTGGCGCGCCTCTTCCGCGGCGGCCTCCTCGGCGGCGCGGCGGGCGGCCTCCTCGTCGAGGCGGCGGCGCTCCTCCTCTTCCTGGCGGAGCTTCTCCAGCTGGGCCTGGCGTTCGCGTTCGAGCCGCTCTTCCTCGGCCTTGCGGGCGGCCTCCTCCGCGGCGAGGCGGCGGGCTTCCTCCTCGGCGGCGCGGCGGGCCTCCTCGCGGGCCTCGATCTCCTTCTCCGACAGGGGGAGGATCTCGTCGAGCCGGTGACGGATCACCGTGGTGACCGCCTCGGGCTCCTGCGCGGCGTCGATCACGAGGTAGCGGGCCGGGTCGGCGGCGGCGAGCGTGAGGAATCCCGCGCGGACGCGCGCGTGGAACTCGGCGGGCTCGGACTCCAGCCGGTCGGGGGCCTCGGTGAAGCGCTCGCGGGCGGCTTCCGGGGAGACGTCGAGCAGCACGGTGAGGTGCGGGACGAGGCCGTCGGTGGCCCAGCGGGAGATGCGGGCGATCTCGGTCGGGGCCAGGTCGCGTCCGGCGCCCTGGTAGGCGACGGAGGAGTCGATGTAGCGGTCGGAGAGGACGACGGCGCCGCGCTCCAGGGCGGGGCGTACGACGGTGTCGACGTGCTCGGCCCGGTCGGCGGCGTAGAGCAGGGCCTCGGCGCGGTGCGACAGGCCGGCGCTGGAGACGTCCAGCAGGATGGACCGCAGGCGCTTGCCGACGGCCGTGGCGCCCGGCTCGCGGGTGACGACGACCTCGTGGCCCTTGGCGCGGATCCAGTCGGCGAGCGCCTCGACCTGGGTGGACTTGCCGGCCCCGTCGCCGCCTTCGACGGCGATGAAGAAGCCGGCGGGCGCGGGCGCCTGGGCGGGGTCGCCGCCGCGCAACGCCTCGCGGAGGTCGCGGCGCAGGGGGACGCCCTGGCGGTCGTCGGCCTTGCCGAGGACGAGGGCCGCGACGGGCAGCAGCAGTGCGCCGACGAGCATCAGCGTGTAGGCGGCGCCGCCGTGGTCGAAGGTGAAGTGGCCGTTCTCGACGCGGTGCGGGCCGATGCCGGCGGCGAGCAGGGGCGCGGCGACGACGCCGAGGGCCATGAGGAGCCGGGTGACGGCGTGGAGGTGGTCGGTGGCCCGGCCGCGCCGGGACTCCTCGCTCTCCTGGTCGATGAGGGTGTGGCCGGTGTTGGCGACGACGCCGGCCGCGACGCCGGCGAGCAGGGCCAGCAGCAGCACGGTGGTGGCGTCCGGGACGATGCCGGCGAGCAGCAGCGCGAGGCCCGTGACGGCGACGGAGATCGCCAGCAGGCGGCGCCGGGACAGGCCGGGCAGGATGCGCGGGGCGAGGCGGATGCCGATCACCGGGCCGGCGGTGAGCGCGAGCACGAGCAGGCCGTAGCCGACCGGGCCGCCGCCGAGGTCGGAGGCGTGCAGGACGGCGAGGCCGACGGAGGCCGCGACGGCCCCGGCGACGGTGGCGGTGCCGAGGACCAGCACCGGGATGGACCCGGTGCGCCCGCGGTCCGCCAGCCGCAGCCCCTGCAGCGGGGAGTGGAGCGGGGCGGACTGGCCGCCGGGCAGCTCCAGGAAGTACAGGACGGCGAGGGACGCGGCGAACAGCCCGGCGGCGACGTACGAGCCGAGGGCGACCTGGTGGAGGGAGAACCAGTCGACGCCGACCGCGATGAGGTTGCCGATCAGGGTGATGACAACGAGGGCCGCGGCGGCCAGCGGGAAGGCGACGAAGCCGGTCCGCAGGTCGAGCCGGCGCAGCGCGTCGAGGTGGTCGGGCAGCGGCCGTACCGTTCCTGCGCCCGGCGCCGGGGCGGGCAGCAGCGCGGGGGCGGCGCCGTCCTTGGCGACCGTCCACAGGCGTTCGGCGACACCGGTGACGAAGACGGTCACGAGCAGCCAGGCGCCGGCGTCGTCGGGCACCCAGGTGATCCACAGCGGGGCCACGATGAGGAGGGCGACCCGCAGGACGTCCGAGCCGATCATGGTCCAGCGCCGGTCGAGCGGTCCCTGCGGCCCGGTGAGGGCGCCCAGCGGGCCCAGCAGGGCCGCGCCGAACAGCAGCGTGGCGAGCAGCCGGGCGCCGAAGACCGCCGCGACGGCGAAGGCCGCACCGCGGTAGCCGTCGCCGAAGGTCTGGGTGGCGACGGCGGCCTGCACCGTCAGCACCACCAGCACCAGCAGGGCGAGGCGGTCGGCGACGGCACCCGTCAGCTGGGCACCCCACAGCTTGCGCAGCGGCGGGATCTTCAGCAGCGCCCCGACCGCGCGTTCCCGCGAGTCGGCGGCGAGGTCGTCGGCGAACGTGTCCGTCGGCAGCTCGGATCGCGTCATCTGGCCAGCCTATCGGCAGCGGCCGCACGCGTGACGGGCGCCCGTCACGACCGTTGAAAGGCCGTGACAACCGGCGGCGGGCCGGATTCCGCCGCCGCCGGTTCCCCGGGGGCTATTCCGCGGTCTTCTTCGCCGCGGCCGTCGTCTTCTTGGCGGCGGTCTTCTTGGCCACCGTCTTCTTGGCCGCGGTCTTCTTGGCGGCCGTCGCGGCCGTCGTCTTCTTCGCCGTCGTCGTCTTCTTCGCCGCGGTGGTCTTCTTCGCGGGCGCCTTCTTCGCCGTCTTCTTGGCGGGGCCCTTGGCCCGCTTCTCGGCGAGCAGCTCGTAGCCGCGCTCGGGCGTGATCGTCTCGACGTCGTCGTCACGGCGCAGCGTGGCGTTGGTCTCGCCGTCGGTGACGTACGGGCCGAAGCGGCCGTCCTTGACAACGACGGGGCGCTCGCTGACCGGGTCGGTGCCCAGTTCCTTCAGGGGGGGCTTGGCGGCGGCGCGGCCGCGCACCTTGGGCTGGGCGTAGATCGCGAGGGCCTGGTCGAGGGTGATCGTGAAGAGCTGGTCCTCGGTCTCCAGGGAGCGCGAGTCGGTGCCCTTCTTCAGATACGGGCCGTAGCGGCCGTTCTGTGCGGTGATCTCGACGCCTTCGGCGTCGGCGCCCACGACGCGCGGCAGCGACATCAGCTTCAGCGCGTCCTGGAGCGTCACCGTGTCGAGGGACATCGACTTGAAGAGGGAGGCGGTGCGCGGCTTGACCGCGTTCTTGCCGGTCTTCGGGGTGCCCTCGGGAAGGATCTCGGTGACGTACGGGCCGTAGCGGCCGTCCTTGGCGACGATCTGGCGGCCGGTCTCCGGGTCGGCGCCCAGCTCGAAGTCGCCGCTGGGCTTGGCCAGCAGTTCCTCGGCGAGCTCGACGGTCAGCTCGTCCGGCGGCATGTCGTCGGGGACGTCGGCGCGCTGCCCGGTCTCGCCCTCGACCTCGCCGGCCTTCTCCACGTACGGGCCGTAGCGGCCGACGCGCAGCACGATGCCGTTGCCGACCGGGAAGGAGGAGACCTCGCGGGCGTCGATGGCGCCGAGGTCCTCGACGAGTTCCTTGAGGCCGCCGAGGTGGTCGCCGTCCCCGTTGCCGGCGTCGGCGGCGCCGCCGACGGCCTCGGGGCCGTCGCCCTCGCCGAAGTAGAAGCGGCGCAGCCACGGCACGGCCTGGGCCTCGCCGCGGGCGATGCGGTCGAGGTCGTCCTCCATGCGGGCGGTGAAGTCGTAGTCGACCAGCCGGCCGAAGTGCTTCTCCAGCAGGCCGACGACGGCGAACGAGAGGAAGGACGGCACCAGGGCGGTGCCCTTCTTGAACACGTAGCCGCGGTCGAGGATGGTGCCGATGATCGAGGCGTAGGTCGACGGACGGCCGATCTCGCGCTCTTCCAGCTCCTTGACCAGCGAGGCCTCGGTGTAGCGGGCCGGGGGCTTGGTGGCGTGGCCGTCGGCGGTGATGTCCCGCGCGGTGAGGGCGTCGCCCTGGGCGACGGCGGGCAGCCGGCGCTCGCTGCTGTCGAGCTCGGCGTTCGGGTCGTCGGCGCCCTCGACGTAGGCCTTCATGAAGCCGTGGAAGGTGATGATCTTGCCGGACGCGGAGAACTCGGCGTCGCGGCCGTCGGAGGAACGGCCGCCGACCTTGACGGTCACGGACTGGCCGACCGCGTCCTTCATCTGGGAGGCGACGGTGCGCATCCAGATGAGCTCGTACAGGCGATACTGGTCACCGGTCAGACCGGTCTCGGCCGGCGTGCGGAAACGATCACCCGAGGGGCGGATCGCCTCGTGCGCCTCCTGGGCGTTCTTGACCTTGCCCGCGTAGACGCGGGGCTTGTCCGGCAGGTAGTCCGCGCCGTACAGCTGGGTGACCTGGGCGCGGGCGGCCCTGATCGCGGTCTCCGACAGCGTGGTGGAGTCCGTACGCATGTAGGTGATGAAGCCGTTCTCGTACAGCTTCTGGGCGACCTGCATAGTGGCCTTGGCGCCGAAGCCGAGCTTGCGGCTGGCCTCCTGCTGCAGGGTCGTGGTGCGGAAGGGCGCGTACGGCGAGCGGCGGTACGGCTTGGACTCGACCGAGCGGACCGAGAAGGCCGCGCCCTCCAGGGCGGCGGCGAGCGCGCGGGCGGCGGCCTCGTCCAGGTGCAGGACGCCGGCGCCCTCGCGGAGCTGCCCGGTCGACCCGAAGTCGCGGCCCTGGGCGACGCGCTTGCCGTCGACGGAGCTGAGCTTGGCACCGAAGGCGCCGGGGTCGGTGGCGTCACCGGTCCGGCCGGTGGCGAAGGTGGCCGACAGGTCCCAGTACTCGGCGGAGCGGAAGGCGATGCGCTCGCGCTCGCGCTGGACGACGAGCCGGGTGGCCACGGACTGCACTCGGCCGGCCGACAGACGCGGCATGACCTTCTTCCACAGGACCGGCGAGACCTCGTAGCCGTAGAGGCGGTCGAGGATGCGGCGGGTCTCCTGGGCGTCGACGAGGGTCTGGTTCAGCTCGCGCGGGTTGCGGACGGCTTCCTGGATGGCGTCCTTGGTGATCTCGTGGAAGACCATCCGGCGGACCGGGACCTTGGGCTTGAGGACTTCCTGCAGGTGCCACGCGATGGCCTCGCCCTCGCGGTCCTCATCGGTGGCGAGCAGGAGTTCGTCGGACTCCTTCAGCAGGTCCTTGAGCTTCCTGACCTGGGCCTTCTTGTCGGCGTTGACAACGTAGATCGGCTGGAACTCGCTGTCGACGTTCACGCCGAGCCGCGCCCACGGCTGGCCCTTGTACTCCGCCGGCACTTCGGCGGCCCCGTTCGGGAGGTCGCGGATGTGCCCGACGCTGGCCTCGACGACATAGCCAGGGCCGAGGTAGCCCTTGATCGTCTTCGCCTTGGCCGGCGACTCGACGATGACGAGTCGGCGGCCGCCGCCCTCTGCGGTGTCGCGGGTCGGGGACAACTTCGCTCTTCTCTCCGGGTCGAAGGTGGTCTCGCTGCGGAGTGTGACCGTACATCCCGGTCCCGTGTCAAACGGGAAAAGTCCGCAACGCCACTCGAACGGTAACCCGACAAGCGTCCTGTCTGCCGCACGGACTGCCAGCCATGCCCGTTTTGTCCAGCTCAGAGGGTCAGGAACAGCCAGACCCCGACGAACAGCGAACCGATCGCGAAAAAACCGGCCACGGCCGTGCCCAGCGTGCCGGCTCCCGGCGTCACCGGCTCGTCGCGCACGGCGCGGGTGACCGTCCAGACCAGCAGGGCCGCGCCGAAGAGCGCGAACACCGCTCCGGCGAAGGCTCCCGGCACGGTTTCCATGTCCATGACTTCCCGCACCTCCTGTGTCCACCCGGTCGGGCGGACACCCGCCCCGACCCGGAGAATCGCACGCCCCGGGGTCCACCGGGCCAATCCGCGGTGAACTCACGGCCCGGCGAACTGGCCGGATCCTTTCGCTCCCGTCCGCCGCTCCGCGCTCCCCGCACGCTCCCCCGCACCCGCCGCACCCGCCCTGACGTTCTTGACGTGGCTGACAAGATGGCGGAAACACAGACCGTCTTCTCGTAGGGGGAGCCCGAAGATGTCCGACCCGAACAACCCGTACGGCCAGCCCAAGCAGGACGGTTACGGCTATCCGCAGCAGCCGCCGGCAGCCGGCCCCGGCCCCTACGGCCAGCAACCCGGGTACGGCTACCCGCAGCAGGGCGGCTACCAGCAGCCCGCCTACGGCTACCCGCAGCAGGGCGGTTACACCGGCGACCCCAACGCGCCCTACGGGTACGACCCGTACGGCCGCCCGCTGTCGGACAAGTCCAAGGTCGTCGCGGGGGTGCTGCAGTTGCTGCTCGGCGGCCTCGGCATCGGCCGCTTCTACGTGGGCGACGTCGGCATCGGCATAGCCCAGCTCCTCACCTGCGGCGGGTTCGGCATCTGGTCGCTGATCGACGGCATCCTCTACCTGACCAGCAACGACCGCACCGACTCGCAGGGCCGCCTGCTGCGCAGCTGAGGACGACGATGACCTCCATGACGTTGCACCGCCTCAAGGCCGTGGCCGGACGACCGGCCGCGGCCCCGCTGGCGTCGCTGGCCGCCGGCATCGCCGGCGCCGCGTACCTGTGGGGCACCGACCCCCACGAACACGGCCACTGGCTGCCCCGATGCCCCCTCAACTGGGCGACGGGGCTGCTCTGCCCGGCCTGCGGGGCGACGCGCATGGTCTACGACCTGATGCACGGCGACCTCACCGCGGCCTTCCACGACAACCGCCTGCTCCTGATCGCGAGCCCGGTCGGCCTCTATCTCTACGTCCGGTGGGTGGTCGAGGGCCTGCGGGGGCGCTCGTACCACCCCGAACTCCACCCCCGCGGCCAGATCGCGGTGCTCGCCGTGGCCCTGGCCTGGGGCGTCGTACGTAACGCGGTATGACAACGCGGTGATCACGTTTTCGTGACGTCTGTTGACCACTGGGGCAGATGTGCGAATTCGATGCTTGGATGTGGCTCATCCGCGGCGGGGGGCCGGATCCGATGATGCGTGCGCTCCTGCCAGTACGTCCCCATGCGCAAGGAGCACGTCCCATGGCTACGCCCACCCCTGACGCCCCGTTCGGCTTCGACCAGGCCGGCCGCCCGCTGTCCGACAAGTCCAAGGTGACCGCCGGCCTGCTGCAGCTGTTCCTGGGCGGTCTGGGCATCGGCCGCTTCTACACCGGCCACACCGGCATGGCCATCGGCCAGCTCGTCACCCTCGGCGGCTGCGGCATCTGGTCGCTGATCGACGCGATCCTCTTCTTCACCAGCAACGACCGCACCGACGCCAAGGGCCGCGTCCTGCGCGGCTGATCACTCCGCCGCCGTACGGCCCGCGTCCGCGTCCGCCTGCGGACGCGGGCCGTTCGCACAGATCACACCGGCTCGATGAAGCCCTGCTCCACCAGCAGCCGGATCGCCTCCGGCGTACGGTCCCGCAGCACCACCGGGTCCTCACCGAGCAACTGGGCGATGGCGTCCAGGATCCGGCCGGCCGACAGCGTGCCGTCGCAGACGCCCGCGAAGCCCGCGCCCACCGTGTCGACCCTGGTCGCACGCCGCATGCCGCGCTGCGAACGCAGCACGACGTGCTCGGGGTCCTCGGCGCCGGGCATGCCCACCTGCTCCTGCACCACCTCGTCCGCCAGCCGGAAACGGGCGTCCAGCAGGGCCGCGTCGTCGTGGACCCGCAGGAAGTCCTGGCGGCCGAACCACGCGTCGACGTGCGGGCCGAGCGGCTGCTCCACGGGGTGCGGCCACTCCTCCGCGACCACCACGGGCCGGTCCGATCCGGACTTGCGCACCGTGATCCAGCCGAAGCCGACGCCCTTGGTCTTGCGCTGCTCGAAAGCGTCGAGCCAGGCGTCGTAGCGGGCCGCGTACTCCTCCGCGCCCGCCAGGTGGTCGCCGCCGTCGCGCAGCCACAACTCGGCGTACTGCGCGGGGTCCTGCACCTCGCGCTGCACGATCCACGCGTCGCAGCCGCGCGGCACCCAGGAGGCGACGCGGTCCCGCCAGTCCTCGCCCTCGGTGTGCTCCCAGTTGGCGAGCAACTGGAGGTGGCCGCCCTCGGTGAGGTGGTCGCCGGCCTGCTGGACGAGGGTGCGGCACAGGTCGTCACCGGCCATGCCGCCGTCGCGGTAGGTGAAGCGGCCGCCGGGCGAGATGACGAACGGCGGGTTGGACACGATCAGGTCGAAGCGCTCGTCGCCGACCGGCTCGAACAGGCTGCCCTGCCGCACATCGGGCTCCGGGGCACCGGACAGCGCGAGGGTGAGCCGGGTGAAGTGCAGGGCGCGCGGGTTGAGATCCGTCGCGGTGACCCGGGTGGCGTGGCGTGAGGCGTGCAGCGCCTGGATGCCGGAGCCGGTGCCCAGGTCGAGCGCGTTCGCCACGGACCTGCGCACGGTGATCCCGGCCAGCGTGGTGGACGCACCGCCCACGCCGAGCACCAGGTCCGCCCGGTCCACGCCGGGCGCCGTGCCGATGCCGCGCACGCCCCGCGACCCGCCCACGGCGCAGCCGAGGTCGGAGACGATCCACCAGTCCTCGCCGTCGTCACCCCCGTACGGGCGTACGTCGACCGTGGCCCGCACCTCGTCGCCGTCCCGCACCAGCCAGCCGCCGGCGACGGCGGCGTCGAGCGGGAGCACGTCGCGCAGCCGGCCGTACGGGACGGGCTGCTGGAGCAGGAAGAGCCGCACCAGGCTCTCCAGCGGGCTGCCGCCGCGCGTGGCGCGCAGGGCGGGCACGGTCTCGGCGCGCGACAGGGCCGCGTAGGCCGTCGCGCCGAGCAGGTCCAGGCAGCCGTCCGCCGTGAAGGCGGCGGCACGCAGGGCGTCCCTGAGGAGAGGGGCGCTGTCGGGGGCGGGCAGGGGCGGCGGGGGCGGCTGCGTACTCACGCAGCCATTGTCACCCCCGGCGGGTCGCTCACCCGCCCTCGCGCGCTCAGGAACTCGCCGGGGCGGAGCCGGACTCCTGGCAGCCGGGCTGCTTCGCCATGGCCTGGCCGACCTCGCCCTTGCGGAGTGTGTCGAGTGCCTGCTCACCGCTCTTGCTGACCTTGGCGAGGTTGTCGGAGACGCCCTTGAGGCCGTCGGCGAACTTCGCCTGGTCGTTGACCGGGATCTTGTCCATCTGCCGGCGCAGGTTTGCGTACGAGGTGGACAGCGAGTCGAGGTCGCCGACCGCGTCCTTCCTGAGCTGGGCGCCGTTGTCGACAGGCGGGTCCCCGGCCTTGTTCACGATCTGCGCCAGCTGCCGGTAGGCGTCCGAGATCTGCTGGAACGCGCTGGAGTCGGCCCGCCTGACCTCGATCGGTTTGCCGTTGCTCGGAGTGTTGCTGATCTTCGTGTTGGCGTCGTTGATCTGCTTCACCTGGGTGGCTGCCTGGGTGCAGACCGTCTTCGCCCAGGTGTCGAGCTCTTCGTTGCCGTTGTCACCGCATCCCGCCAGCGTCCCCGTCGCCAGGATCAGAGCCGTAGCGGGCAGTGCGGCCGCGAGTTTCTTCTTCACGGCCCGGGAACCTACACGGCCCGTGCCCACGGACCATATCCGCTCCGCACGATATGTCGATCAATGACCCATATGAACCAGAAAGAGGGTGAGGGATCTGACGCGAATGCGGGCGGCGGGCGCCATCCTTGTGGATGACGCCCGCCGCGCCCGCACGGTTCGTGCCGGATTCAGCTCACTGCGCGTCAGACGGCCGCCGTCGCGGACGGGTCGGCTGATCGCTTGGCGGACCCGGAGTCCCCGCCTTTGTCGTCGACGTCGTCGTCCCCGACCGCGATACCGCGGCGCTTGGACATGTAGACGGCGCCGACGATGACCGCCAGCGAGATCACCGCGACGCCGACGCGCACGCCGACGCTGGCGTCGTCGCCGTAGGAGAACTTGACGACGGCCGGGGCGATCAGCAGCGCCACCAGGTTCATGACCTTGAGCAGCGGGTTGATCGCGGGGCCCGCGGTGTCCTTGAACGGGTCGCCGACGGTGTCGCCGATGACGGTGGCGGCATGGGCCTCACTGCCCTTGCCGCCGTAGTGGCCGTCCTCGACCATCTTCTTGGCGTTGTCCCAGGCGCCGCCGGAGTTGGCGAGGAACACCGCCATCAAGGTGCCCGCGGCGATGGCACCGGCCAGGTACGAGCCGAGCGAGCCCACGCCGAAGCAGAAGCCGACCGCGATCGGGGCGAGCACCGCGAGCAGACCCGGCGTGGCCAGCTCGCGCAGCGCGTCCTTCGTGCAGATGTCGACCACGCGCCCGTACTCGGGCTGCTCGGTGTAGTCCATGATCCCGGGCCGCTCGCGGAACTGCCGGCGCACCTCGAAGACGACCGAACCGGCCGACCGGGACACGGCGTTGATGGCCAGTCCGGAGAAGAGGAAGACGACGGCCGCGCCGAGCAGCAGCCCGACCAGGTTGTTCGGCTGCGAGATGTCCAGGTCCAGCCACCGCAGATCGCCCGCCGAGACATTGGCGTCCCGGACGGCGGTGTCCACGGCCTCCTTGAAGGAACCGAAGAGCGCGGTCGCCGCGAGGACGGCGGTCGCGATCGCGATGCCCTTGGTGATGGCCTTGGTGGTGTTGCCCACCGCGTCGAGGTCGGTGAGGACCTGCGCGCCCTCGCCGTGGACGTCCCCGGACATCTCGGCGATGCCCTGCGCGTTGTCCGAGACCGGGCCGAAGGTGTCCATCGCCACGATCACGCCGACGGTGGTCAGCAGGCCGGTACCGGCCAGCGCGACCGCGAAGAGCGCCAGCCACACCGAGGCGCCGCCCAGCAGGAAGGCGCCGTACACCGACAGGCCGATGAGCACGGCCGAGTAGACCGCCGACTCCAGGCCGATCGAGATGCCGGACAGGATGACGGTGGCCGGTCCGGTGAGCGAGGTCTTGACGATGTCGCGCACAGGCCGGCGGCTGGTCTCGGTGAAGTAGCCGGTCAGCTGCTGGATGAGCGCGGCCAGCACGATGCCGATGGCGACCGCGACCAGCGCGAGGACGCGCGGGTCACCGGAGTGCGAGGCGATGTCGCCGGGCACGTTCTTCAGGTCCGCGTACGTCGAGGGCAGGTACGCGAACGCCGCCACGGCCACCATCACCAGCGAGATGACGGCGGACACGAAGAAACCGCGGTTGATCGCGGTCATGCCGCTGCGGTCCTTGCGCCGGGGGGCCACCGCGAAGATGCCGATCATGGCGGTCAGCACACCGATCGCCGGGATCAGCAGCGGGAAGGCCAGTCCCGAGTCACCGAAGGCGACCTTGCCGAGGATCAGCGCGGCCACCAGGGTGACGGCGTACGACTCGAACAGGTCGGCGGCCATGCCCGCGCAGTCGCCGACGTTGTCGCCCACGTTGTCCGCGATGGTCGCGGCGTTGCGCGGGTCGTCCTCGGGGATGCCCTGCTCCACCTTGCCGACCAGGTCGGCACCGACGTCGGCGGCCTTGGTGAAGATGCCGCCGCCGACACGCATGAACATCGCGAGCAGCGCGGCGCCGAAGCCGAAGCCCTCCAGCACCTTGGGCGCGTCGGCCTTGTAGAGCAGGACGACGGCGGAGGCACCCAGCAGGCCGAGACCCACCGTGAACATGCCGACCACGCCACCGGTACGGAAGGCGATCTTCATGGCGCGGTGCGAGACGGTCGTGAGATCCGCCGCGGGCTCACCCTCCGACGGGGTGGCGGCCCGGGCGGCTGCCGCCACACGGACGTTGCTGCGCACCGCGAGCCACATGCCGATGTAGCCGGTGATCGCCGAGAACACGGCGCCCACCAGGAAGAACACACTGCGGCCGATGCGCTGCGACAGGTTGTCCGCGGGCAGCAGCATCAGCAGGAAGAACGCGGCGACCGCGAAGACGCCCAGGGTGCGGAACTGCCGTGCGAGATAGGCGTTGGCCCCCTCCTGCACGGCAGCGGCGATCTTCTTCATGCTGTCGGTGCCCTCGTCGGCACTGAGCACTTGACGGACCAGCACCACGGCGAGGCCCAGTGCGGCCAGGGCGACCACCGCGATGACGATCACCAGATTGCGGTTTCCGTCGGTCAGTACGGGCGATGCGGCCAGTGGTTGAGCGATGTCCTGCAGGTGAGGGGTAAGTGGCCCCGCCATTCGTCCTCCTTGACGTTTGGCACATGGGCGCGCGGCTTCGGCGACTTCGCAGCCGCGACACTCAGGCTTGTGAGCTGAGCAAAGATGGACGGATTGTAGGGAGCCCAACTAGATCAAAACAGGGCGCAGGAACCGAATTTCGCCGCCACCAGGGAATAGCAAAGCCCCTCACCCGCAGATATCACCGGAAAAGGTGAACAGTCCGCGGGTAAGTGGATCAACAGGAAGAGTGAACCGGGACGCCGGCGAGACCGCCGCACTGACCTGCGGCGGAGGCGTTCGGGCAGCCGTCGCGGGGCGTTTCCGGATGCGACACGGAACGCCCGTTCGACACATGCGCGCGGCGGCGCCGGAATGCCGCGGGGCCCGTGACAGGGCGGCCCGCGGCGGGAACGCTAGAGCGCGACCGGATTGAGCGGCCAGCTCATCCGAATGACGTCGCCGTACTCGCCGGAGACGACCTCGACGTCGTCGACGAGACCGCTGATGACGGCGAGACCCATCTGGCTCTCGTCCTCGGCCTCCGAGGTCTCGGAGGAATCCACGCCGTCCGGATGCGGCACCGGGTGTTCGGCGGGCCCGTCGGTGCGCGCCGCGGGAACGGAGGCGCCGGAAGCGTCCGAACCGGTGACGGAGGAACCGATGGCCGAGCGATCCGAGGCGTCCGAGGGATCGGGGCCGTTGTCACCGACCTCGATGGTGAACTTCTTCTCCTCCTCGGTGAGCCGCACGTGCACGGGCCGGTCCTCACCGCTTCCGCGGTGCAGGCTGACGGCCCGGCTGCACGCCTCACCGACGGCGAGCCGGACCTCGTCGAGGACGGCCTCGTCCACCCCTGCCCTGCGGGCTACCGCAGCCGCCACCAGTCGTGCGGTGCGGACGTGCTCCGGCAGTGCGCTGAAGAGCAGTTCAACGGTGGGCATGGCCTCCCCCTCGTGCCTGTGGGCAAGCAACACTGGGGCCCGGGCGTCGGCGTCGCCCGGTGCCCCGCGGTCCGGCGTCGGCCGTCAATCGGTCGCCGCGACGGCCTCGTCGACCGAGGTGTGAATGGGAAACACCTTGGTCAGGCCGGTGATACGGAAAATCTTGAGAATGCGCTCCTGGTTGCACACCAGGCGCAGCGAGCCTTCATGCGCGCGAACCCGCTTGAGCCCGCCGACGAGCACACCGAGCCCGGTCGAGTCCAGGAAGTCCACGCCTTCCATGTCCACGACCAGGTGGTAGCTGCCGTCGTTCACGAGTTCAACCAGCTGCTCACGCAGCTTGGGTGCGGTGTACACATCAATCTCGCCGCCGACCTCGACGACCGTACGGTCGCCGACGGTTCGAGTCGACAGGGACAGGTCCACGGATCCTCCAGCACCTTGCATCGAGCGGTCGCCCCCCATGGATCGGCAGCCGCGATGGCATTCAATCACTTACCAGCGGGCATGCACGACGCCTTACGGCGATTGTCCGTCATGCCAGTGACACACTGAGTGCCGATGGCTCAGGATCATCTTCCGCAGTCGGCGCACGGCCGCACCTCCCCCCGCGCTCTCCTGGAGCGGTTGGCGTCGGGGGTGGGCAGGGCCGCGCGCATCACCCATACGGAGCACTTGCCCCCGAGGGTGGGTCGCCATGCCGATTGGCCTGATCAGATCCGCGGGGAAGTGATCGACGCCGTCCGGCTGGCCGGCATCGACCGGCCCTGGGAGCACCAGGCCCAGGTCGCCGCGCACGCGCTCGCGGGCAGGTCGGCCGTGGTCTCCACGGGGACGGCCTCCGGGAAGTCCCTGGCGTACCTCGTGCCGGTCCTGAGCGCCCTCATGGACGGCTCCGAGGCCCCGAACGGCCGCGGGGCCACCGCGCTCTACCTGGCCCCCACGAAGGCCCTGGCGGCCGATCAGCGGCGCGCCGTGGCCGATCTCGCGGCCCCGCTCGGCAAGGCCGTACGGGCGGCGGTCTACGACGGCGACACGCCGTTCGAGGAGCGCGAGTGGGTCCGCCAGTACGCGACCTATGTGCTCACCAACCCCGACATGCTCCATCTGGGGATCCTCCCGGGCCATTCGCGCTGGGCCTCCTTCCTCAAGCAGCTGCGCTACGTGGTGGTCGACGAGTGCCACACCTACCGCGGTGTCTTCGGTTCGCACGTCGCCCAGGTCATACGCCGGCTCCGGCGTGTCTGCGCCCGGTACGGGGCGGATCCGGTCTTCCTCCTGGCGTCGGCGACCGCCGCCGACCCCGGTGCGACGGCCACCCGCCTGACCGGCGTCCCGGTGGCCGAGGTCACCGAGGACGCGTCCCCGCGCGGCGAACTGGCCTTCGCGCTGTGGGAGCCGCCGCTCACCGAACTGAGCGGCGAGCACGGCGCGCCGGTGCGGCGCACGGCGACCGCCGAGGCCGCCGACCTGCTGACCGACCTCGTCCTGGACGGCACGCGCACGGTGGCCTTCGTCCGCTCCCGGCGCGCCGCTGAGCTGATCTCCGTGATCGCCAAGGAACGGCTCGCCGAGATCGACCGCTCCCTGCCCCGGCGTGTCGCGGCCTACCGCGGCGGCTACCTCCCGCACGAGCGGCGCGCCCTGGAGCGCGAGCTGCACTCCGGGCGGCTGCTCGGACTGGCGTCCACAACGGCCCTGGAGCTGGGTGTGGACGTCTCCGGGCTCGACGCCGTGCTCCTGGCCGGGTACCCGGGTACGCGGGCGTCCCTGTGGCAGCAGGCGGGCCGGGCGGGGCGCGCCGGGCAGGGGGCCCTGGCCGTGCTGATCGCCCGTGACGACCCCCTGGACACGTATCTGGTCCACCACCCGGACGCCCTCTTCCGCCGTCCGGTGGAGTCGACCGTGCTGGACCCGGACAACCCGTACGTGCTGGCCCCGCACCTGTGCGCGGCCGCCGCGGAGCTCCCGCTGACCGAGGCCGACCTGGAACTCTTCGGCCCCGAGGCGGCCGTCCTGCTGCCCCAGCTGGAGCGCCGCGGGCTGCTGCGCCGCCGGGCCGGCGGCTGGTACTGGACGCGCCGGGAGCGGGCCGCGGACCTCACGGACATCCGGGGCGAGGGCGGCAAGCCCGTCCAGGTCGTCGAGGCCGGCACGGGCCGCCTGCTGGGCACGGTCGACGCGGGCGCCGCGCACACCACCGTCCACCAGGGCGCGGTGCACCTGCACCAGGGCCGCACCTACCTGGTCCGCGAACTGGACCTGGAGGAGTCGGTCGCGCTGGTCCAGGAGGCCGATCCGCCGTATTCGACGATGGCCCGCGACACCACCTCGATCGCCGTGCTCGACGAGGACCTGGTGGAGGAGTGGGGCGAGGCCCGCCTCCACTTCGGCTCCGTCGAGGTCACCCATCAGGTCGTCTCCTTCCTCCGCCGCCGGCTGATCACCGGCGAGGTCCTGGGCGAGAGCAAGCTCGACCTCCCGCCCCGTACGCTGCGCACCCGCGCCGTGTGGTGGACGCTCACCGACGCTCAGCTGGACGCGGCGGCCGTCCACCCCGAGGAGCTGCCCGGCGCCCTCCACGCCGCCGAGCACGCCTCCATCGGCCTGCTGCCGCTCTTCGCCACCTGCGACCGCTGGGACATCGGCGGTGTCTCCGTGCCGCTGCACCCGGACACCGGGCTGCCGACCGTTTTCGTGTACGACGGCCATCCGGGTGGCGCGGGCTTCGCCGAACGCGCCTTCCGCACTGCCAGGACCTGGCTGACCGCGACCCGTGAGGCGATCGCGTCCTGCGAGTGCGAGTTCGGCTGCCCCTCGTGCGTGCAGTCCCCCAAGTGCGGCAACGGCAACGACCCCTTGGACAAGGCGGCCGCGGTGCGCGTCCTGGACGTGCTCCTGGCCACCACTGGTGACGAGCCCGGCACGGGCGCCGACGACGGCGGCGAGCCGCCCGCGGAGTCCTGAGGCCCGGCCCGGGACCGGACCTCCGCGGGCCCCACGGCGGCCGCAACGTCGGCGATCTCACCGGTCACCGCGCAGCGCACCAGACGGGCGTGCTGCGCCGCGGCGACCCTCGCGGCGAGGGCGCAGGCCGCCTCACCACCGCGCAGGGCGTGGTCGGCCGCGGCGAGGGCGGCGAGGTCCGCGGCGGCCCCCGCGCGATGCCGGGCGGTGATCGCGGCTGCCAGGGCAAGCACCGCGCAGGCCGCGAGGACCAGGACGGCGCCCAGCAGCGTCGCCCACACCGTGGCCGAGCCCCGGTCCCTGCCGGGCCTCATGGCGTCTCCCCCGGCTGCCCGGCGGGTGCCTGCCGCCCTTCCTGCCCCTCGACGGCGGCGACCGCCTCGCCGTGGAGCGTCAAGGAGAGCGAACGGGCCTCGACGGTCACCCGGACCAGGCCGTCGCCCCGCCGGACCGCGACGCCGGCACCGGCGGGTGCCGCCGACCGCGCGGCCGCCAGTACGGCACCCTCCGGCTCGTCCCGGGCCGCCGCGCGGGCCCCGGCCCGCGCGGCGTCGACGCACCGGATCTGCGCGGCGGCGGCCGCGAGTCCCCACAGCAGCATCGCGGTCAGGAGCACCAGCGACGGGATGACGACGGCGGCCTCGGCGGTGACGTAGCCGCCGTCCCGGGCCCGCCTAGAACGCCACATCGAGGGCCCGCTTGATCAGCCCGCCGAGCGCCTCGCTCACCACGCCGGAGGTGACCACCTTGTAGAGCACGGCGGCGAACCCGCAGGCGGCCAGGGTGCCGACGGCGTACTCGGCCGTCGTCATCCCGCTCTCGCCGGTCCTGCAGCGGCGCGCCAGCTTCCTCAGAAATCGCATGACTCCCCCTCAGATCGTTCCGCCGGCGAGGATCGTCCCCGCCAGTCCCATGACCACCGGCGCGACCCCCACGAGGAGGAAGGCCGGCAGGAAGCACAGCCCCAGCGGGGCCGTGATCAGTACTCCGGCACGGCGTGCCCGGGCGAGCCCCTGCCGGGCGTACGCGGCCCGGCAGCCGGCGGCGAGCCGCGAGATCTCCTCGACCGGCGGCACGCCCGTCGTCGCCGCGCGCTCCATGCAGCGGGCCAGTTCCCGGCAGCCGAGCCGGTCCAGCCGGGCCCAGCACTCGGCCGGGTCGCCGCCCAGCCGTAGTTCCGCGGCGGCCCGGGTCAGGGCCTCGCCGAGAGGTCCGCCGAGCGAAGGCCCCACCGCCTCCGCGGCCTCCCGCGGCCCCGCCCCGGCCGCCACGCAGGCGGCCAGCAGATCGGCGGCGAGCGGAAGCTGACGCTCCGCACGGATCGGGTCCGTGTCCCCGTCGGTGGGCCGCCGGCGCTGCCACCGCCGCATCCCGTACGCCGCGGCCAGCCCGGCAAGGCATCCGGGCACGCCGCCGACCAGGGCGAAGGCGCCCAGGGCGACGCCGGCGACCGGCGCCCACACCCGCAGGGCGTCCCGCCGCGGCCGTGCCCGGGTGCGGGCGTGGTGGGCCGGGGCTCCCAGGAGTCGCCGGCCCCGGCGCCGGGCCGCCCTCTCACGGCGGGCCGCGGCCATTGCCCCCGCCGTGCACAGGGCGGCGGCCGCGACCGCCACGACGATCCCCAGCCTGTGGACGAACTCGCCGTTCATGACGCCTCCGCCGTCCGCACGATCCGCGCGGTCCAGGCCAGCCCGGCCCACTCCAGTACTCCGCCGGCGGCCAGGCAGCCCAGCCCGAACGGGGTGCGCAGCAGCGTCCCCACCGGGTCCGCGCCCAGCCCGGTGCCCAGCACCAGCCCGAACAGCGGCAGGAGCGCCAGCATCAGCACCGTGGAACGAGGTGCGGCCAACTGGGCCCGCAGATCCTCCCGTTGATCGCGCTCGGACCGCAGGGCGGCGGCGATCCGGTCCAGGCCGTCCGCGAGGCCGGCGCCCCCGTCCACCGCGACCTGCCAGCACGCGGCCACCCCGGCGAGCCCCTGGGCCCCGTCGAGCCGGGCGGCCGTCCGCAGTGCCCCCGGCACGTCGCCGCCGAAGCGCGCGGCGGCCAGCAGGGGCAGCGCCGCGTCGGCGAGGGCGGGCCTGCCGGGCCAGCCCTCCCGCAGCAGCACTCCGGCCAGCGCACCCTGCGGGGCCAGTCCGGCCCGCAGATCACCCGCGACGGCGGCGCACAACGCCCCCACGGCAGCCGCCCGTTCCTCGGCAACCGCCCGCGACTCCCGGCCGCGCAGCCATCGCCCCGCGAGCGGCACCGCGCCGGCCGCCAGCACCGCGGGCACCACCGAGTGCGTGAGCCCCGCGATGGCCAACCCGGGTGGCAGACACAGAAGTTCACGTCCGAGCCGCCATCCGAAACGGGCCCGGAACGGCTCCAGAACGGCCTGGGCGCGCATCTCCAGCCTCCGCGGCCCCGGGACCCCGCCCGAGGGCCCCGGCGGCTGCCAGGGGCCCGCCAGGAGCGTTCGCGCGCGGCGCACCGCCTCGTCCCGTCCGCACAGCACCCAGGCCGCGACGCCCGCGCACAGTGCGGCGACGAGAGCCGGGGCGCTCATGCCGCACCCCGCTCGCACAGCGCGGCCAACCGCGGCCATCCCGTGCCCCGTTCACCGTCGCGCAGGGCGGGAACGGTGCCGACGATGCCGTCCGCACCACGCTCCAGCACATGGACCTCGGCGACGCGGCGCCGTCCCGAACGGTCGCGGACCAGGTGCACGACCACCGACAGGGCGGCGGCCAGCTGGCTGTGCAGCGCGGCCCGGTCCAGCCCGGCCACCGCTCCCAGCGCCTCCAGCCGCGCCGGTACGTCGCAGGCCGCGTTCGCGTGCACAGTGCCGCAGCCGCCTTCGTGCCCGGTGTTCAACGCACTCAGAAGATCCAGTACTTCCGGCCCTCGCACCTCGCCCACGACGAGCCGGTCGGGCCGCATCCGCAGGGCCTGCCGTACGAGGTCCCGCAGCGTGACGAGCCCGGCGCCCTCCTGGTTGGGGGGCCTGGTCTCCAGGCGTACGACGTGCGGGTGCCGGGGCCGCAACTCGGCCGAGTCCTCGGCGAGGACGATGCGTTCACCCGGGTCGACCAGGCCGAGCAGGCAGCTCAGCAGGGTCGTCTTGCCCGATCCCGTGCCGCCGGAGACGAGGAAGGACAGGCGGGCGTCGAGCACCGCCCGCAGCAGTGCCGCCGTGCCGCGGTCCATGCTGCCCGCCGCCACCAGTTCCTCCAGCGCGAAGGCGCGGGTGCGCACGACGCGCAGCGACAGGCACGGCGCACCGACCACCACCGGCGGCAGTACGGCGTGCAACCTTGTGCCGTCCGGGAGTCGGGCGTCCACCCAGGGGCGGGCGTCGTCCAGGCGGCGGCCCGCGGCGGTCGCGAGCCGCTGCGCCAGCCGGCGCACCGCGAGCGGGTCCGCGAACCGCACGCCGGTGCGCTCCAGCCCCGCGCCGCGATCGACCCAGACCTCGTCGGGCCCGTTGACCAGCACATCGGTGACGCCCGGTTCGGCGAGCAGTGATTCCAGCGGACCGGCCCCGACCATCTCCGAGCGCAACCTGGCCACCACGTCGAGGACTTCGGTGTCGCCGAGCAGCCGGCCCTGTGCCCGCAGGGCCGCGGCCACGCCCGCCGGTGTCGGTTCGTCACCGGCGGCGGCGAGCCGCAGCCGCACGGCGTCGAGCAGCCCGGGGGCCATCGTGTCGGCGCTCATGCGGTCACGCTCCCGCCGCTCGGCAGGCTCGGCAGGGCGGCCGCCAGGAACGCCGTGCAGAACCGCGCGAGCGGTCCGCGCACGCCGCTTCCGGGCGGTTCGCCCCCGTCCAGCGACGCGGGCAGCCCCGGTTCGGCCGGCAGCTCGCCCGCGAGCGGCAGGCCCACCAGGTCGGCGACGGCCGCGTCGGTCAGCCCCGAGGCGAACGGCCCGCGGACGACGGCCCGCAGGTCGCGCAGCACCATGCCCATCCGGGAGGCGACCCGGCCCGCCGCGGCGAAGGCCCGCAGCTCGGCGGGCACGACCAGCAGGCCCACGTCCGTCTGGGCCAAGGCCTCGGTCACGGCCTCGTCCATCCGCCGCGGCAGGTCCACGACGACCACGCCGCCGCGCCGGCGGGCGGCGCCCATGACGGACCGCATCGCCTGCGGCGGGACGACCACGGTGTCCCCGCGGTCCCAGCTCAGCACGCTGAGGGCGTGCGCACGCGGCAGCGACTCCTCCAGGGCGCCGCTGTTGACCCGGCCCCGGGACTCGGCGAGGTCGGGCCAGCGCAGCCCGGCCACTCTTTCCGCGCCGAGCAGTACGTCCAGTCCGCCGCCGAGCGGGTCGGCGTCGACCAGTACCGTGCGGCGGCCGGTGCGTGCGGCCGTGACGGCCAGCGCGCACGCCAGCGTGCTGGCCCCGGCGCCACCGCTGCCGCCGACAACCCCGATGGTCAGGGCCGGGTCGCCGACACCCTCCGCCGCGTCGGCGATCCGGTCGGTCAGCCAGGACTCGGCGTCGGGCAGGAAGGCGACATGGTCGGCGCCGACGTCCACCGCGCGCCGCCACACATCGGGGTCGTCCAGATCACGTCCCACCAGGAGCACACCGCGGCGCCGGGCCGTGCCCGACAGCCGCCGGGTGTCGGCCGCGCCGACCAGCACGAGCGGGGCGCGCTCCCAGCTCCGCGGCCCCGGCGGCGCGCCGAAGACCACCTCGGGCTCGGCACCCGCCGCGGCGCACAGCCGCAGCAGGTCGTCCAGCAGGTCACCGTCCTCGGTGACGATCAGCGGTCCGGCGCCGCCTCCCGGGCCGCCCGTGCCACCGCGCTCCGGCACACCGGGAGGCGCGCCTTCCGCCCCCGTTCCCCGGCGCGTCCCCGGTCCCGGGTCACGCGACGTTCCACGCGGCCTTCCGGACAGCATGCCGCTTGCCCGATTATCGCCCCGCGCTCCCTTTGCCCCGGCTTTGATTGAATCGACCACGACCTACCCCGCCCTCCTCGCTCGTTCCGGTCCGTCCCAGCGGCACCGGGCATAAGCGCCGAGCACATCTCCGGCGCAACATTTACGGCCAGAGTCACGCGAGTTGGCGAAAGTTGTTGATCTTGATGAGAATCGGTGGATAACTCAGGGGTTGTGGATATCTCCGCCACCCGTGCGGGTGAGTTCGGCCACTTCCGCTGGACGGCACACCGGATTCGCACCGAATGCAAGACGTCACACACGGTGACAATCAAGGGGCATGACAGACCCCACCCGCCGACGCGGTGGAGTGCGGAAAACGGAGCGGGGCCACCCGGGCCTCAGCGCTGAAAGTGTCCCCGGACATGCGACGACCCCCGCCGGGGGGGAGAGCGGGGGTCGTCCCCACGGTCCGACTCGGGGGGGGAGGAGCCAGACCGGGTTAGCACGGTCGCGAACGATCCGTGACTTCCATGGTGTACCCGAAGGCCTTCTCAGGCAAACCCACGCGCCCGAGCTTACGCCGAATGGTGGGTCCCTATGCTCGTCCTCGTGGAAAACCACCTGTCGCCGCGCACCGCCGCGTTCTTCGATCTCGACAAGACGGTGATCGCCAAGTCGAGCACCTTGGCGTTCAGCAGGCCCTTCTATCAAGGCGGCCTCATCAACCGGCGCGCCGTGCTGCGGACCGCGTACGCCCAGTTCGTCTATCTGCTCGGCGGCGCGGACCACGACCAGATGGAGGGGATGCGAAAGTACCTCTCCGACCTCTGCCGTGGCTGGAATGTGCAGCAAGTGCGGGAGATCGTGGCCGAAACACTCCACGACCTCATCGACCCGATCATCTACGACGAAGCCGCCTCCCTCATCGAGGAGCACCACCTCGCCGGCCGCGACGTCGTCATCGTCAGCGCCTCGGGCGCCGAGGTCGTGGAACCGATCGGCGAGATGCTGGGCGCCGACCACGTGGTCGCCACCCGGATGACCGTGGAGGACGGCCGCTACACCGGCAGCATCGACCACTACGTCTACGGCCCGGCCAAGGCGGAGGCGGTGGCCCGGCTCGCCGAGTCCGAGGGCTACGACCTCGAGCGGTCCTTCGCCTACAGCGACTCCGTCACCGACATCCCCATGCTGGAGGCGGTGGGGCACCCCTACGCCGTCAACCCCGACCGCGGGCTGCGCCGCGAGGCGGTGTCGCGCGAGTGGCCGGTCCTCACCTTCAGCCGTCCGGTGCGGCTGCACCAGCGGGTGCCGTCGCTGGCGATCCCCACGGGCCCCGCCCTGGCGCTCGCCGCGGTGGGCGCGGCCGCGGCGACGGCCGGCCTGGTCTGGTACGCGACCCGGCGCCGCCGTACCGCCTGACCGCGGCGCACCACCGCGCCCCTGGGCCCCACCGCCACCACCGTCCGTCCGGTGCGCGGCGCCCGGATCGTCCCGATATGCAAAGAAGTGCGGTGAGGGGTTCCGGTTCCTCCCCAGGTGCAGTAAAAAGGTCGTAAGGCCCGCGTGACCACGGACATCCGAGAGGAACCCCGTCGTATCAGGCCCCACGGACCGAGCATGACCACCGGGCACCCACGCGACGCAGACCCGCTGACCGGGCCGGCCGCACCAGGTACGGGCAAAGACCCCGACCTGATGGGCAAATATCGTGCACGCTTGGTAACTCGACGATCATGCCAGCGGCGGCACCCTCGCGGTGCCGCCGCAACTTCGTTCCGGAGCCCCCGGAGCTCCCCGAGCTCTCGCAGCCCTGTTCAGCCCCTCAGGCGGCACCGCGCTGCAGGGCCTCGCACACGGCCACGCTCTCCCGGACGCCCAGCCCCACCGCCTGGCCGCAGTGCGCTATCCAGGCGGCCATGCCCTCCGGTGTGCCGGAGACGTAGCCGCGCAGTGCCTTGAGGTAGTCGGCACGGCCCAGCTCCGCGTGGCCGACCTCGGCCGGGCAGATCGACTTGGGGTCGAGACCGCTGCCGACCAGTACAAGGCGCTGCGCCGCCCGCGCCAGCGGCCCGTTGTACGTGCCGAAGGGGCGCAGGCACAGCAGCTCGCCGTGCACGACGGCCGCGACGACGAGCGCGGGCGCGTCGCTGCCCGCGAGCAGCAGGTCCGCGAGGCCGTCCAGCCGGGCCACGACCTCCGAGGCGGCCGGCAGCGGGAACTCCGCTTCCTGCAGCAGGGGTTCGTCCACCGGTTCGCCCGCCAGCCGAGGGCGGCCGACGGTCTCGTCCGGGGCGGCGCCGCCGGCCGCGACGAGGTGCAAACGGGCCAGTGCCTGGAGCGGCGACTGCCGCCAGACGCCGAGCAGTTGGCCGGACTCGGCGGTCAGCCGCAGCGCGGCGCCGACGGTGCGCGCCTCGCCGTCGACGGAGAAGTCGCTGCGCCGCCGTACCTCCTCCAGCGCCCAGTCGGCACCGGCGAGCGCGGCCGAGGCGCGGGCCCCGCGCAGCGCGGCCTCGGAGGCCACCTCGTCGGAGCGGCGGCGCATCACCCGGTGCCCGTAGGCCTGGTCCACGGCCTTGCGGACGAGGGCCACGGAATCGGCGACTCCGGGGAGCGAGCCGAGAACGGCGAGCGGATCAGCTGTCGTACCCATGAGTACGACCCTACGCACCCCGGTCGGTGCCCCGGCGGGCGAGTGGGGTTCGTCACCCGGGCCGGCGGCGGCCAAAGGCCACCGGAAGCCGCCGGGCCACAGGCGCGGGCAGCGCCCCCGGGCAGGACACCGGACGGCTTCCAGCGGCGAACCCGCCGCCCGGTCACAGGCCCGTCCGCGTGACGGGCGCGTCCACCGACGGGTGAACTCCCGGCGTGACACGCGGAAATGCGGCATGGCCACGACTACGCTTAACGAACATGAAGATCGCTTTCGTCGGAAAGGGCGGCAGTGGCAAGACCACGCTGTCCTCCCTGTTCGTCCGCCACCTCTCCGCCGCCGGCGTCCCCGTGGTCGCCGTCGACGCGGACATCAACCAGCACCTCGGCCCGGCGCTCGGGCTCGACGAGGAGGAAGCCGCCGCCTTCCCCGCGATGGGCGCGCACCTGCCGGAGATCAAGGAGTACCTGCGCGGCGCCAATCCGCGGATCGCGTCCGCCGAGACCATGATCAAGACCACCCCGCCGGGGCACGGCTCGCGCCTCCTGCGGGTCACCGAGGACAACCCGGTCTACGGCGCGTGCGCCCGCCCGCTGCCCCTGGAGGGCGGCAAGGCCCGCCTGATGGTGACCGGCCCCTTCAACGAGTCCGACCTCGGCGTGGCCTGCTACCACTCCAAGGTCGGGGCGGTGGAGCTGTTCCTCAACCATCTGGTGGACGGCCGTGACGAGTACGTGGTCGTCGACATGACGGCCGGCAGCGACTCCTTCGCCTCCGGGATGTTCACCCGCTTCGACATGACCTTCCTGGTCGCCGAACCGACCCGCAAGGGCGTCGCCGTCTACCGCCAGTACAAGGAGTACGCGCGGGACTACGGCGTCGCGCTGCGCGTGGTGGGCAACAAGGTGCAGGGGCCGGACGACCTGGAGTTCCTGCGGGCGGAGACCGGGGACGACCTGCTGGTGACCGTGGGCCACTCCGACTGGGTGCGCTCCATGGAGAAGGGCCGGCCGCCGCACTTCGCCTCGCTCGAGGAGCCCAACCGCAGCGCCCTGCGCGTGATGCACGAGACCGCGGACGCCTCGTACGGGTCGCGGGACCGGGAGCGCTACACCCGGCAGATGGTCCACTTCCACCTGAAGAACGCCGAGAGCTGGGGGAACGAGCGCACCGGCGCCGATCTGGCCGCCCAGGTCGACCCGGCCTTCGTCCTGGACGAACGGCTCACCCTCGCGAGGTAATCGCTCGCCCGGACGGGCGAATCTTCATCCAAAGTCCATTTGTGTGGATTACTCTCCATTTACCGACTCTTGGCAGTGACGAGACCGTCACGTTCCGTCGACACCCCTGCCCAGAATTCGGCAGCAGCAGCTCAGCACAGCACCCGCCGCACAGCCGTGACCACGACCGCGTACGCGCACACCGCACGCAGCCGCGCCGCCCCGGAGGAGACGGGAACATGCACCCCACGCACCAGCCGAAAGCCCAGCCGCCCGGCCGTCCCCGCCGCCCGCAGGGCTCCCCGAAAGAACCACCGCGGGCCCCCGGGGCCCGTCCCCAGCCGTCGCCGGGAGCCCGCGGCGGACATTCCGCCGCCGCGTGGCGGCACGACCTGTCCGCCTCGGTCGCCGTCTTCCTGATCGCCGTACCGCTGTCGCTGGGCATCGCCCTGGCGACCGGCGCCCCGCTCCAGGCCGGACTGGTCGCCGCGGCGGTGGGCGGCATCGTCGCCGGACTGCTCGGCGGCGCCCCGCTCCAGGTCAGCGGCGCCGCCACCAGCCTGGTCGTGGTCACCGCCGACCTCGTCCAACGCTACGGCTGGCGCACCACCTGCGCCATCACCGTGCTCGCCGGCATCTGCCAACTCGCCCTCGGCACCGTACGGGTGGCCCGCGCGGCACTCGCCGTCAGCCCCGCGATCGTGCACGGGATGCTGGCCGGCATCGGCGCCGCCATCGCCATCGCCCAGCTCCATGTCGCCCTCGGCGGCAGTCCGGACAGCTCCGCCCTGGCCAATCTGGCCGCGCTGCCGGGCCAGTTGGCCGCGCCGCATCCCGGGGCGCTGCTGGTCGGGGCGGTGACCGTGGCCGTCCTCGTCCTGTGGCCGCGGCTGCCGGGCAGGGCGGGCCACGCGCTGCGCTCCGCCCTGCCGGCGCCGCTGGCCGCGATCGCGGCGGCGACGGCGGTCGGCGTCCCCATCGCCCTGCCCCGGGTGGAGCTGCCCGCGCTGCACGCGGTGGCGCTGCCGGGGCTGCCGGAGGGGCCGGTCGCGGGTATCGCGGCCGCCGTCCTGACGGTCACGCTGGTGGCCAGCATGGAATCGCTGCTGTCCGCGGTGGCGATCGACAAGCTCCGTACGGGCCGCGCCGAACCGGGCGACGGCACCGGCGGCCGCGCCGACCTGAACCGCGAACTGCTCGGCCAGGGCGCCTCGAACGTCTTCTCCGGACTGCTCGGCGGGCTGCCGATCGCCGGCGGTGCGATCCGCGGTTCGGCGAACGTCGCCGCGGGCGCCCGCACCCGCCGGGCCACGGTGCTGCACGGCGTGTGGGTGCTGGTGTGCGCCGGGCTGCTGGCCGGGGTGCTGGAGCTGATCCCGCTGGCCGCGCTCGCCGCGCTGGTGATGGTGGTCGGCGTGAAGATGGTGAGCTTCGCGCACATCAGGCATGTGCAGCGGCACCGGGAGTTCCCGGTGTACGCGGCCACGCTGGTCGCGGTCGTCGCCTTCGGCGTCCTCGCGGGCGTGACGACCGGCATCGTGGTGGCGGTCTTTCTGTCGCTGCGGCGGCTGACGCACACCCGGATCACGGTGCTGGAGGAGTCCGGTGTCCACCGGGTGCACGTACGGGGTCAGTTGACGTTCCTCGCGGTGCCCCGGCTGACCCGGTCACTGGCGGAGGTCCCGGACGGGGCCAACGCGGTGATCACGCTGGACGGCTCCTTCATGGACCACGCGGCGTACGAAAGCCTGCACCACTGGTGCGAGGCGCACCGGGCGCGCGGCGGCTGGGCGACGCTCACCGGCCGCACCGGTACGCCGATCACGGTCCCGGCCAGCACGCACGCGTGCCGCCCGTGGACGCCGTGGCGCAACCACCACTGCACCAAGCCGGGTGCCGGATCCGGCGGGGCCGGGCAACTCGTCGGCGGGCTCAGCGCCTTCCAGCGCAACACGGCCCCGCTGGTCAGGGAGGAACTGGCACGGCTCGCCCGTGAGGGTCAGCGGCCCACCCAGCTCTTCCTCACCTGCGCCGACTCGCGCCTGGTCACCAGCATGATCACCTCCAGTGGCCCGGGCGACCTGTTCACGGTGCGCAATGTGGGCAATCTGATGCCGCCGCCGGGTGCCGACGCCTCCTGCGACTCGGTCGGCGCGGCCATCGAGTACGCGGTGGAGGTGCTGAAGGTCGGCAGCATCACCGTGTGCGGCCATTCCGGCTGCGGCGCGATGCAGGCGCTGCTCGGCGGCGCCGGCCGCGATCCGGGCGCGCAGACGCCGCTGGCGCGCTGGCTGCGGCACGGGCGTCCGAGCCTGGCCCGGATGGAGCGGATCGGCCGGCTGGGGCGCGGCGAGGTCGCGGTCGCCGACCGCCCGGTGACCGACGACCTGGAACGGCTCTGCCTGGTCAATGTCGTGCAGCAGCTCGACCACCTGATGGCGCACGCCTGTGTCGCCCGCAGGGTGGCCGAGGGGTCCCTGCAGCTGCACGGCATGTACTTCCACGTCGCGGAGGCCCAGGCGTACGTCCTCGACGCCGGGACCGGCACGTTCGCCGCCGTGCGCCCGGAGGAGCCCGCCCCGGTCCGCTGACCGGCGGAGCCCCCGCCGCACCCACTGTCCCCCGGCCCGCCGGCCGTCCGCCGGCGGGCCGGGGTGCGCGCGGGGTGCGGATCGCGCGCGCCGCCACCATGACAGGTCTAAACCAATATTCGCCGCGAACCCTTGTCATCCCGCCCCCGTGCTGGTGAGCTATGGCCTGGGACACACGAGGACCCCTGCGAAGGAGCACGGCGTGAGCAACGAGAGCCTGGCCAACCTTTTGAAGGAGGAGCGCCGGTTCGCTCCGCCCGCCGACCTGGCGGCCGGTGCCAATGTCACCGCGGAGGCCTACCGGCAGGCGGGCGAGGACCGGCTGGGCTTCTGGGCGGCGCAGGCCCGCCGGCTGGCCTGGGCGAAGGAGCCGACCGAGACGCTGGACTGGTCGAACCCGCCGTTCGCCAAGTGGTTCGCCGACGGCACGCTGAACGTGGCGTACAACTGCGTCGACCGGCACGTGGAGGCCGGCAACGGCGACCGCGTCGCCCTCCACTTCGAGGGCGAGCCCGGCGACACCCGGGCCGTCACCTATGCCGAGCTGAAGGACGAGGTCAGCCGGGCCGCCAACGCCCTCACGGCGCTCGGCGTCCAGGCCGGCGACCGGGTCGCGGTCTACATGCCGATGATCCCCGAGACCGTCGTGGCGATGCTGGCCTGCGCCCGCATCGGCGCCGCCCACTCGGTGGTCTTCGGCGGCTTCTCCGCCGACGCCCTGGCCGCCCGCATCCAGGACGCGGACGCGAAGCTCGTCATCACGGCCGACGGCGGCTACCGCCGCGGCAAGCCCTCGGCGCTCAAGCCCGCCGTGGACGACGCCGTGGACCGCACCGAGAGCGTGAGCAAGGTGCTGGTCGTCCGCCGCACCGGCCAGGAGGTCGCCTGGACCGAGGGCCGCGACGTGTGGTGGCACGAGGCGCTGGAGGCGCAGAGCACCGAGCACACCCCGGAGCCCTTCGAGGCCGAGCACCCACTGTTCATCCTCTACACCTCCGGCACGACGGGTAAGCCCAAGGGCATCCTGCACACCTCCGGCGGCTATCTCACCCAGGCCGCGTACACCCACCACGCGGTGTTCGACCTCAAGCCGGAGACCGACGTCTACTGGTGCACGGCCGACGTCGGCTGGGTCACCGGCCACTCGTACATCGTGTACGGGCCGCTGGCCAACGGCGCGACCCAGGTGCTGTACGAGGGCACCCCCGACACCCCGCACCAGGGCCGCTTCTGGGAGATCGTCCAGAAGTACGGGGTCTCGATCCTCTACACGGCGCCCACCGCGATCCGCACCTTCATGAAGTGGGGCGACGACATCCCCGCCAAGTTCGACCTGTCCTCGCTGCGCGTCCTGGGCAGCGTCGGCGAGCCGATCAACCCCGAGGCGTGGATCTGGTACCGCGAGCACATCGGCGGCGGCCGCTGCCCGATCGTGGACACCTGGTGGCAGACCGAGACCGGCGCCATGATGATCTCCCCGCTGCCCGGCGTGACGGAGACCAAGCCCGGCTCCGCGCAGCGCGCCCTGCCCGGCATCTCCGCGACCGTCGTGGACGACGAGGCGAACGAGGTGCCCAACGGCGCCGGCGGCTACCTCGTGCTGACCGAGCCGTGGCCGTCGATGCTGCGCACCATCTGGGGCGACGACCAGCGCTACCTGGACACGTACTGGTCCCGGTTCGAGGGCCGCTACTTCGCGGGCGACGGCGCCAAGAAGGACGACGACGGCGACATCTGGCTGCTCGGCCGGGTCGACGACGTGATGCTGGTGTCCGGCCACAACATCTCCACCACCGAGGTCGAGTCGGCGCTCGTGTCGCACCCGAAGGTCGCCGAGGCCGCCGTCGTCGGCGCCGCCGACGACACCACCGGCCAGGCGATCGTCGCGTTCGTGATCCTGCGCGGCGCCGCCCTGGGCGACGACGGCGACGAGCTGATCGCCCAGCTCCGCGACCACGTGGCCAAGACGCTCGGCCCGATCGCCAAGCCGAAGCGGATCCTCACGGTGGCGGAACTGCCGAAGACCCGCTCCGGCAAGATCATGCGCCGTCTGCTGCGGGACGTCGCCGAGAACCGGCAGCTCGGGGACGTCACGACGCTGACCGACTCCACGGTCATGGACCTCATCCAGGCGAAGCTGCCCTCCGCCCCCGGCGAGGACTGAGCACACTCCGCGGTGCGGACGCAGGGCCCCTTCGGGGGCCTTTCGTCTGTCCGCGCGCGTCCTGCGACGCCTGGGGGAGGTCCGTAAGGTGAGCAGGGCCGGAGCAGCCCGGCGGCCCCGCCCGTTAGGCTGGAAGCGCGTTAGAAACGCGACAGAAAACAGGGCGTGCCGGGAAGTCTGGTCGGCGAGGTGTACAGCCATTGCCGCACCCGACCGGAGGTCCACCCGTGAACGCGTCCAACCGCCGCCGTTCCGTCTTCCTGGGGCGCATCCCGCTCCTGGAGCGGAACTACGTCGCCGAGGCGCTGCGCGCGGAGACCGTCGGCGGCATGCTGCTGCTCCTGGCGGCGGTGGCGGCCCTGGTCTGGGCGAACAGCCCGGTGAGCGCCTCGTACACGGCGACCGTCGGCCATCATTTCGGCCCCGCCGTCCTGCATCTGGACCTGTCGGTGTCGCACTGGGCCGCGGACGGCCTGCTGACGGTGTTCTTCTTCGTCGCCGGCATCGAGCTCAAGCGCGAACTGGTGGTCGGCGAACTTCGCACCCGGTCGGCCGCGGCGCTGCCCGTCATCGCCGCCGTGTGCGGCATGGCGGTGCCCGCGGCCGTGTACGCGGTGGTGAACGCGGCGGGCGGGGGCTCGCTGCAGGGCTGGGCGGTGCCGACGGCGACCGACATCGCCTTCGCGCTCGCGGTGCTGGCGGTGCTCGGCACCTCGCTGCCCTCCGCGCTGCGCGCCTTCCTGCTCACGCTCGCCGTCGTCGACGACCTCCTCGCGATCCTGATCATCGCGGTCTTCTTCACCAGCGGCATCGACTTCGCGGCCCTCGGCCTGGCCTTCGCCGGCCTCTTCCTGTTCTGGCTGCTGCTGCGCAAGGAGGTCCGCGGCTGGTACGTCTACGTGCCGCTGGCCGTGGCCAACTGGGGCCTGATGCACGCCAGCGGGGTGCACGCGACCATCGCGGGCGTGGCGATGGGCCTGATGCTGCGCTGCCACCACCGCGAGGGTGAGAAGGAGTCGCCGGGCGAGCGGATCGAGCACCTTGTGCGGCCTGTGTCGGCGGGGCTGGCGGTGCCGCTGTTCGCGCTCTTCTCGGCCGGGGTGCCGGTCACCGGGGGAGCGCTCGGGCAGGTGTTCACCCGTCCGGAGACGCTGGGAGTGGTGCTCGGCCTGGTCGTCGGCAAGGCGGTGGGTGTCTTCGGCGGCACCTGGCTCGCGGCCCGCTTCACCAGGGCGGAGCTCAATCGCGACCTGGCGTGGGCGGACGTGCTGGCCGTGGCCTCGCTCGCGGGGATCGGCTTCACGGTGTCACTGCTCATCGGCGAGCTGGCCTTCGCGGGGGACGAGGTGCTGACGCCGGAGATCAAGGCGGCGGTGCTGGTGGGCTCGTGCACGGCGGCCCTGTGCGCCGCCGTCCTGCTGAAGCTGCGCGACAACAAGTACCGCGGCATGTGCGAGGACGAGGAGCGGGACACCGACGCGGACGGCATCCCCGACGTCTACGAATGGGGCAACCCGGAGTTCCATCTGCGCATGGCCGCGATCCACGACGCGAAGGCGGCCGAGCACCGCAGGCTCGCGGAAGTGGCGCGCTCCGGCGGCGCGGACGAGGATGAGTCGGGCATGATCGGGGGGTAGCCGTAACCCACTTGCCCGTTATGACTTCACGATGAACCGACGAACGACGGAGGACGCGATGAGCCCAGCGGACGTGGACAAGCCCGTGGCGGTGACCGTGACCGCGAACGGCGGCCGCAGTCTCGGCCAGCTCTTCGCCGCGGCCACGGCGGATCTCTCGGAGCTGATCCACGAGGAGATCGCCCTCGCCAAGGCCGAACTCCGGCAGGACGCCAAGCGTGCCGGCATCGGTGGCGGGGCGATCGGCGCGGCCGGCATCCTCGCGCTCTTCGCGCTGCCCGTGCTGAGCTTCGCGGCCGCCTACGGCATCCACAACCTGGGCCTGGGGCTCGCCTGGTCGTTCCTGATCGTCGGCGGCGCGTTCCTGGTGCTGGCCGGTCTGCTGGGCCTGCTGGCGATGGCGAAGTTCAAGAAGATCAAGAAGCCGGAGCGCAGCATCGCCTCCGCCAAGGAGACCGCCGCCGTGCTCCAGGGCGTCAAGCCGCACCCCCGCCCTTCGGAAACGGAGGGCACGCTCCAGGCGAAGGTATGACACGCTCAAGGCATGACGGTCGCTGACAGTTCCTCGGTGGTACGGATCGACGGGCCCTGGACCCACCGGGATGTCGCGGCGAACGGAGCGCGCTTCCACATCGCCGAGGCGGGTGACGGGCCGCTGGTGCTGCTGCTGCACGGCTTCCCGCAGTTCTGGTGGACCTGGCGGGACCAGCTGACCGCCCTGGCCGACGCGGGCTTCCGCGCGGTCGCGATGGACCTGCGCGGGGTGGGCGGCAGCGACCGCACGCCGCGCGGCTACGACCCGGCGAACCTGGCGCTCGACGTCACCGGTGTGATCCGCTCGCTCGGCGAGCCGGACGCCGCGCTGGTCGGCCACGACCTCGGCGGCTACCTGGCGTGGACGGCGGCCGCGATGCGGCCCAAGCTGGTGCGCCGGCTGGCGGTCAGTTCGATGCCCCATCCGCGGCGCTGGCGCACGGCGATGCTCTCGGACCTGCGGCACAGCGCGGCGGGAGCGTACGTGTGGGGCTTCCAGCGGCCGTGGATCCCCGAGCGCCGGCTGGTCGCGGACGACGCCGCGCTCGTGGGGCAGCTGCTGCGGGACTGGTCGGGACCGCGGATGCCGGACGACGAGGTGGTCGAGGTCTACCGCCGGGCGATGAGCATCCCGTCCACGGCGCACTGCTCGATCGAGCCGTACCGCTGGATGGTCCGCTCGCTGGCCCGGGTGGACGGCTTCCAGTTCAACCGCCGGATGAAGCGCCCGGTACGGGTGCCGACGCTGCATCTGCACGGCTCGCTCGACCCGGCGATGCGCGCGCGGCACGCCGCGGGCAGCGGTGAGTACGTCGAGGCGCCCTACCGCTGGCGGCTGTTCGACGGTCTCGGGCACTTCCCGCACGAGGAGGACCCGGCGGCGTTCTCGGCCGAGCTGATCAACTGGCTGAAGGACCCCGAGCCCGACCGTTGATCGTCGGCCGTTAATCCCATATGACCATCAGCCAAATGCCGGACGCATAGGCCAATTGATGGACCCACAGGCGATTACGGACCTTGGACCCCGGGCAGACAGCTCGGTATGGGCTGGACGCACGACTACCGTGACGTGTCACGCGATCGCCGCGCCAACGGAGCGCGCAACATCACCGGGACCGCGGCCCCGGACCACCGGCCGGGCGACTCGGGGCTCGGCATCCCGCACATCCTGAGGCGGCGCGCCCGATGGGTCGGCGCCCGCCTCCGGCACACCCGCAGCGGCTGACGAACTCCCCCGCCACCGGCGGAAGCACCCCGCCCGCACGGGCTCTCACAGGGCACACGCCTGCGTGTCGACCTGCCGGTCCGCCGTACGCCCGGCCTGGACGTCGGCCCGGACCTCGTCCGCCGTCAGGGCGTAGCCGGTGTCCGCGTCGTCCAGCGACTTGGCGAACACGACGCCGTACACCCGGCCGTCGGGAGTCAGCAGCGGGCCCCCGGAGTTGCCCTGCCGTACGAGGGTGAACAGGGAGTAGACGTCGCGGTGGACCGTACCGCGGTGGTAGATGTCCGGGCCCGTCGCCGAGATGCGGCCGCGCACCCGGGCGGCACGGACGTCGAAGCCGCCGTTCTCCGGGAAACCGGCCACGATCGCGCCGTCGCGGGACTTGGCGTCGCCGCCGGTGAAGGCCAACGGGGGCGCCGACAGCGCGGGGACGTCGATGACGGCGATGTCGCGCTGCCAGTCGTAGAGCACGACCTTGCCGTCGTACACCCGGCCCACGCCGCCGATCTGCACGGTGGGGTTGTCGACGCCGCCGACGACATGGGCGTTGGTCATCACCCGGTGCGGCGCGAAGACGAAGCCGGTGCCCTCCAGCACCTTGCCGCAGCTGGGCGCCGTGCCCACGACCTTCACGATGCTGCGCCTGGCCTCGCCGACGACCCGGCTGCCGGCGAGCGCGGGGTCCGGCGCGGGCACGTCGGTGATCGGCTCGGTGCCGAACGGCGAGAAGACCTGCGGGAGTCCGTTCTGCGCGAGCGCGGAACTGAAGTCGGCGAACCAGGTGTCGGCGGCCGGCGGCACGATCCGCGCCACCCCCAGCAGCACCTTGGACGAGCGGACCTCACGGCCCAGGGTCGGCAGCGTGGTGGTCGTGGCGAGGGCGGAACCGATGAGCCAGGCCACCAGCAGCATGGCCAGGACGTTGACCAGCGCCCCGCCGATCGCGTCCACGGCGCGGGCGGGGGACCAGCTGACGTGTGTGCGGACCTTGTTGCCCAGATGCGTGGTGAACGCCTGCCCCACCGAGGCGCACACGATCACCAGGACCACGGCGGCGACCACCGCGACCGTGCCCGGTGCGGAGTTCCCGGTGACCTCGTGCCAGATCACGGGCAGCACGTAGATCGCGACCAGACCACCGCCGAGGAAGCCGATCACCGACATCACGCCGACGATGAATCCCTGGCGGTAGCCCACGATCGCGAACCACACGGCGGCCAGCAGCAGCACGATGTCCAGCACATTCACCTGCACACCGTCTCATGGCCACTCAACCCAGTGGGACCGTCTTTGCCCGATCCCAAGGCCGCTCCCAGCCCGCGAAGTGGAGAATCCGGTCGATCAGGCCCGCCGTGAAGCCCCACACCAGGGCGCCCCCGACCTGGAACGCGGGCCCGCGGTAGCCGCTGGGGTGCCGGACCGTGACGCGGTTCGCGGGGTCGGTCAGCTCGTCGACCGGCGCCGTGAACACCCGCGCGGTCTCGGCGAGGTCGACCGCGCCCACCGGGCTCGGGGTGTGCCACCAGCCCAGCACCGGCGTCACCACGAACCCGCTCACCGGGATGTACAGCCGCGGCAGCACACCGAACAGCTGCACTCCGGTGGGGTCGAGGCCGGTCTCCTCCCATGCCTCGCGCAGCGCGGCGCGCAGCGGTCCGGCGCCCTCCGGGTCGCCGTCCTCGGGGTCGAGCGCACCGCCGGGGAAGGACGGCTGCCCGGCGTGCGAGCGCAGCGAGGCCGCGCGCTCCATCAGGAGCAGCTCGGGGCGTCCCGTCCCGCCCCCGTCGCCGAAGAGGACCAGGACGGCGGAGGGGCGCCCTCCGGTGGGCGGCGGCAGGAAGCGGCTCAGCTGCTCCGGCTCCACCGCGTCGGCCGCTCGGGCCACCGGCTCCAGCCACTCCGGCAGCCCCTCGCGCCGCACCTCGACGCCGTTGATCCCCGGGCCTTCGACGTTGTTGACGCTGTTGATGCCGTCGACGCCATGACGTGCTCCGGTCACTCCACCTCCAGCGGGGGCGCCGCCGTGCCCGGGTAACCGGGAGGCGGCTTCAGCCGCTGGCCCGGGGCGCCGCCCATCTCGTACTTCAGCAGTTTTCTCGCCTTCTCCGGATCGGTCTCGCCCTCCCCGTACGACGGGCAGAGCGGGGCGATCGGGCAGGCCCCGCAGGCGGGGCGGCGGGCGTGGCAGATCCGGCGGCCGTGGAAGATCAGCCGATGGGACACCATCGTCCACTCGCTCTTGGGGAAGATCGCCATGACGTCCTGCTCGACCTTCTCCGGGTCCTCGGAGGCGGTCCAGCCGAAGCGGCGGGCGAGCCGCCCGAAATGGGTGTCGACGGTCAGGCCGGGGACGCCGAACGCGTTGCCCAGGACGACGTTGGCGGTCTTGCGGCCGACGCCGGGCAGGGTGACCAGGTCCTCCAGCCGGCCGGGGACCTCGCCGCCGAAGCGGTCGCGCAGCGCGGCCGACAGGCCGAGCAGCGAGCGCGCCTTGGCGCGGAAGAAGCCGGTGGGGCGGATCAGCTGCTCCAGCTCCTCCGGGTCGGCGGCCGCCAGGTCCTCCGGCGTCGGGTACCGGGCGAAGAGCCGGGGCGTGGTCTGGTTGACCCTCAGGTCGGTGGTCTGCGCGGAGAGCACCGTGGCCACCAGGAGCTGGAAGGGGTCCTCGAAGTCCAGCTCGGGGTGGGCGTACGGGTACAGCTCGGCGAGTTCGCGGTTGATGCGGCGGGCCCGGCGCACCATCGCCAGACGGGACTCGGGCTTCCGGGCACCTCGCGCACGGCCGCCGGCGGGCTTCGCGGGAGCCTGTTCGCTCAGGGCTGAATCGGCCTCCGGCGTCACCCGCCCGGCCCCTCCACCCTGCTGTTTCCTGCGCACGCTCGGCGTATCAGACACCCGGCCAGCCTAAGCCTCGGCACCGACAATCGCCCTGGAGTGCCGCGATCCGGCCCCCGAAAGGACCCCCGGGGCGCTCGCCCGCGAACACATAAGACAGACTTGTGATTGATCGCACTGTTTTACTGTCGGGCATGATGGGGACCGACCCAGCGATGTCGACAAGGAGAGAGCACGTGGACGACGTTCTGCGGCGCGCACCGCTTTTCGCGGCGCTCGACGATGAGCAGGCCGCTGAACTGCGCGCCTCGATGGCGGAGGTCACGCTCGCGCGCGGCGACTCGCTGTTCCACGAGGGTGAACCCGGGGACCGGCTGTACGTCGTCACCGAGGGCAAGGTGAAGCTGCACCGCACGTCCCCCGACGGCCGCGAGAACATGCTGGCCGTGGTGGGCCCCGGCGAGCTGATCGGTGAGCTGTCGCTCTTCGACCCCGGCCCGCGCACCGCGACCGCCACCGCACTGACCGAGGTCAAGCTGCTCGGCCTCGGCCACGGCGACCTCCAGCCCTGGCTCAACGCCCGGCCCGAGGTCTCCACCGCCCTGCTGCGGGCCGTCGCGCGCCGCCTGCGGCGCACCAACGACGTGATGTCGGACCTGGTCTTCTCCGATGTGCCCGGCCGCGTGGCCAAGGCGCTGCTGGACCTGTCGCGCCGCTTCGGCGTGCAGTCCGAGGAGGGCATCCACGTCGTCCACGACCTGACGCAGGAGGAGCTGGCCCAGCTGGTCGGCGCCTCGCGCGAGACCGTGAACAAGGCGCTCGCCGACTTCGCGGGCCGCGGCTGGCTGCGCTTGGAGGCCCGCGCGGTCATCCTGCTGGACGTCGAGCGGCTGGCCAAGCGCTCGCGCTGACCCGTTACATCCGTAAGGGGCGCCCACTCTTGTGGGCGCCCCTTACGCGTTCCGTGCCGGGGGAGGGACGGCGTCAGATCAGCCCGTGCTCCAGCAGGTAGTCCAGCTGCGCGCGCACCGACAGCTCGGCCGCCGGCCACAGGGCCCGGTCCACGTCCGCGTAGACGTGCGCGACGACCTCGGACGGGGTGGTGCGCCCCTCCTCCACCGCCGTCTCCACCTGGGCGAGGCGGTGGGCGCGGTGGGCGAGGTAGAACTCGACCGCGCCGCGCGCGTCCGCCAGCACCGGCCCGTGCCCGGGCAGGACGGTCGTGACCCCGCCGTCCACAGCCAGCGCCTGGAGCCGGCGCAGGGAGTCGAGGTAGTCGCCGAGGCGGCCGTCGGGGTGGGCGACGACGGTGGTGCCGCGGCCGAGGACGGTGTCGCCCGTCAGCACCGCCCCGTCGGCCGGGAGATGGAACGACAGGGAGTCCGCGGTGTGCCCGGGGGTGGGGACGACACGCAGTTCCAGGCCGCCGGTGGTGATCACGTCCCCCGCGCCCAGCCCCTCGTCGCCCAGGCGCAGCGCCGGGTCCAGGGCCCGTACGGCGGTACCGGTCAACTCGGCGAAGCGGGCCGCGCCCTCGGCGTGGTCGGGGTGGCCGTGGGTGAGCAGGGTCAGGCCGATCCGCTTGCCGAGCGAATGCGCCGTGGAGACGACGGTGCTCAGGTGCCCCTCGTCCAGCGGGCCCGGGTCGATGACGACGGCGAGGTCGGAGTCGGGCTCGCCGACGATCCAGGTATTGGTGCCGTCCAGGGTCATCGGCGAGGGGTTGGGGGCCAGCACGCACAGCGCCCGCTCGGTGGCGCGGCCGCCGACCGCGCCGCGGGGGTTGCCCGGAGGCAGGGACGAGGTCATTCGCCGGCTCCCATGCGCTTGGTGAACTCCTCGTGGCCGGGCCAGCTCAGCACGATCTCCTCGCCCACGAGTTCGGCCTTCGCCAGGACCGGTGTCAGGTCCCTGCCCTCCCCGGCGGCCGCCAGGGCCGCCTCGGCGGAGTCGTACGGCAGCAGCCCGCGCAGCGTCGCGATCGTCGGCGGCAGCATGACCATCTCGCCGCGGTCGTAACCGGCGACGGCCTCCTGCGGGCGCAGCCACTCCGTGCGGTCGGCCTCCCCCGACACGTCGCGGGTCCGCTGACCGGGCGGCAGCGCGGTGAGGAAGAACCAGGTGTCGTAGCGGCGCTCCTCGAACTCCGGGGTGATCCACCGCGCCCAGGGGCCGAGCAGATCGGAGCGGAGCACCAGCGAGCGGCGGTCCAGGAAGTCCGAGAAGGACAGGTCGTGGGAGACCAGCGCGCGGCGGTCCGCCTCCCAGTCCTCGCCGGTGGTGTCGTCCACGACCGAGCCCCCGTCCGGGCCGGCCAGCAGCACACCGGACTCCTCGAACGTCTCGCGCACCGCGGCGCACACGATCGCCTGCGCCTCGGCCGGTCCCAGGCCCTCGCCCAGGCGCCGCGCCCACTGCTCCGGCGCCGGGCCGGCCCACGCGACCGGGCGCTCGTCGCGCCGGTCGACACCGCCGCCGGGGTAGGCGTACACGCCCGCGGCGAACGCCATGGAGGCGCGCCGGCGCAGCATGTGGACCGCGGGGCCGCGGCCGGTCTCGCGCAGCAGCAGGACGGTGGCCGCCCGGCGGGGCTCGACGGGCTCCAGCGTGCCCTGGGTGAGCGCCCTGATCCGCTCGGGCCAGCTGGGCGGGAACCACTGGCCGTTCGTGGTGGTCATGGGGCGGATGCTATGCGCTGGCGCGGGGATGTTCGACAGTGCGCCCCCGCCGGGGGCCGGGCGTCCAGGGGGCCGGGCCCCCTGGACACGGACCGCGGGAGGTCAGCCCGCGGGCTCCAGCTCGACCTGGATCTCCACCTCGACGGGGGCGTCCAGCGGGAGCACGGCCACGCCGACCGCGCTGCGCGCGTGGACACCGGCGTCGCCGAGGACCTGGCCCAGCAACTCGCTCGCGCCGTTGACGACCCCGGGCTGCCCGGTGAAGTCGGGGGCGGAGGCGACAAAACCGACGACCTTGACGACCCGCTTCACCCGGTCGAGGTCGCCGGCCACGGACTTGACGGCCGCCAGAGCGTTGAGCGCGCAGATGCGCGCGAGGTCCCGGGCCTGCTCGGGGGTGACCTCGGCGCCGACCTTGCCGCAGGTCGTCAGCTTGCCGTCGACCAGCGGGAGCTGGCCCGCCGTGAAGACGTACGACCCGGAGAGCACCGCGGGCACGTACGCCGCCAGGGGCGCCGCCACCTCGGGCAGTGTCAGCCCGAGGTCGACGAGCCGCTGCTCGACGGCGCTCACGCGCCCTTCTCCCGCTTGAGGTACGCCACCAACTGCTCGGGGTTGTTGGGGCCGGGCACGACCTGGACGAGCTCCCAGCCGTCCTCGCCCCAGGTGTCCAGAATCTGCTTCGTCGCGTGTACCAGCAGCGGCACGGTCGCGTATTCCCACTTGGTCATGAGGGGACTGTAATGCCTCGCACAGCCGAGCCCCCGAGTAGCCCCGCCCTCCACTGGTTAGGCTCGAAGACGTGAGGCTCCACATCGTGACGGGCAAGGGCGGGACGGGAAAGACGACCGTCGCCGCCGCGCTGGCGCTGGCACTGGCCGCCGAGGGACGGCGCACCCTGCTGGCCGAGGTGGAGGGGCGCCAGGGCATCGCGCAGCTCTTCGAGACCGAGGCGCTGCCGTACGAGGAGCGGAAGATCGCCGTCGCCCCGGGCGGCGGCGAGGTGCACGCGCTGGCCATCGACGCCGAACAGGCGCTCCTGGACTACCTCGACATGTTCTACAAGCTCGGCCGCGCCGGCCGGGCGCTGAAGAAGCTCGGCGCCATCGACTTCGCGACCACCGTCGCCCCGGGCGTACGGGACGTGCTGCTCACCGGCAAGGTGTGCGAGGCCGTGCGCCGCAAGGACCGCGCGGGCTGGCGGACGTACGACGCGGTTGTCCTCGACGCGCCGCCGACCGGCCGGATCACCCGCTTCCTGAACGTCAACGACGAGGTCGCGGGGCTGGCCCGGTTCGGTCCGATACACAATCAGGCGCAGTCCGTGATGCGGGTGCTGAAGTCCCCCGACACCGCGGTGCACCTGGTCACCCTGCTGGAGGAGATGCCGGTGCAGGAGACCCTGGACGGTGTGGCGGAGCTGCACGCGGCCGGTCTGCCCACCGGTGCCGTCATCATCAACATGGTCCGCCCGGTGCTGATGGACGGCGACGCCGTGGCCGCGGCGAGCAGCGAGCGGCGCACCGCCCTCGCCAAGGCGCTCTCCCAGGCCGGCCTGGGCGGCGCCCGCCGCGGCGGGCTGGCGGAGCGGCTGATCGACCCCCTGCTGGCGCAGGCGCACGAGCACGCCGAGCGGGTCGCGCTGGAGCGAGCCCAGCGCGCGGAGCTCGCCGGGCTCGGCCTGCCGTCGTACGAGCTGGGTCAGCTGGCCGACGGCGTCGATCTCGGCGGGTTGTACAGATTGGCCGAAAATCTGCGGAAACAGGGGCTGGGGGTCGCATGAGTCTGGACAGTCCGGTATTGGACATCGACGCGCTGCTGGACGATCCGGCGACCCGGATCGTCGTGTGCTGCGGCTCCGGCGGGGTCGGCAAGACCACCACGGCCGCCGCCCTGGGCGTGCGCGCCGCCGAGCGGGGCCGCAGGGCGGTCGTGCTGACCATCGACCCGGCACGCCGGCTGGCCCAGTCGATGGGGCTCACGGAGCTGGACAACACCCCCCGCAGGGTCGCCGGCATCGACGAGTCCGCGGGCGGTGAACTGCACGCGATGATGCTGGACATGAAGCGGACGTTCGACGAGGTCGTGGTGCAGCACAGCGACCCCGACCGGGCCCGCGCGATCATCGACAACCCCTTCTACCAGTCGCTCTCCGCGGGCTTCGCCGGCACGCAGGAGTACATGGCGATGGAGAAGCTGGGCCAGCTGCGGGCGCTGGACGCCTGGGACCTGATCGTGGTCGACACGCCCCCGAGCCGCTCCGCGCTGGACTTCCTGGACGCCCCCAAGCGGCTGGGGTCCTTCCTGGACGGCCGCTTCATCCGGCTGCTCATGGCCCCGGCGAAGGTCGGCGGGCGGGCCGGGGTGAAGTTCCTGAACGTCGGGATGTCGATGATGACCGGGGTGCTCAGCAAGGTCATGGGTGCCCACTTGCTCAAGGACGTGCAGACCTTCGTGGCGGCGATGGACTCGATGTTCGGCGGCTTCCGCTCCCGGGCGGACGCCACGTACAAGCTGCTCCAGGCCCGCGGCACCGCGTTCCTGGTGGTCGCGGCGCCGGAGCGGGACGCGCTGCGCGAGGCGGCGTACTTCGTGGAACGGCTCGCCGCGGAGGACATGCCGCTGGCCGGGCTGGTGCTGAACCGGGTGCACAGCAGCGGTGCGGCGCAGCTCACGGCCGAACGGGCGCTGGCCGCGGCGGAGGCGCTGGCCGAGGACACAGCTGACACTGCCGACCCCGCCGACAGCGACTCCATGACCGCCGAGTGGGATTCCGATTTCCCCGACGGAAAGAATCCATCAACTCCCCAGCTGACCAGGGAGTTTGACGAATCAACAGAAAATCTTCAAAACCGCGGCATTGTGGATCAGCCCGGCGGGAAGGCTGGACTCCGTACGGCCGACGGCACCGAAGGGACCCTCAGCACGGACCACAGCACTTCCGACCCCACCGATCCGGACGCGGATCCGTGGAGCGCCGACCGCCTCGCCGCCGGACTGCTGCGCCTGCACGCCGAGCGGATGCAGCTGGTCGCGCGTGAACGACGCACCCGCGACCGCTTCGTCTCCGTACACCCCGAAGTGCCCATGGTCGACGTCGCCGCCCTGCCGGGCGACGTGCACGACCTGGAGGGCCTGCGCGAGATCGGCGAACGCCTCGCGCAGGGTCAGCCGACGGCCGCGTAGTCGTCGTACTCACCGTCGTAGTCGTCGTCGCCCAGGTGCACGCCGGTGCTCTGCTCGTACTCCGTGCGCGCGGTCTCCAGCAGCCTGCGCCACGAGGTGACCGTGGGGCGCCGGCGCAGCAGTGCCCTGCGCTCGCGCTCGGTCATCCCGCCCCAGACACCGAACTCCACCCGGTTGTCCAAGGCGTCGGCCAGGCACTCCGTGCGTACCGGGCACCCCGTGCACACCGCCTTGGCCCTGTTCTGGGCCGCTCCCTGGACGAAAAGCTCGTCCGGATCCGTCGTGCGGCACGCGGCCTGCGTACTCCAGTCCGTAACCCAGCTGCTCATGCTGGCGCCGTCCTCTCCCGAATCGAGGCTCCCCCACGGCGGCAAGCGGCATATTCACCGTTGCCAGTTGAGGACGTTACGGAAGGTGGGCACGACGCAACAGCCCTTTCAGGCCCAATCTTGAATGGCCCGAACGGACTATGGGTCAGCGGTAGATCACCCTGGGGAGTGAGCGGGTGGCAAAACGGACTAACCGCGCATAAGCGGTCAAGCCACTCCCTTGGCGCCCCGAGCTTCACGCCATATGGCTGGCATATGACAGGAATTCGGGCAGTTCTCATCACCCACAAGAGTGAGGTCGGAAGACAGACGCGTGCGCGTCTTTGGCGCCTGTCTGTTACAGACTAGGCGAACAAGCATGCCCACGTCCTAGGAATCGCAACGTAAGCTGCACCTCATGGGTCACAAGCGATCAGGCGGCACGCGCGGCGGTGGCATCAGCACCGCGCAGCAGGCCGCCAAGTTCCTGGGTGTCAGTGTCCTGTCCGGCGTCGTGCTGGCCGGCATCGCGCTGCCCGCGGCGGGAGCGCTCGGGCTGAGCGCCAAGGGGACCGCGGCCGGCTTCGACTCGCTGCCCGGCGAACTCAAGCGTCCGCCGCTCTCCCAGAGCACCCAGATCCTGGACTCCAAGGGCGGTCTGATCGCGACCGTCTACTCGCGCGACCGCAAGGTCGTCCCCATCAGCGCGATCAACAAGACGATGCAGCAGGCCATCGTCGCCATCGAGGACGCCCGCTTCTACGAGCACGGCGCCATCGACGTCAAGGGCATCCTGCGCGCCCTGAACAAGAACGCCCAGGACGGCGGCGTCTCCGAGGGTGCCTCCACGCTGACCCAGCAGTACGTGAAGAACGTCTTCATCGAGGAGGCCGGCGACGACCCGACCAAGGTCGCCCAGGCCACCCAGCAGACCGTGGGCCGCAAGATCAAGGAGATGAAGTACGCCATCCAGCTCGAGGAGGAGCTGGGCAAGGAGAAGATCCTTGAGAAGTACCTCAACATCACCTTCTTCGGCGAGCAGGCCTACGGAGTCGAGTCCGCCGCGCGGCGCTACTTCAGCAAGCCCGCCAAGAACCTGACGCTGACCGAGTCCGCGCTGCTGGCGGGCATCGTCCAGTCGCCCAGCCGCTTCGACCCCGTCAACGACCCGCAGGAAGCCACCCAGCGCCGCAACATCGTGCTGCAGCGCATGGCCGACCTGAAGGACATCACGCAGACGCAGGCCGACGCGGCCAAGAAGAAGCCGCTGGGCCTCAAGGTCAGCCAGCCCAAGAACGGCTGCATCACGGCCGTCAGCGGCGCCGGCTTCTTCTGCGACTACGTGCGCGACGTCTTCCTCACCGACCCGACCTTCGGCAAGACCAAGACCGACCGCGCCAAGCGCTGGAACCAGGGCGGCCTCATCGTCCGCACCACCTTGGACCCGAAGGCCCAGCAGTCCGTCCAGGCGTCGATAAGCGATCACGTCTACCAGAGCGACGACGTCGCCACCGCGGTGACGCTGATCAAGCCCGGCACGGGCAAGATCGTCGCGATGGGGCAGTCGCGCCCGTACGGCTTCAAGAAGAACCAGACGCAGATCAACCTCTCCGTCGGCCAGTCCATGGGCGGCGGCGCCGGCTACCAGCCGGGCTCCACCTTCAAGGCCATCACCGCGGCCGCCGCGATCGAGCAGGGCACCGACCCGGCGCAGGTGTACCCGGCGCCGTACAAGATGGACTACCCGAGCCCGGTCACGACCTGCCGCGGCAACTGGCTGAACTCCCGGACGAACCCCGCCACGGTCGAGAACGAGAACGAGTCCGAGAAGGGCCCGTACTCGATGAAGGAAGCCACCGCCAAGTCGGTCAACACCTACTTCGTGCAGCTGATCAGCGACATCGGCGTGTGCCCGGTCACCGACATGGCCAAGGCCATGGGGATACAGCGCGCCAACGGCAAGGCCCTCGACCAGGTGCCCTCCATCACCCTGGGCACCCAGGAGGTCTCGCCGCTGACCATGGCGAACGCCTACGCGACCTTCGCCAACAAGGGCGTCTACTGCTCGCCGGTCGCCATCGAGTCGATCACCGACGCGGCCGGCAAGAAGCTGCCCGTGCCGAAGAGCGAGTGCAAGCGGGCCATGTCCGAGCAGACGGCCGCGACCCTCAACACCCTCCTCAAGGGCGTGGTCGAGGACGGCACCGGCCAGCAGGCGGGTCTGACCGACCGCGACAGCGCGGGCAAGACCGGTACGACCGACTTCCGCTACGCGGCCTGGTTCGTCGGCTACACCTCGGACCTGGCCGGCGCGGTGTGGGTCGGTGACCCGGCCCACAAGCGGCAGATGACCAACATCACCATCGGCGGCGTCTACCACGCCAAGGTCTTCGGCGCCGACACCCCGGGCCCGATCTGGAAGGACGCCATGGCCGGCGCCCTGTCCGGGACCACCTCCGACAGCCTGCCGACGGTCGCGATCCGCGAGCCGGAGAAGCCCCAGGACCACGGCGACGAGGGCGACGGCCACGGCCACGGCCCCGGCGACATCCGCGGCGGCGACAACGGCGGCGACCAGGGCGGCAACGGGAACGGAGGCGACGGAGGCTTCTTCGGCGGTCTCCTCGGCGGCAACGGCGGCGGCAACGGGAACGGGGCCGGCGGGGCCGGCCCGAACGACGGCGGTGCGGGCGGCGGCAGCGACGTCGGCACCACGGACGGCGGGGGCGTCACCCCCGGCAACGGCTGACACAGCCGGCCGCACCCGGCCACGCAGACGAAGGGGCGCCCCGGACCGCATCGGTCCGGGGCGCCCCTTCGTCGTCCTCTGCGTTCTCCTGGAGCGGGGACCCGCTCCCCCGCCCTCAGCCGCCCGCGAGCTGCCGCTTCACCTCGGCGGCGACCCGGCCGCCCTCGGCGAGGCCGGACACCTTCGGGTTCACGATCTTCATGACCGCGCCCATGGCCCGGGGCCCCTCGGCGCCCGACTCCTTGATCGCCGCGGAGACGATCCCGGCCAGCTCGGTGTCGTCCAGCTGCTTGGGCAGGTAGCGGGCGAGCACCTCGCCCTCCGCGAGCTCCCGCTCCGCGGACTCCTTGCGGCCGCCCTGCTCGAAGGCCTCGGCGGCCTCCCGGCGCTTCTTGGCCTCGCGGCCGATCACCTGGAGCACCTCGTCGTCGGAGAGCTCGCGCGCCTCCTTGCCCGCGACCTCCTCCTTGGTGATCGCGGTCAGGGTGAGGCGCAGGGTGGACGTGACGAGCTCGTCCCGTCCCTTCATGGCAGCCGTGAGGTCGTCGTGCAGACGCTGCTTGAGCGTGGTGGTCATGGCGTCGAGTCTGCCAGGTCCCTGCCGGGAGGGCCGGAGATTTATCGCTGACGAGCCGTCTGCCACCATGGGTGCATGCGCGCGCTATACGCAGTACCCCTGGGCATCACAGCCGTCGGCGCGGCCTGCGTGGCCTACGCGGCCGGCATCGAGGCACGCTCCTTCCGCCTGCGCAGGGTGCAGGTGCCCGTACTGCCGCCCGGCATGCGGCCCGTCCGCGTCCTGCAACTGTCGGACATCCACATGGTCAGCGGACAGAACAAGAAGCGCCGCTGGCTGCAGTCCCTCGCCGGACTGCGGCCCGACTTCGTCGTCAACACCGGAGACAACCTCTCCGACCCCAACGGTGTCCCCGAGCTCCTCGACGCCCTGGGCCCGCTGCTGGACCTGCCCGGCGTGTACGTCTTCGGCTCCAACGACTACTACGCCCCCAAGCTGCGCAACCCCGCCCGCTACCTGCTGGAGCGGTCCCGCGGGGTCCACGGCCTCAACGGCAAGAACGACCCGGCGATCGGCGTCACCCGCAACCCGTGGGAGGACGTCCGCGACGCCTTCGACATGGCCGGCTGGGTCGGGGTCAACAACGCCCGCGGCCGCCTCAAGCTCGACGACGGCATCGAGATCGCCTTCACCGGCCTGGACGACCCCCACATCCGGCGCGACCGCTACACCGAGGTCGCCGGCGGCCCCGACAGCGGCGCCGACCTCTCCCTCGCCGTCGTCCACGCCCCCTACCTGCGGGTCCTCGACGCCTTCACCGCCGACCGCTACCCGCTGATCCTCGCCGGCCACACCCACGGCGGCCAGCTCTGCATCCCCTTCTACGGGGCCCTGGTCACCAACTGCGACATCGACCCGGACCGCGTGAAGGGCCTGTCCGCCCACGAGGCCGGCGGACACCGCTCCCACCTGCACGTCTCCGCGGGCTGCGGCACCAACCGCTACACCCCGGTCCGGTTCGCCTGCCCCCCGGAGGCCACCCTCCTCACCCTCGTCCCGGCCGGCTGAGCCACCCCGGAAAACCGGATTTCGTCTCCAGCGGCCGGTCCGCTAGAGTAATCCTCGTCGCGCCGGGCCGAAGGGTCACGACGCGACACCGGGGTGTGGCGCAGCTTGGTAGCGCGCTTCGTTCGGGACGAAGAGGCCGTGGGTTCAAATCCCGCCACCCCGACTTCGTGAGTTCAGGGCTCCTGGGAAATTCTCCCAGGAGCCCTGAGTCGTTGTGCGGCAAGCCGGGGGAGAGCTGCATGGGACTGGACGCCGCGCGCCTGGCGCGTATCGCCGCGACGACCGAGCACGTCCGTCCGTTCTGGGAGACCAGCCGCGATCCGCATCTGCTGCAAGAACGCCTGATGGAGCTGGACTGCCACGGAGTCGACGCCGTGCTCGTGACCAAGGAGCTCATGCGGTGTGACCTCGGCGACGCGCAACGGGCCTTCTTCAGTGCCCCGTGCAGGGACGCAGAACGGCGATTCCACAACGCAGCCATGGCCGCCCTTGCCCGGACGGCTGACTCCGTCGAGTACGAGGGCCCTGGTGCCGCCCCCGCGGCTGCCCCGCCCATGGCCTGACGATGCTGCGGCTCCGGATCGCGGGGCCTTCGGCGGTCCGTGATCGCATCCTGCCCGAACTACCGCGACGGCGGCCGACCGACGGCCCGCCTCACTTCGTCGTGCTCGCGCCGTCCGTACGATCGCGGTGCCGCCGCAGGAGTTCCCAACCGAGGCCGCCGAGCGCCGCGATCGTCGCGGCGACGCCGAGCCAGAGCTGCCCGGTCACGTTCGCGGCGAACGCCAGCGTCGCGACGAGCAGGCCCAGCATTGAGGCGGCGGCTTGGCGCCACCGTCGCTTGACGCATTGGGCGACGATCACACACGTCCCCACCGCCAGGAAGAAGACCATCCCTGCGATCACCGCGTCAGCATAGGACCGAGGGCCGAAGTCCCGTATGCGAACGGTCGAGTTGGCGGGGCCGAACCTTCGCGTCCAGCCGTCTCGGAGGGCCGGGGCGGCTCGTACCCACTCGCACCCGCGTGGCGAGACCATCCAAACGGGCTTCGGACAAGGAGAGTTGGGCGATCCACGGGCCGGCGATCTGGATTGGCCCTGCGAAGGCGGGCTGATCCTGTCAGCATGATCGGACCGGTGCCGGGGGGCGGCACCGTCAAAACGGGGGATTCACGGTGACACGTGGCATACGGCGATGCGTGCTGCTCGGGTGCGCCTGGGCGGTCCTGGCACTGAGCGGCTGTACGGAGGAGAAGCGGCCCGCGGTTGCGGAGCCGGTGGTGCGCGGTTCGGCGTCCGCGGAGCCCACGCACAGGGCCTGGGAGGATCCGGCGCAAACGCTGTCCGACACCAAGGTGTGGGCGTCGAGCGGCCGGCGCACGGACGGGTGGCAGGCCCGCCTGCCCAAGGCCCGTGGGGGAACGGTCTGGGTCGCCACGCAGTGCCAGGGCACCGGCACGCTCACGGTGGACGCAGGCCAGTACGGCACCGTCACGGAGCACTGCTCCGAGGAACCCGACGGGAGTGTCAACGCCTCCGAGTTGATCACCACGACCGCGGGCCGGGTCCGGGTGACCGCCGGCCCCGGGGTGACCTGGGCGGTCGCGGTCGGCTGGAGCACCTCACGGATTCAGCCCGAAGATTGATCCGGGAACGGTGTCGATTCTGCGCGCTGCCGTTCGACGTACGGACGACGGGCTGGTCAGCGTGTCCGGATGCGACCGGATCCCGGCCCGACACACCTAGGGAGCGGTTATGCGTTTTCTGATGATGCACCGGCTGGACGAGAGCGCCCCGGAGGCCTGGAACCCCAGCCAGGAGTTCATGGAGAAGATGGGCGCGTTCATCCAGGACTGGTCCGAGAAGGGCATCCTGATCACGGCGGAGGGCGTCCATCCGTCCGAGCGGGGTGCGTTGGTGCGCAAGCCCCGGGGCGGGGCGACGCATGTGACCGACGGTCCCTTCACCGAGGCCAAGGAGGTCATCGGCGGCTTCGGGCTGATCAACGCCAAGGACCGGGCGGAGGCCGTGGCGCTCGCCCGGCAGTACGCCGAGCTGTTCGACGAGGTGGAGGTCGAGGTGCGGCAGGTCGTGGAGTTCGACGACCTGGAGCCCCCGGCCTGATCCGGCCGCCGGGCCCGGCGGGCTCGGCGGGGCGGGCCGGATCCGGCCCGCCCTGCCGCCGTCATACCGGTTCGGCCTCCGGGGTGCGGGTGGCGGCCGCGGCCGCCCGGGGCCGCAGGACGCCGGCCGCGCACGCCGCGGTGACGCAGAAGGCGACCGGCAGGAAGAGCGTCACGTTGAGCGGTACGAGGTGGGTCAGCGGGCCGATGACGGCGGGACCGGCGAGCATGCCGAGGTAGCCGAGGCCGGCGACGCGGGAGACGTTGGTGGCGGCGGCCTCCTGGTCGGCGTGGCCCGCGGCGCTGAAGAGCTGGGGGACGCAGCCGGACAGCCCGGCACCGAACACCGTCCAGCCGAGCAGTGCGAGGGGGATCGACGGGGAGAGTGCCGCCGTGGTGAGGCCGAGTGCGGCCGCGGCGGCGCCGTACCGGAGGACGGCGGCCGGGCCGAAGCGGGCGGCGACGCGGTCGGTGAGGAAGCGGCCGGCGGTCATGGCGGTGGCGAAGGCACCGTAGGCCAGGGCGGCGGTGGAGGCGGGCGCGTCGAGCACGTCGCGCAGGTGGAGCACGCTCCAGTCGTTGGCGACGCCCTCGCTGAGCATGACCATGAACGCGAGTGCGGCCAGCACCCAGATGCGCTGCGGCGTCCCGCGCCGGGTGGGGGCGGCGGGCGCGCCGTCCCGGGGTGCGGGGGACGGGGCCGTGTCGGGTCGCAGCAGGGCGGGGGCGGTCGCGGCGGCGACGACCAGGCCGGCGACGGCGACCGTCCCGAGGGTGGCGGCCGGGCTCCAGCCCCGGTCGAGCGCGCGGGCGCCGGCCAGGGAGGCCAGTACGCCGCCGACGGAGAAGGCGGCGTGGAAGGCGGACATCACGGGCCGCGCGTAGCCGCGTTCGACCTGGACGGCGTGGGCGTTCATGGAGACGTCCAGGCAGCCGTTCCCGATGCCGAGCACGAGCAGGGCCCCGCCCAGGGTCCAGGCGTCCGTGGCGAGCCCGGGCAGCAGGAGGGCCGCGCTGCACAGGGCGGCGCCGAGCGGGACGACGGTGCGGGCCCCGAAGCGGTCGGTGAGCGGGCCGGCGACCTGCATGCCGGCGAAGGCGCCCGCGCCGAGCAGGAGCAGCAGCCAGCCGAGCACGGCGTGCCCGATGCCCGCGCGCTGCTCGATGCCGGGGATGTGGACGATCCACATCCCCAGCAGGAAGCCGTTCAGGGTGAAGTAGACGAAGGTGGCCAGCCGTCCGGCCCGCAGGGATCTCTCCATGCTTCGAACATAACGAACAATCCTGATGTGCGAAAGATTGATTCCTGAGCGCGCACGGTGTTCACTTCTGCCATGGTGAGTACAGACCGGCTCCGGCGGATCACCGAGGCCGTACGGGAGGCGGGCAGCGTCGGCGTCGCGGAACTGGCCGCGCTGACCGGCGCCTCCGAGATGACCATCCGCCGCGACCTGGAGGTCCTGGCCGACCAGGGCGTGCTGGAGCGCTACCGCGGAGGGGCGCGGAGCCTGCTGCTGCGCGGCGAGGAGCCGCCCTTCGCGCTGCGCACCCAGGAGGGGCTGGAGATCAAGCGGCGGATCGCCGCGGAGGTCGCCGGGCTGCTGACGGACGGCGAGTCCGTGGTCCTGGACAGCGGGACCACCTGCCTCGAGGTGGCCCGCGCGCTCCAGCACCGGCGGCTGACAGTGGTGCCGCTCTCCCTGCACGCGGTGAACGCGCTGGCCGGGGCGCCCGAGCTGACCCTGCTGGTGCCCGGCGGCCGGCCCCGGGCCGGGGAACTGGCGCTGACCGGTCCGCTGACCGAGGCGTCGCTGGCGGCCCTGCGCTTCGACACGGCCGTGATCGGCTGCTGCGGACTCGGCGCGAAGGAGGGGCTGACCGCGTACGACCTGGACGACGCGGCGGTGAAGCGGGCGGCCATCGCCTCGGCCCGCCGGGTGGTCGCGGTGGCCGAGGGCGCGAAGTTCCACCGCACGGCGCTGGCGTTCGTCGCGCCCGCCACGGCGCTGCACACCGTGGTGACGGACTCGGAGGCCCCGGAGGAGGAGACCGCGGCGCTGGCCGCGGTGGGGGTGACCGTTCACCGGGTGTGAACGGGCGCCCCGGGGCGGGTGCTTCACCGCCCGGTGCGACCGCGGCGGCCGGCCCGCTTTCCGCGCGGTCAGGAGTAATGATGGAGCGGTAGGACAACATCCCGCTCTGCCGGTTCTCCGGGTGGTCGGCCGGTACCGCCCGGACCCCGGTGCGGAGGAGAGCTCCCCATGAAGAACATCGCCGAACAACTGCGTGCCGCTCCCGAGCCCGACGCCCACGCTCCGGTGTCGCATCGGGTGACCGCCGCCGACTGCGGGCTGCTGCTCCTGCGGATCACCGTCGGCCTGGTGATGGCGGGGCACGGCTGCATGAAACTCTTCGGGCTCTTCGGCGGGGGCGGCCTCACCGCGACGGGCAGGGGGTTCGAGGCGCTGGGCTACCACCCCGGGAAGGTCTTCGCCGTCCTCGGCGGAGCCTCGGAGCTCCTCGGCGGCCTGGGCCTCGCGCTCGGGCTGTTCACGCCCCTCGCGGCGGCCGCCCTGATCGCCGTGATGATCAACGCCATGGTGACGGTCACGGCGGCGCACGGCCTGTGGGCCACGCAGGGCGGCCTGGAGTACAACATGACCATCGCGGTCGTCGCTCTCGCCGTCGCCGCCGTCGGCCCCGGAAGGCTCTCGCTCGACCGGCCGTTCCGCTGGGGGAAGGGCGGCTGGACGGAGGCCGGCCTCGCCCTGGGGCTGGCCGGTGTCGGCTCCGCGATCGTGCTCAGCCTTTAGAGCCGTCCGCGCTCCCCGGGACGGCCCGGCGCTCGGCCCGTGCCCCGGGGAAAGCCGGTCCGTGACCGGGAGGTGACGACGCCCACGGTCCGCCGCGGGCCCGCATCCGGTTGGATGGGGTCATGAGCGACGTCATGGCTGGTATGCCGGATTGGGAGAAGCGCTTCCGGGCGCCACGCGTCGGACTGCCGGAGTGGGCCGAGGACGCACCGCACCGCAGCCTCTTCGTGTCGAATGCGACCGGCACGTACGAGTTGTACGCGTGGGACCGCACGACCGGTGCGCAGCGGCAGGTCACCGACCGGCCGAACGGGACGTCGGACGGGACCCTGACGCCGGACGGCGCGTGGGTGTGGTGGTTCGCCGACAAGGACGGCGACGAGTTCGGGGTGTGGATGCGCCAGCCCTTCGAGGGCGGCGCGGACGAGACCGCCGTGCCGGGGCTGGAGCCCTCGTACCCGGCGGGCCTGGCGCTGGGCCGGGACGGCCTGGCGGTGGTGGGCCGTTCCACCGACGAGGAGGGCACGACGATCCACGTGGCGCGCCCCGGCGCGGAGCCGGTCGAGATCTACCGCCACGAGGAGTCGGGCGGGGTCGGCGCGCTGTCGGAGGACGGCACCCTCGTGGTCGTCGAGCACACCGAGCACGGGGACGCGATGCACTCCGCGCTGCGCGTCGTGCGCACCGACGGGACCGCCGTGGCGGAGCTGGACGACAGCGAGTGCGGCACCCGCGAACTCGGCCTGGAGTGCCTGGGTTTCGCGCCCGTGCTGGGCGACACCCGGCTGCTGGTGGCGCACCAGCGGCGCGGCCGCTGGGAGCCGATGCTCTGGGACGTGTCGGCGGGCACGCAGACCCCGCTGGCGATCGACCTGCCGGGCGACGTGGCCGCCGAGTGGTACCCGGACGGTTCCGCGCTGCTGGTGGTGCACTCGTACCAGGCCCGCAGCGAGATCTTCCGCTACGGCCTGGAGAGCGGGGAGCTGACCCGGCTGGAGACCCCGGCGGGCTCGGTGAGCGGGGCCACCGCGCGCCCGGACGGCACGGTGGAGTTCCTGTGGTCGTCCGCTCAGTCACCCTCCGAGGTGCGGTCGACGACCGGCGCGGTGGTGCTGGAGGCACCCGGCTTCCGGGCCCCGGGGTCGGTACCGGTGGAGGACGTGTGGGTCGAGGGTCCCGGCGGGCGGGTGCACGCGCTCGTGCAGCGTCCGGCGACCGGGCAGGGCCCGTTCCCGACCCTCTTCGAGATCCACGGCGGCCCCGCCTGGCACGACTCCGACTCCTTCGCGGCCGGTCCCGCGGCCTGGCTGGACCACGGCTACGCGGTGGTGCGGATCAACTACCGCGGCTCGACCGGCTACGGCCGGGAGTGGACGGACGCGCTCAAGCACCGCGTCGGCCTGATCGAGCTGGAGGACATCGCCGCGGTGCGGCAGTGGGCCGTGGAGTCCGGCTTCGCGGACCCGGCGCGCGTCGTACTCTCCGGCGGCTCCTGGGGCGGCTTCCTCACCCTGCTGGGGATGGGCACGCAGCCCGGGCTGTGGACGGCGGGGCTGGCGGCCGTGCCGGTCGCCGACTACGTGGCCGCGTACGAGGACGAGATGGAGGCCCTCAAGGCCCTGGACCGCACGCTGTTCGGCGGCTCCCCCGAGGAGGTGCCGGAGCGCTACGAGGCGTCCTCGCCGATCACCTACGTCGGCCAGGTCAAGGCGCCGGTCTACATCTCGGCGGGCCTGAACGACCCGCGCTGCCCGATCCGGCAGATCGACACCTACGTCGAGCGGCTGGAGGGCCTGGGCAAGGTGCACGAGGTCTACCGCTACGACGCCGGGCACGGCTCGCTCGTGGTCGACGAGCGGATCAAGCAGCTACGGCTGGAGCTGGACTTCGTCCGCCGGCACCTGGGCGGCTGAGGCCGCGGCAGGCGCCCCGGGTGACTCGGGTGACTCGGGTGACTGCTCCACGAGGCCGAGCGCGGCGTCCCGCCGTGTCTCGGCCTCGCGGCGCAGCAGCCGTACGTACATGAAGAGCACGAAGCCCGCGAAGACGAACCACTCGCCGGTGTAGCCCAGGTTCTGGAAGGCCTTGAGGTCCAGGCCGGTACCGGCGGGCGCGGCGGGCGGCACGGCGGTCAGCGGCGCCGTGACACCCTCGGTCTGCGTGATCCACGCCCCGTACACGGGGTACGGGACCAGGTTGACCAGCGACGCGGCGCTGATCATCCCGAGCTGGCCGACCGGCAGGCCGCCGCGGGTGACGGCACCGTCGGTGCTGTCGGTCTCCGGGGCCTGGAGGGCGCCCGCGACGGTGACCTCGCCGGACGGGGCCGCCGGGACGGCCGCGGGCGACGCCTTCGAGGCGTCCCCGGGCAGCCAGCCGCGGACGACGGGCAGTGCCTGGCCGCCGGTGACCCGCAGCGGGGTCAGCACGTAGTAGCCGGTGCGGCCGTCGAGTTCACGGCCGGGCACGAGGAACTGGTGGGCGCCGTCGTAGCGGCCGGTGGCGGTGACGGTCCGGCCGGAGGTCTCCGCGGTGACCGCCGAGCGGGCGGTGGGCAGCAGTTCCGCGAGCGGCACGGGGGCGGTCCTGGCATCCCGCGCCGGCGCGTCCTGCGCGGCGCGGTGCGTCTGCACGCGGTCCTCGAAGCGGCTCAGCTGCCAGCTGCCCATGAAGGTGCAGAACACCACGGCGCACACCACGAAGAGGAGCCCGCCCAGCCAGCGCGGGGTCAGCAGGAACCGGTACACCCCACCAAGGTACGGGGCGCGGGCGGGCGGGTCGGACCCGCCCCCGCTCCCGCGCCGGGCCCTTTCAGGACAGGGGCATCGGCGCGGTGTGGTAAATGGTGCCCGCGCAGGCGCCCGCGACGGTCACGGTCACGGTGGGCGAACCGGCGTCGGGTGTGTGGCTGAGCAGCACGTCCGCGGCGGGGGCGCCGTCGGAGGGCGCGGAGTCCAGGGTCGTGACCGTCTCGCCCGACGCGTCGCTGCCCGACGTGGGGGCCCCCGTGCCGGTGGGCGTGGGTGGCGGCGAGGACGGCGGGGCGGCGCAGCCGCTGATGTCCCCGCCGGCGGCCGGGACCCAGGCGAACTGGATCTCGTAGCTCGCGCCGGCCTTCAGGACGATCGGTTCCGCCCCGGCGTCGGGCAGGCCGCTGCCGTCGCCCGCCACGTGGTCGAGCACGCTGATCCGCGACGGGTCGGCGGAGCCCTCGGCGGTGGCGTTGACCACGCCGCCGTCGACGGTGCAGGAGTTCGCGGAGACGTTGGCCACCCGGAAGTAGCCGCTGATCCGGCCGGCGGCATCGGCCGCCCCGGCCCAGCCCGCGGGGTTGCCGAGGTCGGCGGCGGTGCACGCCGGCGACGAGACGGCCATGTCCCCCGAGGACGACGTGGTCTTCGTGGTCGGGTGCCCGCCGGGGGTGTCCGGGGTCTGGTGCTTGCCGCCGCCCCCCGCCGTGGGGTCGACCACCACGCCGGTGGCGGGGCCGGTCGGTTTGCCCCCCTTGGTGCCGCCGGTGGAGGGGTCGTCCGCGGTGGCACCGGGCGAGGGGGTGCCGGCGGCGGCCACGGGGTTCGGGTCGTCCCAGCCGGCGGTGTTCGTGGCGTGCAGCACGGCGGGCACGGCCGCCACCGCGAGCAGGCCCGCGGCCGCTGTGCCGACGAGGAGTTGGCGCCGGTGGGCGCGCCGCGCCGGCACCGCCCTGCGCAGGTGTGCCAGGGTCTCGGGGCCGGGCTGGATGTCCTGCACGGCGTCGCGCAGCAGCTTGCGGAGCGCGAGTTCGTCCGGGCTCAGGTCCGACGAGGCCTCCGCGCGCGGGATCTCGCCCGGCCCGGGGGTCACGTCGGGCACCGCGGGTTGCTCGGGTGCGGTGCCGGCCGTCGGCTTCCCCGGACCCGCGGTCTTCTCCGGGCGCACGGCGTTCCCGGGGGCGTCGGGGTTCTCGCGGTTCTTCACGTTCTCGGGATGCTTCGGGTCCATGCCCTCTGGGGTGGTCGGTTCGGTCATGCCGTGGCCTCCATCGCGACGCGGAGCGCCGCGATGCCGCGCGAGCCGTACGCCTTCACGGACCCTATGGAGATACCGAGGGTCTCGGCCACCTGGGCTTCGGTCATATCGGCGAAATAGCGTAGTACGAGAACCTCGCGCTGGCGGCGCTGGAGCGTGCGCAGGGCCGCCTTCAGCTCGTCGCGCTCCAGGATGGCGTACGCGCCCTCCTCGGCGCTCGCCATGTCGGGCATGGGCTTGGAGAGCAGCCGGAGGCCCAGGATGCGGCGGCGCAGCGCGGAGCGCGAGAGGTTGACGACGGTCTGGCGCAGGTAGGCGAGGGTCTTCTCCGGCTCACGGACCCGCTTGCGGGCGGAGTGGACGCGGATGAAGGCCTCCTGGACGACGTCCTCGCACGAGGCGGTGTCGTCCAGCAGGAGCGCGGCGAGACCGAGCAGCGAGCGGTAGTGCGCCCGGTAGGTCTCGGTGAGGTGGTCGACGGTGGTGCCGGCCGACGTCGCGTCGTCGGCGTCGCTGCGGTCACGGCCCGAGGGGGACTGCACGACAGGCCAGGGCGCGATCACCGGCATGCCGCCGACCACGCCGGACGGCCGCCGCGCGTATGGTCGCGCCGGAGCCGCGACGCGCCCGAGGAGCGCTGTTTCGATGCCGATTGCCTCTGCCACGACTGTTGGACACACGTGCCCCCGTCAGGGTTGTGCAGTCGGGGCACCGTTTTTGATGGCGCCGCGCATATCCCCATGCGTACCAACTATTCCTCAATGCCCCTTTTAACCCGGCGCCGTTGCACCGTGTCCGGCGTGCAGCACATTAGGCCCGTGCGCTGACACAAGGACGCGCCCCGCGCACCGCCCGGTTGCGGAACACAGAGAGCTCAAATTGTCTGGTGCTTACAGGCTTCCTTCAAGGGATCCGGACCACGTTTTGATCACATGATCGATACTCGCCGGTACAACGGGGCGGCGACCCGGGGCGGTTACAGCTGGTAACACCAGACCGCCGGCCGACCCGTGAACGGGCCGACCGGCGGTCGTGGAACACAGCAGGTGGTACGGGTGAACGGACAGTGCGGGGACGGAAAGCGGCCCCGGGCGCCTCAGCGGCCGGTGCCGCCGTAGACGACCGCCTCGTCGCTCTCGGTGTCCAGGCCGAAAGCGGTGTGCACCGCGCGCACGGCCTCGTTGACGTCGTCGGCACGCGTGACCACCGAGATGCGGATCTCGGACGTCGAGATCAGCTCGATGTTGACCCCCGCGTTGGACAGCGCCTCGAAGAACTGCGCCGTGACGCCGGGGTTGGTCTTCATGCCCGCGCCGACGAGCGAGATCTTGGCGATCTGGTCGTCGTAGCGCAGCGCCTCGAAGCCGATGCCCGCCTGCGTGCGCTTCAGCGCCTCGATCGCCCGCGGGCCGTCGCTCTTGGGCAAGGTGAAGGAGATGTCGGTCAGGCCGGTGGAGGCCGCCGACACGTTCTGCACCACCATGTCGATGTTGATCTCGGCGTCCGCGATCGAACGGAAGATCACCGCAGCCTCGCCCGGCTTGTCGGGCACACCGACGACCGTCACCTTGGCCTCGGAAGTGTCGTGCGCGACACCGGAGATGATCGCGTGCTCCATGCCCTTGGCGTCCTCTCGCGGCTCGTTGCTGACCCAGGTGCCCTGGAGGCCGGAGAACGACGACCGGACATGGATCGGGATGTTGTATCGGCGGGCGTACTCCACACAGCGGTGGAGCAGCACCTTGGAGCCGGAACTGGCGAGTTCCAGCATGTCCTCGGAGGAGATCCAGTCGATCTTCCGGGCCTTCTTCACCACGCGCGGATCGGCGGTGAACACCCCGTCCACGTCGGTGTAGATCTCGCAGACCTCGGCGTAGAGGGCGGCCGCCAGCGCGACGGCCGTGGTGTCGGAGCCGCCGCGGCCCAGCGTCGTGATGTCCTTGCTGTCCTGGGACACGCCTTGGAAGCCGGCGACGATGGCGATGTTGCCCTGGTCGAGGGCGGTGCGGATGCGGCCCGGCGTGACGTCGATGATGCGGGCCTTGTTGTGGACGGAGTCGGTGATGACACCCGCCTGGCTGCCGGTGAAGGACTGCGCCTCGTGCCCGAGGTTTTTGATCGCCATCGCCAGCAGCGCCATGGAGATCCGCTCTCCGGCGGTCAGCAGCATGTCGAACTCGCGGCCGGCGGGCATCGGAGATACCCGTTCGGCGAGCTCGATCAACTCGTCCGTCGTGTCACCCATCGCCGAGACCACGACGACCACTTGGTGGCCGGTCTTCTTGGCATCGACGATCCGCTTGGCGACGCGCTTGATGCCGTCGGCATCCGCAACGGAGGAGCCGCCGTACTTCTGCACGACAAGGCCCACGTGCGCTCCTCAAATCTGGTACTGCGTTCGGCTCAGTTTATCGAGCAGGCCCGGATCGACCCCATACCACCACATGCTGAGACGCCCGGCTCACTCAGCGGACCACCTGCCCACGGCCCCGCCGCGGTAATCGCGCCGCACGCCGTGCTCCATGTCACTGCGCCCGGCGTACGCCCTCGTGAACGGAGGCCGACGCCGGGCGGTCCCGCCGGCGGAACGTCACTTCGCCGGGCCCAGCCCCAGCGGTTTGGCGATCTCGGCGGCCATCACACGGCCCGCCTCGTCCGCGAGCCGGTCGTCGTCCGCGCCCGCGTCCGTGTCCAGGCCGTCCAGCGCGTCCAGCGGGCTGTCCAGCCGGACGTGCGCCACCAGCGACTGCAGGGCGCGCAGCGACGCCGAGGCCGTCGGACCCCAGTTGGACAGGTACGAGAACTGCCACCACCACAGCGCCTCGGTGATCCGGCCGGACCGGAAGTGCGCCAGACCGTGGGTGAGGTCGGTCACCACGTCCGCGAGGTCGTCGGAGATCCGGCAGGCGACCGGCGTGCTGCGCGGCACGTACGGGTCGAAGACCTCGGAGTAGACGTCGATCGGCTCCAGCAGCACCGCGAGCCGCTCGCGCAGCTCGTCGGTGTCCGGCTCCGGCCCGAGGTCCGGCTCGTACCGCTCCTCCGGGACGATGTCCTCGTGTGCCCCCAGCCGGCCACCGGCCAGCAGCAACTGCGAGACCTCCAGCAGGAGATAGGGCACCGCGCTGTCCGGGTCGTCGCCCTTGGCGACCTCCCGCACCGAGAGGATGAAGCTCTCGATCTGATCCACGATCGAGGACGCGAAGTCGTCGGGGTCGAGGGCGTTGTCAGACATCAAGGAGCCGCCTTCCTTCAAAGGCTCGGCCGAGCGTGACCTCGTCGGCGTATTCCAAGTCGCCCCCGACCGGCAGGCCGCTGGCGAGACGGGTGACCTTCAGTCCCATCGGTTTGACCATGCGCGCGAGATACGTGGCCGTGGCCTCGCCCTCGAGGTTGGGGTCGGTCGCGAGGATCAGCTCCGTGACGGTGCCGTCCGCGAGGCGCGCCAGCAGCTCCCTGATCCGCAGGTCGTCGGGGCCGACGCCCTCGATCGGGCTGATCGCGCCGCCCAGCACGTGGTACCGGCCCCGGAACTCGCGGGTGCGCTCGATGGCGACCACGTCCTTGGGCTCCTCGACCACGCAGATGACCGTGGTGTCGCGGCGCGGGTCTCGGCAGACCCGGCACTGGTCGGCCTCGGCGACATTGCCGCAGACCACGCAGAACCGCACCTTCGCCTTGACCTCGCTCAGGGCGTGCGCGAGCCGGCGGACGTCGGCGGGATCGGCCTGAAGGATGTGGAAGGCGATCCGCTGCGCGCTCTTCGGACCCACGCCGGGCAGTCTGCCCAGCTCGTCGATCAGGTCCTGAACCACGCCCTCGTACACGCTGTGCCCTCTTCGTCGCTCGGACGGTCCGGAAGACCCGGGGCCGTCAGAAAGGAAGGCCGGGGATGCCCCCGAGCCCCTGGGCGAGCGGGCCGAGCTTGCGCTGCTGCAGCTCCTGCGCGCTCGCGTTCGCGTTCTGCACGGCGGCGACGACCAGGTCGGCCAGCGTCTCCGTGTCCTCAGGATCGACCGCCTTCGGGTCGATGACCAGACCCCGGAGCTCGCCGGCACCGGTCACCGTCGCCTTCACCAGGCCGCCGCCCGCGGTGCCCTCGACCTCGGTCTCGGCGAGCTCCTGCTGGGCTGCCGCGAGGTTCTCCTGCATCTGCTGGGCCTGCTTGAGCAGCTGCTGCATGTTCGGCTGACCACCACCGGGGATCACGGTCTCGCTCCTGCCTCACGACGACGGTTGTGCGGGTAGGGCGAGCCTACGTGCTCGGACGCCCGCTCGCGCTACCCGTAGCCAGGAACGACCGACACGCGTCGCCCGTTCCGCCCGTTCCGGCCGGAAGGACCGGACAGGGCCGGTCGTTGGCCGGTCGCCGGCCGCTTGCCCGGCGGTTGCCCGCAGGTCCGCCGGAAGCCGGCCGGCGGTCACCGGCGGTCGCCGGTCAGTCGTTGGCGATCTCCTCGATCACGGTGGCGCCCAGTTCCCGCACGATCAGGTCGTGGCCGCTCAGCGCGGACTCGACCAGGTCCGGGTCGTCGTCCTCGGGCATGTCGTACTCGACCGGGGGCGGCTCCTCGGCGACCGGCGCGTGCGCGGCGGCGGACACGCCACCGGACACCGCGGAGGGCGCCCCCACCGCGGCGCGTGCGGCGGCGGCCCTGCCCGTGGCGGGCGGCGCGGCCTGCGGGGCCGGCGTGGCGGGAGCGGCCGACTGGGGCTGCTGATGGGGCTGTTGGGGTTGAGCCTGCTGCGGTTGGTGCGGCTGCTGAGACGGCTGGGGCTGCGGCGGCGCGGCGGGAGCCGGGCCCTGGGGGTGTCCCGGGCCGGGCCGGGAACCGCCGCCGAAGCCGCCCCCGGAACCGCCGCCCGGCCCGCCGGGGCTGACGATCGCCTCGATGCGCCACTGGACGCCCAGGGCGTCGGTGATCGCCTGCTGGAGGACGTCCTCGTGGCCGCGGTTGACGAAGCTGTCGCGGGCGCCCGGGTTGTCGAAGCCGATCTGCAGCGTGGAGCCGTCGAACCCGACGAGGCGGCCGTTCTGCTCCAGCAGCATCCAGGTGACCCGGCGACGGTTCTTGACGGCCTCCAGGATGTCCGGCCACATCTGGCGGACCCGGGAGGGGTCGCCGACAGGCGCCCCGGACGCGGGGGCGGCGGGAACGGCGGGGACGACGGGGGCCGCTTCGGCGGGAGCGGGGGGCGGCGGGGCCGCCGGTGAGGCCGCGGCCGGCCAGGCACCGGGGCGCTGGCCGCTCCCGGGGGCGGCGGCGCTCGGCCAGGCACCGGGGCGGGGGGCTGCGACCGGACTGGGGGCGGTCTCCGCGGGGGCGGGCGCCTGTACGGGGGCAGGGGCGGGAGGGGCGGGTGGCGCGGCGGCGGGCTCGTCGGCGGGACGTGCCGGGGCGTTCATCGCCGCGCGGGCCGCCGCACGGCCGCCGCCCGGGGGCAACGGCTCGCCGAACTCCACGACCGGAGCCGCGGGGCCGCCGGCCGGGCCGCCCGCGGGCGCCGCGAAACCGCCCGCGGAGGCGCGCCGCTCCAGCCGGTCCAGCCGGGCCTGCACGGACCGTTCGTCGTCGTACGCCGCGGGCAGCAGCACCCGGGCGCAGATCAGTTCCAGCTGGAGTCGCGGCGAGGTCGCCCCGCGCATCTCGGTGAGCCCGGTGTTGACCAGGTCGGCGGCGCGGCTCAGTTCGGCCGCGCCGAAGACGCCGGCCTGCGCGCGCATCCGCTCCAGGACATCGGCGGGGGCGTCGATCAGGCCCTTCTCCACCGCGTCCGGCACCGCCGCCAGGATCACCAGGTCCCGCAACCGCTCCAGCAGGTCGGCGACGAAGCGGCGCGGGTCGTGCCCGCCCTCGATCACCCGGTCCACGATCTCGAACGCCGACGCGCCGTCCCCGGCGGCGAAGGCGTCCACCACGTCGTCCAGGAGCGCGGCGTCGGTGTACCCCAGCAGCGAGGTCGCCATGGCGTACGTCACACCGGCCTCGCCCGCACCGGCGAGCAACTGGTCCATCACCGACATCGAGTCGCGCACCGAGCCGGCCCCGGCCCGGACCACCAGCGGATACACCCCGGCCTCGACCGGGATCGCCTCGCGCTCGCAGACCTCCGCCAGGTAGTCGCGGAGCGTCCCTGGCGGCACCAGCCGGAAGGGGTAGTGGTGGGTGCGCGAGCGGATCGTGCCGATGACCTTCTCGGGCTCCGTCGTCGCGAAGATGAACTTCAGATGCTCCGGCGGCTCCTCGACCACCTTCAGCAGGGCGTTGAAGCCCGCCGAGGTGACCATGTGCGCCTCGTCGATGATGTAGATCTTGTAGCGGCTGCTCGCCGGCCCGAAGAAGGCCTTCTCCCGCAGGTCGCGGGCGTCGTCCACACCACCGTGCGACGCCGCGTCGATCTCGATCACGTCGATCGACCCCGGACCGTTGCGGGCCAGGTCCCGGCACGACTGGCACTCGCCGCACGGCGTGGGCGTCGGGCCCTTCTCGCAGTTCAGGCAGCGCGCCAGGATGCGCGCGCTGGTCGTCTTGCCGCAGCCGCGCGGCCCGCTGAAGAGGTACGCGTGATTGACCCGGTTGTTCCGCAGCGCCTGCTGCAACGGGTCGGTGACGTGCTCCTGCCCGATGACCTCGGCGAAGGTCTCGGGGCGATAGCGGCGGTACAGAGCAAGGGACACGCCTACGACGATATCGGCCCCCACCGACACCCGGGCCCCACCCATGTGACGGACCCCACACGGGCCGCCCTCCCGGGCCAAAAGAAAGACCCCTCACGCACCCGCCAGAGCCCACCTACCCTTGCTGCCTTCCGGCCCTGGGGGGGTTCAGCGAGATAGCGCCACGTGAGGGGCTGCACCCAGCCTACCCGATCCGATCACCCCCGGATGCACGCCGACGCTCCCGAGGAACGAGTTCGCGAGCACTCCCTCCGGTCTAGTAATGTTTGCCGCGGAGGATTCGCCTAGTGGCCTAGGGCGCACGCTTGGAAAGCGTGTTGGGGGCAACCCCTCACGAGTTCGAATCTCGTATCCTCCGCCAGTGCCTCACCGGGCACGTTGTCGAAGGGCCCCACCGGTCGCGGTGGGGCCCTTCGACGTACGTGGTCTCAGTTGCGCAGGGCGGACAGTCGCGGACGCCCACGAACGGGCTTCGTCGGCGTCCCGCTGCTTCGGGGACGAGATCCTCTAGGGCGACCCGCTTAGCGCTCCGCGGGAACATGCACGGCCCCCCAGCCCAAGTCGGCTGCCTGAACCAGCCAGCAACAGAGGCCGATCACCACCTCACTGGCAGGGGCACAAAATAGGATGCCCGGCGGAAGCTCCACGGGCTCGGCGATGAGGGCATCAGGCGACGGGAAGGTCTGGACATGCTGGCAGGAAGGCTGCCGGGGACGGACCTCATGCTTGGCATGTCTCGACGCCTCTACGGCGCGTGCCGGGAACTTGCCAACGCGGAGCGTCGTATCGTCGCTCAGGTCCGAGATAAGCGGCCTGCCTATCTCGCCGAGCTGCCGCGCGCGGCGGTAATGCCGCTGTCCGAGGTCACGTCCGCCGGAGTGGTGTATCGACGGCCACTCGGTGATCTTTTCTTTGAGGCTATGCGGTGAGTTCGGTCGGCAGGGCGGTGTCGTCGGTTCCTGACTCGATCGGGTGGAGGCGGGCCTTGATCAGCAGCTCGCGGCCCATGTAGCGGCGGGCTTCGGTCCACTCGTCGTTCTGTTCGGCCAGGACGGCGCCGACCAGCCGGATCACGGCGGTGCGGTCGGGGAAGATGCCGACCACGTCGGTGCGGCGGCGGATCTCCTTGTTCAGTCGTTCCTGGGGGTTGTTGGACCAGATCTGCCGCCAGATCTCGCGCGGGAAGGCGGTGAAGGCCAGCAGGTCGTGCCGGGCGGCGTCCAGGTGTCCGGCGGCTTTGGGGAACTTCGCCTCCAAAGCCTCCTGGACGTGTCGCATCTGAGCCTGGACGGCGTCTGCGTCGGGCTGTTCGAAGACCGTCCGCAGCAGTGTGGCCACCCACGGCTGGGCCGATTTCGGGACCTGGGAGAGCAGGTTGCGGGCGTAGTGGGTGCGGCAGCGCTGCCACGAGGCGCCGGGCAGGGTCGCGCCGATCGAGTCGACGAGGCCGGTGTGGGCGTCGGAGACGACGAGCTGGACGCCGCTGAGGCCGCGGGCGATGAGCGAGCGCAGGAAGGCGAGCCAGCCGGCACCGTCCTCGGCGGTGGCGACGTCCAGGCCGAGGATCTCGCGGTGCCCGTCGGCGTTGACACCGACCGCGACCAGCGCGTGGACGTTGATGATCCGGCCGCCCTCGCGGACCTTCTGGGTCAGCGCGTCGACCCAGACGAACGTATACGGTCCGGCGTCCAGCGGCCGGTTGCGGAACGCGGCCACCTGCTCGTCGAGGTGCTTGGACATGGCGCTGACCTGGGACTTGGACAGTTGCGTGACGCCGAGGGACTCGGCGAGTTTCTCGACCCGGCGGGTGGACACGCCCAGCAGGTAGGCGGTGGCGACCACGCTGATGAGGGCTTGTTCGGCCCGGCGTCGGCGTTCGAGGAGCCAGTGCGGGAAGTAACTGCCGCTGCGGAGCTTGGGGATGGCCAGCTCGACGGTGCCGGCGCGGGTGTCCCACTCGCGTGGGCGATAGCCGTTGCGGTGGTTGACGCGTTCGTCGCTGACCTGCCCGTATTCGGCGTTGCAGAGGGCGTCGGCCTCCGCGGACATGAGCGCGTCGGCGAAGGTCTTGACCATCGCGCGCAGCAGATCGGGACTCGCCGCAGCGAGGTTCTCCTCGGTCAGGGCGTGCAGGGGCAGACTGTCTGGTGCGGTCATCGTGCTGATCTCCTTCGAGCCTTAGACATCTCGAAGATCAGCCGGTGGCCGTCTCTATATCCGGACCCTCACCCCGACGCCGGGACAAACACCCGAATCAGGTGGGAACCCGTACACCACTTCCAAGGACGCAACCCTGTCCGAACGGCCAGTGAGCGAGCAGGCGTACGAGGACAGGATCTCCGAGGCCGAGAGATACATGCGGGGAGTCCGGGAGGAACGGCGGGAAGAGCAGCTCCGCGCTGTGCGGTCAGGCTTCACAACAGGCGACAGAGCCTCCTGGCTTCATCTCCTCGACTCGGTTCCTCGGCTTGCACTTCCCAGGGAAGAAGGCTTTCTGGAGGCGGCGACTGCCGACACCTACCTCGCAGTCGAGGAGGAGACGCTCGACCTGGATGAAGCGCGATAGCGACGCTTCGAATTTGCGCGGGTATGCCCAGTCGTCCCCATCGAACCGTCGCGAACCCGCGTACACCTCGGTTCACGATGAGCACGTACGCGTAGCCGTCGAGAACTACCGACGGGCTACGCGTGCCGGGGAGTCGTCTCGGCGGCTCATGCTGGCCCCGCCGAAGACCGATCGCAGTGTCAGGCTGGAGCCGCGCGGCTGCAGATACTCGCGCGATCCGGTAGCCGCGTAGAGGGTGAGTGAGTTGAGTAAGCCCGACAACCCAAGTGACCTGCCTCACACTCGAAGCGTCACCCCAGGCGACGCCTTCCCTCCGCCGCAGTCTCGGCACGTCCGCCATCAGCAACTTCACCTTAAGAGGTTGCGCAGCGCTGCTGCGCACGCAGTGACGTTAGCGGGAGTGAGGAAGCAACAGACGTGCACCCCTCTGCACCCACTGCTAGATTCCTGCCAATCCGCCTCAACTTCAGGGCCAAGCACGGCCATCTCGCAACAGGGCCCCGAGTGCAGAGAGTGCGCAGCGCTGCTGCGCACATACCCAATCGAGAGTGGTAGGGGGCACCACAGAGTGAAGTCGTTCTTCGAGCTGCTGGGTAAGGCGATGCAGAGCACGGGCATGACGCTGCGTCTATGTCTGCTGATGGTTGTCGCCTCAGCAGTGGCATACACCATCAGCCAACTGCAGTAAGTCGATGTGGAGCGAGGAGACCTGCAAGTGGGAAGCACAGAAACGAAGAGCGCATCTGCTGACGTTGTGGACCGGCTCTGGCGGGCATACGCACCCTTCCAACGGGGCCGGAAAACGTTCGGCGACCTCACCTCTATGACCACGATCCTGCTTCTTGCAGGGTTTGTTGAGTCGGTCGGTGAATCGGAGGATGAGTTCGTCAAACGGTGGGCTCGAGCAACTGCGGAGGCCCAGATCGGCATCTCGCCGCTGGTGGACCTGCGCGCCGCCTTGAGAAGCGCGAGTAGGCATCAGCTCTTTCCTGTGCCTGACATCGACAGGCTCGACGTCGAGTTCCTCGACGGAAGTGAAGGAGCAGATGACGTTCCCTGGGCAGCCGCGTTCCTTGCTGCCCTTACGCAGGGGCCGGCGCTGGCCAAAGCAAGCCTGGCGGAAGTCTATGAGTTGCTCCTCGAACGCCACGTTCAGGAAGGTGCTTTTCTGGCAGGAGAGTTCTACACACCGCGCGACGTCGTGCGCCTGCTTGTGGAGACCGCAGCCCCGCGGCCGGGGGATCGAATCCTTGATCCGGCTTGCGGGACCGGTGGCATTCTTGCAGTCGCAGCGGAGCGCATCGCGGCACACGGTCGGCTGGACGGCGCTTCCTTCGAGGCTCATGCCACAGATCGCAGCAATCCACGGCTAGCGATGATGAACCTGGCCATCCACGGAGTGGATCAGCCCGTCGTGAGTGCCTCCGATCCGGTGTCGCTCTTTCAGCACCGGGGTACGGGCCTCGTCGACCTGGTGCTGAGCAACCCGCCGTTCAACCAGCGCATCACGGCTCACCACACAGTCGACTGGCCCTTCGGGCAACCGCCCGAATCCAGCGCGAACTTCGCCTGGCTCCAGCTCGCGTGGAGCCGACTCAGCGAGGAGGGGTTCGCGGTAATGATCATGCCGCCGGGAGCCGCCTGGTCCGGCGGCCGTGAAGCGCTGATCCGCAGAAGAATGATCGCCAGTGGTGCTCTCCTCGCTATCATTGCGTTGCCGGCGAACCTTTTCGCACCCCACACCGCCATTCCCGTACACATCTGGGTGTTGGCTCGCGACAAGTCCCGCCACCTGCCGGTAGGCGATACCGAATCCGTCCTCTTCATCGATGCAAGCAGACTCGGTAAACAGGTTCCACGGCAGCCATGCACCTTGACCACCGAGGACACTGATCGCATCAGCACGCGGTTTCACGCGTGGCGGCTGTCCCCTTCCGCAACGCCTGATGAACCAGGATTCTCTCGTTCGGTTTCACATGCCGAGATCGACGAGAACGACGGCAGCCTCGATCCGCGCCGGTACGTCCACTTCGACCCTGAGCAGCAACCAGCAGCACCAGACCTTGATCTCATGCTCGATGCCCTGGACCGGCATAACGGCGCGACGTCGAGTTCCAGCCGTGCTGTCCAGGGAAGTTTCAGCGTGTGCAGGCGATTGACTCGCAGCGGGGTCGAACTTCCCCGTGTGCCTCTTGGGCTCATTGTGAAGGGAACTCAAGCTGGTTTGTTCGAGGAACCGGAGCCCGGCCTGCTCTACGCCGGGCCTTCGGGAAGTCTCATCCATGCGGAGGACTACGTGGACGCCGGGATCCCCGTGGTGATGCCCAAGGACCTCACCAGCAATGGCATCAGCACGACGAGCATCAAGTACATCGGCGACCGTCAAGCCAATGATCTGGATCGCTTTCGCCTCCACCTCGGCGACGTGGTACTGGCACGTCGCGGAGAGCTGGGGCGATGTGCGGTCGTCCGAGAGGAGCAACAGGGATGGCTCTGTGGAACCGGCTGCTTCGTTCTTCGGCCACCCGCTGAGCTGAACGCTGACTACTTCGCGGCCTACCTCCGCAGTACGAAGGCACGCCAATGGCTCGATGCCCACTCCACGGGGAGTATGACCATGAAGACCATCTCTCTCAACGCTCTGAGCAAATTGCCTGTTGCACTGCCAGATCTCGGAGTGCAACAGGCGATCGCCGACGCGATGAGGCAGCTGGATGAGCATGAGCGACGGCTACATGAGCAGCTCGCGCTCACACAACAGATCCGCCGCGACTCGCTCATGAGGCTCCTGCGAAGTTGAGTACGACGCAGAGTGCTCAGGCTGCCAGTGACAGCCCTGGCAGTTCGCCCGGCGCCACTCGTACGGGCACCGAAGAGAGCTGGCCGGATACCGGCCTGCGCCCCTCGTGCGTACTTGATTGCGCTCCCCCGCCCCGCCCTACCGTCCTGCGGCTCAAGCCACACGACGTCGACGGAAGGGCAATCGGTGAACAAGGACGAATCCAAAGCCGTCAGCGAGATCCTCCACGAGCTGAGCAACACCTCACACGTCCAGGTCCGCTCGTCCACCGAACTCGCCGCCCAGGTCTCCGAGGCCGCGGAGGACGAGGACGAAAAGCGAATAGACGACGGACGGGGCCCGCTTCGCCGACGCACCGACTACAGAGCCGTCCGAGCCGCGCCGCGGTCACTGACACTCACTCCCTGGCAAGTCATTCACGCCATCGGCCTCGGGGCCGCGTCGGCCCGTCAAGGCGCAGGACGAGGGCTGGCCGAGCACTGGGGGAGTCTGCGCTACAGCCAGGCGCTGGAGGCCAACCAGGGCGACTACCTGGGACTGTCGTCCGAGGGGCGCGACCTCCTGCGCTTCTACAAGGCCACGCAGTCCGGAGAAATCGGAACTGGCTTCGCCTCACTGTTGGCGGAGCACGTGGTCAGGTCCAGGTACCCCGACCACTCCGTCTCCGTGATTCCCGCGGACGTCGCTCTGAAAGCCGGCTGGGCCCTTCGCAGCACCTCCGGCACCGGATCCCGCCCGGAGCCGCTGCAACGACGGCCTCACTTCTTCGTCGAAGCCTGGCAGCCAGATCAGCCGTCCAAGGTCCTACTCGTCTCTTCGAAGGGCACCCACAGCAGCGTCCACCAGGTACACAAGCAGCTCAGCACCGCTGGTGCTCACGTGGAGTCCGTACACATCGGGCCCTACGGCACCGTCCCGTACCTGCTGATCGGAACAGAGATCCCCACTAAGGAGAGCCTCGCCCTGCACGTCCTGGAGGCACCGGGCACGACCGTCCTCCACCCGTCCGGAGAAACAGGACAAGCCGACTTGAACCTTGCCCTGGACCAAGGGAATCGCATGGCCGACGTCGTGCGGCACGCAGAACGAGGCGAGACGACCCTCCCCGGGTACCAGGTACTGCCCGAATCCTTCACCTGGTTCAACATTGTGCTGGCACGGACGGAAGCGGCCACGCTCACGGCATTCACCGGAGGTGGCAGACCCACCGCCCAGTACCTGACCAAGGAGCAGGGGCAACGCCACTTCCAGCATGACGTCCATGCCAACACGGCCAGACTGCGAGATGCAGAGCACCACATCCACGGCATCGACTTCGTCGGCACCGACCACATCTACCGCCTGAACGGCACCCGCGTAGAGGCGTTCTCCGGACTCGAGAAGAGCCTGTACATGCATCTCCACCACGGGCGCGTCAACGAATATCGACGCGAAGTGCACGGCCTCCGAGGACAGTGGCCGGACCGCAGCGCGTCAGGGAAGTGGAACGCGGTGTCCATCCGTGCCGACGGGACCGTGATGGCAATCGGTCTCCGGGAAGAGTGACCCGGCAGCTGGCTGCAACGACTGACCGATCCTGCTGGTGCTTGCTGGGGGCGCACAAAGCTGAGCCCTGGTTCGGTTTCATCATGCTCGTAGAACGCGCGCCGAAATCATTGACCAAGGTCGAGTTGCCCAAGAACATGCCGTTCCCGCCGGACCCAATCTTCGAGGAGCGTCGTACATAGGACGGTACAAGATCTTCTTCGAACGCATGGTCAAGGAGGGCAACTACGACACTGCTGCGCTACTCACCGCCGAGGCGGGCAGCGAACACTTCATCGAGCCGTTCTAGGGCGTTGGTGATCACGTAGGCCCAGGGCCAGTACCGGGCACGCGAGGGGACAGCAGGGCGCGGCGCGGGCGCGGGAGAAGGCGTCGGGCGCGGCCCCGGGGGCGAAGGTGCGCTTCCACCGCAGCCATGTATCGCTCGCGGACATCCGCCAGCGCCCGCAGGTCGACGACCGACGTCGGGATCACCATCGCCGTGTCGTCTGCCACTGGAGCCGATCGCCACGCATCCTTCATGCTCTGCCCGGCCACCGTCCGTGTACGGGAGACGAGTTCGTCATACGCGGCGCCCACCTCCGGAGCCTCGAAACGGACCCACGCCTCGTGCCAGGTCAGTCTGGACTGGATCTCCCGCAGCTGCTCCGACAGGCGAACCCGCTCCTCGGCGGCAGCGTCCGCGCGGCGGCGCCGCACGGCGTAAGCCATCTCCGCGTACTGGATACTTGCCTCGTACGCGCTCGCGAACAATTCCTGCTTCCGCTCCTGCATCTGAGCGCGACGCCCGATCCGCGCCTGGACGCCGAGGACGAGGCCGGTCACCAGCGCGGCGAAAACAGCAGCGTAGGGGCCGAGGGCCTTGATCGCGTCAGCCAATGATGTGGTCCTGTTCGTCGAGGCCCGGCGAACCGAGGCCGTGGGGTGCTTCGAAGCCCGGCCAGATGCTGGTGGCGCAAAAGGCAGACTCCCAGCGCAGATGGCGGACAATGATCGCGACGAGGAGCCGCCCGCCGTCGCCGGGCGACCACCGGCGCGAGAGCGCGTCCTTCGGGTACCAGAGGCAAAGGGAACCGTCGGGGTTGCGGTGGGCGGGACAGTCGGGTCCGCGTGCGTGGACGCGGGGGAATGCCGGATCGCCGGGGGCGAAGGCGATGCGGAGACTGTGTGAGGGCAGGATCCGAATGTGCGGGTAGACCTGGACGGTGAACCCGGACGCGAAGTCGGCGGGTTTATCCACCTCGCGCACGTCGAGCCCCGTTGAACGCATCCCAGTCAGCAGCTCGGCGCGGGCCATCGGGCGGGCGAACCAAGGACGGCCCGCGGGACGTCTGTCACCGTTCAACGGCCGTGCCCTTCCGCCACGAGCGCGTCTTCGGGATGGACAGGCTCGTGCCCGCGAGACCGAGGCTTGCGGTGGTGCTCAGGGGAGTGGAGGCGGCGGAGAAGGCGCGCTCGCGTTCACGCATCGTCTTGGGGAAGAGGAGTTCCAGGACCTCCGCCACCGTGTCGATGTCATCGGGGTCGGCTATGGCCTTCGCGAGCCTGTCGGCGGCGACCCGCAGCCGCCGCTCTGCATCCGCGTCGGGGATCAGCGGCTTGAGGTCGGGCGAGACGGAGCGCGGATCCTTGGTCGGCTCGCCGCGCTGAAGGCGCAGGGCGGCCTTCAGCAGCACCGTGTGGACGGCGCCGACGAGGCCCATTTTCGGCTCGACGAACTCATATGCCCAGACGGAGAGTTGGTGTGAGGAAAAGCCCGGCTTCGTGGCCTGGGCATTCCACGCCTTGAGGATGCGGATGGCGCGACGCCGAGTGCGCCGCAGGGCGTCGGCGCCGGACGTCAGCAGCTCCACGTGGCCTTGAGGGTCGCTGGCGCTCCATGCCTTTGCGGAGCTCGGGGCCTGCTCCAGGTCGGGGATCCACAGTCCGCGCCCGTCGCGGCGCCGCAGCGCCACGATGAGATCGACCGTGACATCCGTGCCGTTGACCGGGGCGCCGAAGTGAATCTTGAGGCCCCGCCGGGACTTGCACACTCGCGCCTTGGGGTAAAACGGGGTGCGCTCCGGGTCTCGGAGCTTCGGACCGATGAACGCGACAAGTTCATCGGTGACGGTGTGCGGAGCCTCCCCTCCTCCATCAGGACCAAGCTCCGGGTGCCGGATACGGTCCAAGATGATCCCGCCGTCCCCATCGCTGATGGCTCCGGCGTGCGGCTGAATGTGGGTGCGAACAGGGATCGAACCCGAGCTGTACGACGTACGGCCCTCGGGGTGCTGCTCGGCCAATGTGCGGGCCAGCGCCAGACGTTCGCGTGTCGCCGTGAGGACGTCGGGGTCTACGTTGATCAGAGTGAGCAGGTCGTCGAACTGATTGTGCAGATGTGCCATGACCGTTCCTTGCGGGCCGGGGGTGCGGTGCGTGGACAGACAGCCGGCACGGGTGTGTACCGTGCTCCGAGTCTGACGCACGCCACTGACAACGCCCCCGCTTCCAGCGGAGGTCAGAGCCCAGCGCGGCCCGATCAATGAGACGGTCACCGAAATCCAAGACCGTCGCCGGCGCCGGTCTCACGACTCCCCGGAGTCATCGGGTTCGTCCTTGCCCTGGGCCAGGATCCGGCCTCCGACGAAGACCACACCGAGAGCAAGCGCTGATCCGACACCGACCATGGTCTTCTTCAGCAGACCGTCCACGTGGCGCTTGTGCTCGGTGTCCTTCTGAGAAGCAAGTCTTGCCGTTTCCTGGATGAGTTCGAGTATGTGCTTCCTCTGCTCCCAGGTCAGGTCACCCCTCTGGAGTTCTCGCTCGAAGATCACCCGGTTCTCCCGGAGGGCCTGGTAGACCTGATCCAGGCTATGCCTGCCGTCCGCAAGAGTGGCCTCGTGGGCCTTCTCGATGGTGCCGAAGGCATCCGTGGCGAACTTCCTGAACTCGGGGAACTGTTCAACGATCTTCATGGCCACTTCGGTGTCCATGTCAGGCATCATGGCCGCGAACCTGACCGCCTTCTCCTTGGAGAGATGCCTCCAGGTGTCGATTCCGAGCGCGCGCATGATCTCGGCTTCGTTCTTGTACTTCATGCCGTGGGGCCATTGCTCTCCTTCGCAGCGACTTCTTCCGCGCTGCGGGCCCGGTAGTCGATCCCCCGGCTGTGCACCTTAGTGTTCAGACGCGGAGTGCTTATCGCGTTTTTGGTCACGCTTTGAACGGCCCGCCCACCTCGTGAAATTCCGAGGCTAACTCTGCTCGTCGCCGCACGTGTTGAGGTTCTGCGCTCGGTCCACTGCTGAGCGCACGCCTCCACGTAGGCCGACGAGACCGCGTCCTCGTCCGTGCCATGCAGGTGGGCCTCGATCGCCGAGCTCGAAAGCATCGTGAGACACCCCATGCCGGCGTTGCTGCGGCGCCTGTACCTGGAGGTCGCCAATGGCGGCTTCGGACCCGACGGCGTCCTGTCCCTGACCGACACCGGCAAGTGGTACAGCGAGGAGGAGTCCCTGCTCCGGTGCGTGCGCGAGATCAAGTCTGACCCCGAGTTTTTGTATCTGCTTCACACTCCGCCGCTGATGACACTGGGCTGCGCGATCTGGTGGCACGTCGACTTCCGTACACCGGAGGCCCGCATGTGGGGCTGGGACCCGAACGCGCTCTGCGAGCGGCACCGATTCTTCGAGGAGCGGTTCACCCTGGCCCAGTGGCTGGAGAACTGGCTGGAAGGCAACCGCACCTTCCCGCACCCGCCGCCCGTGGTGGACTGCCCCGATTGCCTCAACTGATGACAGACCCAGCGCCGTGCAACTCCCAACAGCGGCGATGGGACGGCGTTGCCGCGGGTCAGCATCCGCCCGGATGAGGCCCGGCCCGCAGCCTTCCGACAGGTGAGACGAATTCCCATGGCATCAAGGCTCTACGCCCAAGGGTCGTTGTCCACTCCCTCGCCAAGGGTTTCAAAGGGCTTCCACTTCGGGCAAGTCGGAATATTTCCTCCGGAACGGAGGAACTCTTTGACGGCCTCGCGAACGCGCGTCAATGAAATCTCGGAATTGTCGGCAAATTCAGTCCAATGCCCTGCGACATGATATGTGACGCCACTGCGTGAACCTGGGGAACCCACTGAAGCGATGCGTCCGACTTCGGGCAGCGAGAGAGCCAACGCGCCCACCTGGTCAGCTCTGCTTACTCCGACGTAGAGCTCATGATCCGGAAATCCCAGCCACATCACAGGTCGAGCCCTCGACAGGATGTGCACCGCGTTGTGGGTTTCCGGCCCTGCCAACAGAGCGTCGATAAGGCGATCCACTTCACCCGATGTGGAAATCAGCACGGGGTCCTGCATGTCAGCTCGGCGGTAACGCGCTTCCAATCGGTTATCAGTCACTGTCTCAACCTCGCCACACGTCCTCCCTACCCTCGCATGTCGCCGTACAACTCCCAGGAAGTACGTCCTCGCACACGACTTCGTCGCGTAGTTTCGAGTACGCCGGCTTCATCGGGGCCGAGCGGCCGATTCGTGGAACTCCCGTCATGCCCACCGTGGCCCGAACGAACGAGGTCGACCTTGCCGAACCGTCCCGGAACGACCGGCGGACCCGCCATCCCTGAGACCGGACAGGTGGACGGCCCAGTGCCCAGGTCGATGTCCTGGATCAGTCCCGTCGAGGCCCCCCCGGGGCCCGGGGAGAAGGCGAACGACTACGACCGCTTCGCCGAGGCGTACGCGGCGGAGAACGAGACCAGCCTCATCAACGCCTATTACGCGCGTCCCGCGATCGTGGACCTCGCCGGCGACGTCGTGGGCCGCCGGATCCTCGACGCCGGCTGCGGCGCCGGCCCCGTGGCCGAGGACCTGCGCGCGCGGGGCGCGATCGTGGCCGGCTTCGACTCCAGCGCCGGGATGCTGGCGCTGGCCCGCAAGCGGCTCGGCGACGACGTGGTGCTGGAGCGCGCCGAACTGGGCGGCCCGCTGCCGTTCGCCGACGCCGGATTCGACGACGTCGTCGCCTCCTTGGTCCTGCACTACCTGGAGGACTGGACAACGGCCCTGGCCGAACTGCGGCGCGTGCTGAAGCCCGGCGGACGGCTCATCGTGTCCGTCAACCACCCCTTCGTCAGCCAGATGGCGGCGCCGCGCGGAACCGACTACTTCGCGACACGCGCCAGCTCCGAGATGTGGGAACTCGGCGGCGCCAAACACCTGATGACCTTCTGGGACCGGCCGCTGCACGCGATCACCGACGCGTTCACCGCGGCCGGCTTCCGGATCGACGTCATCAGCGAACCGGCCCCGGCGCCCGAGGCCCGCGAACGGTTCCCCGAAGTCTTCGCGCAGAAGCCGTCGGGCAAGTTCCTGTGCTTCCTGTTCTTCGTCCTCACGAAGGCCTGACCCCCGGGGGGTCCGATCGCCGCACCGGCAATTGCCTCGTCCGGCACGGCGGACCTGGGTCATCCTTGAGACCGCCCCTGCGAGGTCGGCCTCCCGGCCTCGTACGGGTACATGGGCAACACGGGGACGGGGGATGAGGCATGGGCCGAATGTTGCTGGGGAACGCGGGGGCTGCCCTCTTTGCGGCTGTGGCGGGCACGCTGGCGGGGGTTCTGTTCAGCCATGCGCCGTTCTGGGAGTTGGTGCAGTTCGGCGTCTGTGCGTTCGTCGGCATCACGGTGGTCGGGACGCTCGGCGAATGGCGGCGTTCTCGGCGTTCGAGGCCGTAAAGCCTCACCCGCGGGTACCGCACCCCTGACGGAACGGTGATCACGCCTCCGACGGGTCGGCCGTGGGACGGGGGGTTTCCAGGCGGAGGACGAGGGCACGCAGGGCGCGAAGTTCCGCGTCCAGCGCCTGCGCGCCTTGACGGGTGAGGGCAATCCACGTTCGGGGGCGCCGACCGGCGTAGCCCTTCTCCACGGTGATCAGACCTGAGTCCTCCAGCACCTTCACGTGCCGGGAGAGGTTTCCGTCGGTGACGGCCAACTGATTCTTCAGGAAGCCGAACTCGACGCGATCGGCTTCCCGGGCGACGGTGAGGATGCCGAGGCGTACACGCTGGTGGACGGTGTCGTTCAGCGACTGCGTCGGATGGAGTCCTTCCTCTTCGTCCCACCCGGCGGTCGAGTCCCCGACACTCATGCGGCAACCGTACCGGCTTCAACCGCCTCGGGCGCGGGCCGACGACGGGCCACGGCCCACTCGGCCAGGCCGGCAAGGAGCAGGATGGCGGCGAGCAGGAGTGCTTTGGCCTGCGGTCCGTCGGTCCAGTCGGGGTGTGCGGGATGCTGCCAGGGGAGCCATCCGCTGCCCCAGGAGGCCCCGAGGTACCCAGTGAGCAGCAGGGCGTGAGCGGTACCGGCGGCCACGGCGATCCAGCTGCGTTCGGCTGTTCCGAGTGCGACGAGTCCAAGGCCGACGAGGTACCACGGGGAGACGTAGCTGTTCTCCAGCAGTACGACCTCCCACGGTTGGTCCCCGCCGAACAGCAGGGCCATCAGGGCCGTCGTGATCGCTGCGGTGGCTACGGCGGTCGTACGGACCCACATGCCACGACGGGGCACGACACCGCGGTCCTCACCGCGCAGGCGGTACCAGCGGGCGAAGACGAACCATGCCAGGGGAAGCAGCGCGAACCACACGCCCCAGGCCGCGAAGCGGAGGACGGCGCCGTCGAACTCGCCCCTCACACAGGGGGCTCCCAGTTCATGGACGACGCACAGGTCACTCAGCTCGGCATAGGCGAAGGCCGGATAGGACCCGACGTTGCGTCCATGGGCGCCGAAATTGAAGGCGTACCGGGCAACCGGAGAGGCTGCCAGCGCAAGAAAGGCGAAGCCGAGGAGGGAGACCCACGAGCCGTTCATCTGCGCGCGAGTCCTGGCCCTTAGGTCTTCCGTCGCCGCTAACAGGCTGACGGCGTGCGTCCTTGGCTCGGATCCCGCGCCGCTCAGTGACGGTGTCCCCATGAGGCCCCCCTTGTGGTCGCGCTTCGGGAGCGCTGGGAAGCGGGCCGCCGGTCGGCTGCCCGCATCCATGAACTTTGCAATGCAAAGTACGTTGCGGTCAAGAGGAGTTGTGGCTACCTGCGGCGGCGCACCGATCAGCCGCCCGTGAGCGTCGGCCTGAAGTCGGCGGGGAGGGCCGGCGCCGAACAGCGGCACGGTCGGTGACGGCGGCTCCCCAGCTCGGCGCGAGATATCAAGCGCAATCGCGCGGATGCCCTGCCATGCTGTGCGCATGAACACCGACCGAAGGGCCCATGCCGCGTAGGCGCCCAACGCGCCTGAGGGCGCAGAACCGGGTGTTCTCGCCGCACGACGGCAGGTACTCCAGGATCGGCCAACTGTCCGGACCGGCCCAGGCCGAGATCATTGGACTGGAGCGCACGCGCCTGGGCCCAGGGGTCGTCGGGCGAGCCCTCTCGCGCTGGTGCAGCATCGCACGCGCCCCACGGGGACAACTTCCGTCCCTCTTCGCCGACCGCTGCGGCCATCCCGATTGCTGTCCGGAGCCCGCCGAGGAGCGGGACATCCTGGAATCCGCGATCTGCGCCCTCCCCTCCAAGACAGCGCGCGAGGTGCGTCGCATCGTCGAGAGGGTGGATCAGTTGATCATCCAGCGGCAGTACCTGGACATCGACCGCCGTAACGGAAACGGGTGGTGGAGGGACGCTTTCTGACTCCCGCCCGGTACGGCACCGAACCTGGCGCCGGATCCCGGTCCCACGGCGGCATGAGCCCTTGTGCCCACTGGCGGGTCGCGGAGTCCTTCGAGGAGGCTCTGAACCGGCTCATCCGTCGGGAGAGGTCCAGCGTTTCGCGCGGCCCGGCAACCCCGGAACAAATGAGATGAACGAGGCCGTCAGGTCGCGCGAGGATCGCTCCGTACTCGCCGACGAAGGGGCAGCTCTGCCACTGGGCTCCGATGCTCTCGGGGTAGCGAGACAAGTCGCCGCCCCAGTTCCCTGGCTTGGGAACTTGCGCGTCGCCGTACCGCGGGGCGTACGAGGAAGGATGCACGCGTGATCGAGCGAGACGTCGCGGTCCGGATCGTGGAGGACGAGCTGGAACGCGAGGACCGGAAGTGGGCGGCGACAGATCCGCATGCGGTACGCACGGCTGTGGCGGATGTCAGTGAGCACGAACTGGTCTGGATCGTCTCCTGGCAGTCCGTGGAATACCTGCGCACCGGGAACACGCGGCACCTGCTGGTCGGCAACGGACCCTACTTGGTCGATCGTGTCGACGGGGGGTTGCACCAAATCGGAGTCGTCTCCTCGGCCGGTGGCCACTGGGAGGACGACTACCGTGCCCGGATCCGGGGGCTGCCCGTCCGTACCGCGGTGGACGATCTGCACGACGAGATACGCGAAGTCGCCACCAGGCGTGGGCGCATCCATGCTGGACGTGCGCTGCGGCAGCGGCTGCCCGTGCTGTCACCCGCGCGGGCGCTGGAGTACGTCACCGGATTGCACCGGGGCGACGTCCCCGCCGGCCTGCTGGCCATCGCCGATCGGGCGCTTGTGAAACCGCTCAACCCGGTGTACGCGGTGCGGACCGTCCGCCGTTAGGCACCTTCCCTGCGATCGCGCGCCCCACCGCCCGCCGGTGGGGCGGGCGGTGGGGGCGCGGGGTCAGGTCGTGGCGGGTGGGGCCGGGCGGGTCGCGGGGGTGGCGCCCTCACCGATCACGTAGTGGGAGCCCTCGCTGTCCTCGGCCTGGATCCGGACCTGGTAGGAGGAGGTCGCACCGGCCGGCGCGGTGGTGTCCAGGTAGGACTCGGCGGTGCCGGGGAGGGGCGGCGTCACCTCGTCCCAGACCTGGGTGGCCGGGTTCCAGCGCTGGACCGTGACCGCGTACGGCTCCGGGCATCCGCTGTCGTACGGGCAGACCCATGCCCAGGTGAGCCGGACGCCGTCGGCGGAGCCGGTCGCGGCCAGTGTCATGTGGCTGACGTATCCGTCGCCGGTCCACGGCAGCACCGCCGCCTCGGAGCGCACGCCGTCGGCGTCCACGGCCACCACCGCGTAGTAGGCGCCGAAACGGACGGCGGGCGCGGCGGTGTCCGTCACGGTGGTGCCGGTCACGGGCTGGTCCTGGACCCGGGTGCCGGGGTGGGCGGCGTCCTGCCAGTCCCGGTAGACCAGGTAGCCGGTGGCGCCGGGCACCGGCTGCCAGGACAGCACCGCCCGGGCGCCGTCCTGCCGTGCGGCCGGGTCACCGGGCCGGCCGGGCCGCGTGGTGCCCTCGGGGTACGGGCGCACCGCGCAGCCCGGGTCGGAGAAGTACGAGCGGCTCCCCGACGGGCCCACGGCGACCGTCCGGTAGCAGGCGGCCACTCCGGCCGGTGCCCCGGTGTCGGTCCACTCCGGGGAGGCCGTCGCGGCGATGTCCGCGACCCTGCTGAACACGGGGTCGGTCTCGGTGCGGCGCCAGACCTCGTAGCGGGCCGGGTCGAGGCCGTTGGAGGCCCAGGTGACGTGCGTGCCGTCGGTGGTGCCCTCCGCGGTCGGCCGTCGGGGCGAGCCGTCGGTCTCCGCGGGCACGTCGACCCAGACCGGGTCGCTGTAGTTGCCCTGCTTGTCCCGCACGGTCAGGCAGTAGCGGGCCTGCCGGTACGGGCTGGTGTCCAGGTACCAGGAGTCGGCCGTGTTGAAGGTGTCCGAGTTGACGCACGGGTCGCCGTAGCTGCCCCGGTAGAGGTAGTAGCGGTCGAGTCGGGAGGACGGGTAGTCGTCCCAGTCGAGGAGGACGCCGCCGTCGTCGCGGGTGGCGGTCAGCCCGGTCGCCGAGGGCGGCGGCGGGGCCAGCCGGGTCAGCCGCACCACGGTGCCGGAGGAGCGGTTGCCCGTCCTGTCGACCGCGACGACCCGGTAGTACGGGATCGCGTCGGGGTCGATCGGTCCGTCGGTGAGGGTGCAGCGGACCCGCTCGTCGGTATCGGGGGCGATGGCGGTGCACACCGGGGTACGCACGCCCCAGTAGTCGGTGAACGGGCCGCCCGGGTCCGTGCCGCGGGTGACCTGGTAGCCGGCGAAGTCGGCGTCGTAGCCCGGCCATCCGATGGTGGTCCACGCCAGGGTGACGGTGGTGGCGCCCTCGAGGGCGGTGACCTCGGGGGCGGCGGGCGCGGCGGGAGGGTAGATGTCCGGCTCCACCGGGCGGCTGACGGTGACGGGTTCGGTCCAGGCCGAGTACGCGGGCGCGGTCCCGGCGCGGGTCACCTTGCCGACGGCGCGCACCCGGTAGAAGCGGGTGCTGCCCTCGGGCAGGGTGCCGTCGGAGTACGCCGACGTGGTGAGCGGTGCGCCGCTCCCGGCCCGCAGGGTCCAGGGGCCGGAGGCCGAGTCGGCGGACTGCACCTGGTAGCCGGTGGTCAGTCCGTACGCGGCGCTGCCGGCCGGGTTGTCCGCCCAGTCCAGCACGGCGAATCCGCTGCCGGGTGTGCCCTTCAGCCCGGTGGGCCGCTGCGGCGGGAACAGGCCGGTGTCGGGGCGCAGCGCCGCGGCGGTGGTCCGGGCGTACTCACCGGGTTCGGTGGTGGCCGGGGCGGACTCGTTGCCCGCGGTGTCGACGGCGGTCACCCGGTAGTACGAGGTGACGCCGATCGGGGCGGCCTTGTCGGCGTAGGCGTTGTCCTGGACGACCCGGGCGTCGGCGCTCCTGATCCTGGTCCAGGGGCCGCCCGGCGCGGCGGCCCGGTAGACGTTGTAGCCGGCGAAGGAGTCCTTGGTGCTGAAATCGTCGTCCCAGCTCGGGCCCCAGGTCAGGTAGTTCTCGCCGAGGTCGTCGGCGGCGTCGGGCGCTCCGTTGCCGTTGAGGTCGATGTCGCCGTAGCCGTCGGCGCCCAGGAGGTCCGGGAGCCGCGGCGGGGTGGTGTCCGCCGGGACGGCGGAGGCGTTGGCGGAGGCGCGGGACTGGTTGCCGGCGCGGTCCACGGCGGTGACGGCGAACCAGTACTTGGTGCCGTTGCGCAGCCCGGTCGCGGTGAACGTGCGGCCCTTCAGCACGGCGCTGCCGCTGATCCGGTGCGCGGTGTCGATCGCCACGGGGCTGCTCGTGGAGCGGTAGACCCGGTAACCGGCGAGGTCCGCCTCGGCGTTGGCCGCCCAGCCCACGGTGGTCCGGCCGTCGCCCCGGGTCGCCTTGACGGAGGCGGGGGCCAGGGGGGCGGTCTTGTCCGGGGTCCTCGGGGTGAGGGTGACGGCCACGTTGGCCGAGCCCTTGAGAGCGACGTAGTCGACCCGCACGGTGTGCTTCCCGGCGGGGACGGTCAGGTTGACGGCGGCCGACCGGGTGGAGGTGTAGTCGTGCCACAGGTCGACGTAGCGCTTGCTGTCGATCCAGACCCGGACGCCGTCCTGGGCGGCGGTCCTCAGCACGAAGGGGCCGCCTCCGCCGAAGTTGCGGCGCATCGTCCAGCGGACGCCGAACCGGTCGTTCGGCAGGGTGGTCCCGCTGGGACGGCCCTTGCCCCAGTTCTCGCTGATGGCCGTGTCGCACACCGACCTGCGGGGTGTGCCGGTGAGGGTGGTGTTGGCGTAGTAGTCGGCCTTCCACACGCCGTCCGCGCAGCTCACGGCGGCGGCCGGCACGGTGTCCTGCCGTACCGGGGGCGGGGTCTGCACGGTACCGGCGACGAGCGCGGCCCCGGCGGCGGCAGCGGTGACCGGCCACAGCAGCCGGTGCGCCGTCCGGACACGGGATCGCGGGGGAACGGGAACGGGAACGGGTCTGCCCATCCGGGGCGTCGTCCTTCCTCGGGTCCGGCGGCGCCCCGAGGCGTCAACACCGCCCGTGCGCCGACCAGTTGATCACCTCAGCTGCACGATGATGGCATGGGAACGGGTATTCGTGTGATGGTGTGTGCGAATTTCGTGTGCATCCTGCACGCACGGACACACGCCGGCCGCGGGAGTACCGCCCGTCAGGACGGGACCACCGGGACCGGGAGGTCCTGGGTCTCCAGGCTGATGAGCTGGTCCGGGGTGGGCGCGGGGAGTTCGGCGACGCGCTGGGCCTGGCGCTCGGTCATCTCCTGGAACATCTGCCGGGCGGAGCGGCCGTTGCCGAAGCCCTCGCCGCGCGGCATCCGCTCGAAGAGCAGGGCGAGTTCGGCGCGGGCGGCGGGCGTCAGCTCGTACTGGTGCTCCTCCGCCTGGTGCTCGACGATCGAGACCAGCTCGCCGGCGTCGTAGTCCTCGAAGAGCAGGGTGCGGCCGAAGCGGGAGGACAGGCCCGGGTTGGAGCTGATGAAGCGGTCCATGTCACCGGGGTAGCCGGCGGCGATGACGACCACGTCGTCGCGGTGGTCCTCCATCAGCTTCACCAGGGTGGCCACGGCCTCGGTGCCGAAGTCGTTGCCCGCGCCGAGCGGGGCGAGGGAGTACGCCTCGTCGATGAACAGGACGCCGCCGAGCGCCCGGTTGAAGGCGGCGGTGGTCTTCGGGCCGGTGTGGCCGACGTACTCGCCGACCAGGGCCGTGCGGTCGACCTCGACGAGGTGGCCGCGGCGCAGCAGGCCGAGCGCCTTGAGCAGCCGGCCGTAGAGCCGCGCGACCGTGGTCTTGCCGGTGCCGGGGTTGCCCGCGAAGACCAGGTGGCGGCTGAGCGGCGGCGCGGGCAGGCCGGCCTCCTCGCGGCGGCGGACCGTCTGCATGAGCTTGACCAGCGAGCCGACGTCGTGCTTGACCCGGTCGAGGCCGACGAGGGCGTGGAGTTCGCCGAGCAGGTCCTCCAGGTGCTCCTCCGGCACCTCCGGGTCGTCGGCGGACGCCGCGGAGCGCGGCTCGCCGGGCGCCGCGGGCGGCGCGGCGGGGGAGCCCGGCCGGGCCGCGGAGACAGGTGAGCCGAAGGTCAGCGGGACGCCGTCGGCGGTGCAGTCCTCCAGCCGCGGCGCGGCGCCCTCGTCGGTGCCGAGGGCCTCCGCGCAGTCCCGGGTCCGGCACTGCCGGAACAAGGGGTCGGCGGACGCGCCCACGTGCAGGGCGGGGAATCCGGAGCCGGTCACGTCGATGCTGGTGAAGGTGCCGCCCGCGCCCTCGGCGAGGAAGACGCCGTTCTTGGCGGGGCCGCTGATCCGCAGGTCGGTGACGGAGGGCCGGGCGCCGGTCCACACGACGACACCGGAGCCGCCGCAGTCCTCCACCGATCCGCCGTCGACCGTGGCATCGGCGCCCTTGTCGACGACGACGCCCGCCGCGCCCGCCCCGGTGATCCGTATCCCGGTGAGGACGGCGGTGCCGCCGGACGCGATCTGGACGCCGATCTCCTTGGTGCCGGTCACGGTGGTGCGCTCCACCCGGGTGCCGGTGGCCGAGCCCACGCCGATGCCGGTCGCCGCGCCGTCGATCCGGCAGCCGGTGACCGTGGCGGTGGCCTGCTCGGCCACGGCGACGCCGGTCATGGCGACGTCGCGGATGCCGCAGTCGGCGAGTTCCACGCGCGACTCCCCCGCGGCGTGGACGCCGTGCTCGGAGCCGCCGCGGACGAGGCAGTCGGCGAGGCGGCCGGTGGCGGTGCCGGACGCGTGCACGGCGCTGAAGGCGCTGCCGTCGATCCGGCAGTCGGCGAGGTGGCCGGTGGCGGTGCCGCTGAGCAGCACCCCGTTGGCGCCCGCGTCGGCCACGGCGCAGCCGGTGGCCTTGAGCTGGGCCTTGTCCTGCACGGCGAGGCCGACGGAGGCGGCCCCGCGGATGCGGCAGTCGGTCAGTTCGGCGCGTGCCGACCCCGTGAGGTGCACACCGGCCGCGCCGGGCGACTCGATGCGCAGTTCGCCCGCCGTCGCCTCGGAACCGTCCTCCAGCAGCAGCCCGGCCCGGCCGGTCCCGGTCAGCGTGGAGTCGGCGAGCCGCAGCCGCGCGTTGCCGCGCAGCCGGATGCCGGAGCCCGTGGTGCGGCCCAGGCGCAGCCGTACGGCGTCGAGCCGGGCCGATCCCGACAGCACGACGCCGGTGCCGTCCACGCCCGTCACGGCGGTGTCCTCCATCTGCGCGCGGACCCCGCCGGCGAGGTAGAGGCCGGCCAGCCGGGCGCCCTCCAGGCGGCAGCGCCGCAGCATCACCGCGGTGGTGCCGGCCTCCTCGTCGTCCGGGCCGCGGACCTGGATCCGGCCGCCCTCGACGGCGCAGTCCTCCATGACCAGCCCGGCACCGGGCTGCACCGCGACCGCGGGGGCGCCCTCGTCGGAACCCCACACGGTCACGCCGTGCAGGGCGCAGTCGGGGCCGTCGACGGTGAGCGCGGGCTGGTCGCCGGACGGCGCGGCCAGCACGACGCTGCCCCGGCCGTGCTCCGCGGCGAGCACGACGGCGCGGTCGAGCACCACGGCCTCGGTCCAGGTGCCGGGGGCGATCACCACCAGATCGCCGGCGGCGGCGGCGCGCACCGCGTCGGCGATCCGGTGGAAGGCACCCTTGCCGCCCTGTCCTTTGGGGGCCACGGTGTGACGCGTCATGTCCGGATCCTTCACTGGCTCTGCTGCTGGTCCTGCCGGCGTGCTGGTCGTGCTGGTCGTACTGGCGTGCTGCTCCCTTTCTACTGCCCTTCCCGCCGGTCCTCCTACTTGTTCTGGCCGGTGGACGTCGTCGGGGGCGGCGTGTGGTGGCGCCAGGCCGGGTCGATGCTCGCACGATAGAGATTGGTCAGGTACAGCGACTGGACGGTCTTCTCGAAGATCTTGAACGGCAGCTGGATCCAGAACTCCGCGAAGCCCTGCCGGTGGAACAGCCGGCTGCCGCCGCCCATCACGAAGATGTTCTTCACCAGGGCAGTGGAGGACGCCGTCGTGAGCGCCGCCAGGGCGTTGATGCCGCCGTCCAGGAAGGCGTCGGCGCCGTGGAGCTTCACGGTCTCGCCGTTGGCGTTGGTGATGCCCCAGACCGCCGCGTTCATGCTGCCGTTGATCCAGCCGGAGATGACGCTGCTGCCGGCGCTGAAGGAGAAGTCGTAGATGCCTCCGCGCCAACGGGTCGGGGTCTCGTTGCCGCCCCACTCGTTGGCCCAGTTCTTGTCGTGGTTGCCGGGCCGGCGGTTCCAGTGCTTGCCGCTGTCGATGTTGGCCCAGCCCGCCTTGAACGAGCCGGCGTCGCGGAAGATCGCGCCGCGGTTCTCGTGGATCGCCGTGCTCAGGCCGGTCTTGACCGTCGCGCCGACGGCGGCGTTCGCGAAGGCCTTGAGGGCCTCCTTGCCGGTGAACGGCTTGTCCTGGACGGCGGCGACGATGCCGTTGACGATCAGGTTGGCGCCGAACTCCAGGATGAACTCCTGGCCGAACTCCAGGGCCGCCTTGTACGCCACCGTCTGCCAGTACGGCTGGTAGCGGGCCTCGCGCAGCACCGCCGCGCCCGCGCCCGGCCCCTCGGGCAGCGCGGTGCCGGACCACGGCATGCGCTGCGCCTCGCGGACCCGGCGGCCCCAGCCGCGGATCTCGGTCAGCGGGCCGCGGAAGTCGTACTCGTTGCCGACCAGCCGCATCCGGCCGAGTGCGTCGGTCTCGAAGACCAGGCCGTTGTCGGTGCGCTGGGCGACGAGCCGGCCGCCCCCGTCGTAGCGGTTCCACTGGCCGCGCCAGGCGTCGGTCTCCAGGAATCCCTGGCCCTCGACCGCGCGCTGCCGGACCACCGCTCCGTGGTCGAACTCCTTCCACACCGAGTGCGCGGTCGCCGCGCCCGTGTCGAACTCGCGCACCCGCAGCGGGCCGCCGGAGTGCACCGGCGTCTCGCGGAGCCTGACGGCGGCGGGCTGGACGCCGCCCTGGCCGGGCGGCGGGACGAGCTCGTCGCGGAAGTGGCGGGCCCCGGTGGTCCACTGGTCCTGCCAGGCGCGCCCGTTCCACCAGGTGCGGATCTGCTGTCCCGCCCCGGGGTCGACCCGCGTGCCGTTCCGCTCGAACTTGGCGGTCAGCCAGCCGTTGCCGCCGGGCGCCGGGTCGCGCCAGGCGTCGACGTAGCGGCCGGAGTCGAGCATGCGGCGCTCGCGGACCAGGTTCCCCTGCCGGTCGAAGTCCCGGTAGGAGTCGTCCCACGGGATCCGGGCGTCGTGCGAACCGCGGAAGAACTCCCGCCGTCCCGAGGCGAGTTCGGTGCCCGCACCGTCCAGTTGCCGCCATGTCCAGCGGGACGCGGCCGCTCCGCCGGTGCCGCGGACGAAGCTGTTCGGTGCGCCGTTCGGGTCGGGGTGCTGCTGTCCGGTCAGGTTGCCGTGCGCGTCGCGGCTGACCCACGTGCCGCGGCCCACGGGGTCGCCGACGGCCGGCGGGTCCGCGTACTCGCGCACGACGCCGCCGGGCAGGCCCTCGCGGGCGACCCGCAACCGGCCGGTCCCGTCGAGGAACTCGTCCCGCCAGACGATGCCGTCCGGCGAGTCCGCCACCCGCACGCGGTAGCCGCTGGTGCCGCCCGCCTCCCACGGGACGTCCCCGTTGCCGCGCACATGGGCGGCGGCGGGCGGACGGGCGTTGTCGCCGGCCTTGAGGGTCGTGCCGTCGTGCAGCTTGGTGACCGACCGGGCGAAGGAGCCGTCGGCCGCGAGGTCGACGATGCCGCCGTCGAAGCCGACGTACCGCACGCCCGAACCGCGCGCGGTCGGGGACTCCTTGACCCAGGTGAACATCTGGTAGGTGCCGTCCCCGAGCACGTGCGCGAACGCCGCGTCCGCGCGGCCCGCGTCCGGCATCCACTGGTTGCGGACCCAGGACGGCGGGCGCTGCTCGCGCCAGCGCTCGGTGGTGAGGTGGCCGTCGCCGAACACCTCGCGCTTGCCGGTCTCCTTGCCGTGCGGCGACTGGCGCTCCCAGGTGCCGGGCAGCGTGCCGTCCCGGGTGAGCGTCCATTCCTGGTACTGCCCGGCGTCGTCGGGCAGCCTGCCCATGCCCCACTGCCGCTGGACGACGGCGCCGGCCCGGTTGCGGTCGGTCCAGCCGGAGTCCCGGAAGTCGCGGGTGCGCGGGCCCTGGTCCAGTTCCCTGGCGGCGCCGTCGTAGCGGTGCCAGGTCCAGGTGCCGTCGGCGCCGCGTTCGGCGAGGGTGTGACCGGCCCGGCCGTCGTACTTCTGCAGGCCGTCGCGGTACTCGCGCACCGTCTGCAGGCCTTCCTTGTCCCGCCAGCCGGTGCCCGCCGTGTCGTAGTGCCGGGTGCCGGAGCCGGTCGGCCGGCCGCCGTGGTCCCACCGCGCCCAGCTGGTACGGGCGTTGGTGCGGCCGAACTGGATGGTGTCGGTACGGCGGAACGCGTCGAGCACGTCGCCGCCGGGCAGCAGCCGCCGCTCGAAGACCGGGACCGCCCCCTTCGTCGTGCTCAGCAGGCGCACCCGGCCGTTGGCCTCCCCCGCGCGGTCGACGGCACCGCGGTGGAAGGACCCGCTGCCGACGGGGTTGCCCGCGGCGTCGGTGCGCCGCCAGGTGTGGGCGACGTGGTCCACCTCGTACCGGAAGCCGGTCGCCCGGCCCTTGTCCACGACGTTGAAGCTCTGCCGGGCGAGCGTGCCGTCAGCGGCGACCTCGACGAACTCCCCGTGCCGGGGCGTGCCGCGCAGGGTGAACTCGGCGCGCACGGCGCCGTTCTGCTGCAAGGTGACGTCCCAGTGCGCGAGGCGGTTGCCCGCGCCGTCCTCCAGCCAGCGGGCGGCCTGCGGGGCCGCCGCGGTGGGCGGCTGGGTGACGAGCACACGGCCGCCGGGTTCGCCGGGCAGCGGGGTGCCGTCGGCGGTACGGACGCCGGTCCCGTCGTAGCGGCCGAAAGAGCCGTCGGCCGCGGTGACCTGGTGGCCGCCGCCGGGCAGCGGGGTCCTGTCCCCCAGGAACCGCCCGGTCGTCCGGTCGAAGACCTCGCGGCCGCCACCGGGCAGCGTGATCTCGAAGTCGCCGTTCGTGCGGTGCGTGAGCGCGCGGCCCGCGTCGGCGGCGAACGCGTCGTCCAGCCATCGGGCCGCGCCGCCCACCGGGCGGTCGACATGGCCGGCAGGGCGGCCGTCACGTCCGGTGAGCCGCAGGCCGTCGCCGGTGACTGCGCCGTCGGGCCCGAAGGTGTCGTATCCCGTGCGGTTCGCGATCCGCAGGCCCTGGTTGCGGGGCAGCGTGGTGACCGCGTCGTCCAGCGCGACACCGGCGTTGTCGGTGAGCCGGTGGCCGCCCCGGTCGTCCGGCACCGCGACACGGCCGCCGCGCGTGCCCGTCGCCGGTTCGACGAGGGCCACACCGGTCTCCACCGGGCGGCCGCCGGCGCCGTAGCGCGTCGTCGCGCCCGTCACGTCGTCCGTCACACGGAAACCCGCGTTGTCCGGCAGGACCGTCAGCCGCTCCCCGCGCACCACACCCGCCGCGTCCGTCAGCACCTGCCCGCCCGGACGGTCCGCCACGAACACGGCACCCCGCGCGCCCTCGGCGTCGGCGAGGGCCACACCGGTCTCAACCCTGCGGCCGTCGGCGCCGTAGCGCGTCGTCGCGCCCGTCACGTCGTCCGTCACACGGAAACCGGCGTCGTTCGGCAGAACCGTCAGCCGCTCCCCGCGCACCACTCCGCCCGCGTCCGTCAGCACCTGCCCGCCCGGACGGTCCGCCACGAACACGGCACCCCGCGCACCCCCGGCGTCGGCCAGCGCCACGCCCGTCTCGCCCAGCCGGCCGTCGGCGCCGTGGGCCGCGTAGGCGCCGGTGGCGTCGTCGGTGACCCGGAAGCCGTTGCCGGGGCCGAGATCGGTAACGGTGCCGGGCAGCCGGTTGCCGTGCAGGTCGGTGACGTGGTGTCCGGCGCCCTCGGTCATCAGGACCCGGTCGGCGTCCGCCGGGACGCCGTTGCGGCCGGTCAACTGGAGTCCCTGGTCGACGTGCTGACCCCGGACGGTGACACGCGTGGTGACACCGGTCCCCGTGTCGGTCACGCGCACATGGGCGTCGTCCAGGAGCACCGCGTGCACTGCGTGCCCCTGCCCGTCGACCGCGTGGACGGCCTGCGGGCCGCCGCGGCCGGCGAGGTCGACGTGCAGGCGCGCCCCGGTCGGCAGGCCGTCTGCGCCGCGCAGCGGGACGTCGTCCGCGATGCGCGCACCGGCCTGGTTGTACGTGACGACCACGTCGGTGGGCGTGTGCCGGACGTCGAAGCCGCCGCCCTGCCGGAGGGTGACCGTACGGTCCGGATCAGGGACGAGCTGACGGTCCACCACCTGGTGGGTGACGGAGCCGTCCGCCCAGGTCTGCTCCTGCACGGTGAAGCCGTTGGGCCCGGAGTGCCCGGAGTCGGACAGGTGGGTCGACGTCGTCGACACCGGCACGCGCTCGGGCAGGGTGTCCCCGCCGCCCGCCGCGTTGACGGCACCGCGGTGGATGGCGGCACGCTCGTTGATCCCGCGCATCTCCTCGTCCACGGCGTGCGGGTCGAGGCCCTCCTCGCGCAGCTGGTGGTAGGAGGCGGCCAGCCGTCCGCGGGCCTCCAGCACCTCGCCCATGACGTGCTCGTCGACCGCGCTGAGTCCCTGCGACGTACTGGCGTCGCCGCCGCGGAACCCGTCCTCGGCACGGCCGAGGTCGGTCCTGGCCGACGTGAGGTCGGCCCAGTGCTGCCGGGCGGTGCTTCCCTCCCCGCCGAGCAGGTCATCGACGGCGCGGTAGTCGTCGGCCCAGGGCGGAGTGATGTCGTCGGCCCGGTCGATCCTGGTGAGGGCCGCTTCGAGGTGCCCGCGGGTGCCGGCGCGCAGGGTGTCCCCGGACAGCAGGGACCTGGCGCCGCGGGCCAGGTCTCCCGATCCGCCCTGGTGGACGTCGTCCAGCGCACGGTAGACGGCGGCCTCGTCCCGGGCCTGGTTGCGCAGGTCCCGGACCCCCGGCGCCCGGTCCGAGCCGGGCCGCACGCGCAGGAATTCGTCGGCCGCCGTGACGACGCGGTCGAGGGCGTCGGCCCGCCGGGCGAAGTCCGTCTCGGGGACGCCCTGGAGGTCGTTCACGGCCTGGTCCACGGGGTTGATCTGCGACCGGCTGCGAATGCCGGTCCGGGTCGCGGTCCGGCTCTGGAAGGTGTCCGCGTCGAGCAGATCGGGGTGCGCTGGCCGCCCGGTCCCCGCGGTCACCGTGCGGTCCGCCGTGACGGGGCGGCCGGAGGTGCCCTCCGGGCGGACGACGAGCTCGTCGATCAGCGCCGGGCGGGAAGGGAGTGCGTCCAGCGGCTTCGGCGGCGGAACCGCGTCCGTGCCGCTGCCGGTGCCCAGCGGGCGGGTCTCCTCCACGTGCCGGACGGGACCGCCGTCCCGCGGCCCGGCCAGGAGGTCGTCCAGCACGCCGGGACGGGAGAGTACGCCGTCCACCGGCTTGGGGGCGGACAGCGTCTCCGCGCCCGCGCCGGCGGACAGCGCGTCGTCCACCGGCTTCGGCGGCGGGAGCAGCTCCGCGCCCGAACCGCCGGCGAAGGCGTCGACCACCGGCTTCGGGGCCGGGGCGTCGTGGAGCGGGCCGGCCGGTGCCGGGCTGTGCCGCAGTCCGGAGCCGCTCGCGACAGCCGGGGCGGGAACCTCGTGGGTGACCGCGCCGAGCGACGCGGACGGCGCCGGGAGGTCCGGCGCGGCCCGCCCGGACAGGAACCACTCGCGGGCGGTGTCGCTCAGGGCGATCACGCGGCCCGGGGCACCCTCCTGCACGTACCCGTACACAGGGCCCTTGTCCATCTTGAGCATCTTGTCGACCTTGTTGCGGCCGACGCCGAAGGCCTGCTGGATGCTCGTGCCGTCGAACTTGGCGAGTTCGATGCTTCCGCCGTTCTCGACCAGCCTGCGGATCACCTGCCGCAGCTCCGGGCCGGCGTCCGGCAGGTGCCCGAGGATCTCGCCGTCCGAGAGCTGCACGGCCGGCGGGGGCGCGACCTCCGTCTTCCGCAGGCCCAGCTTCTCCTCGATCGTGCCCAGCAGCCCGCCGCGTTCGTCGAGCAGGCGCTGCGCCAGAGCCTTTCGCGCGCCTTCCGCGGACGCGTGGAAGCGGTTCGTCAGTTCGATCGACGTCGTGACGTGCTGATGCGCCTTCCGCAGGTTGAAGCGCACATTGCGTTCCATGCCCGTGATGCGTTTGGCACGCTCGGTGTCGGAGAGGTCGAGGCGCTTCCCGGTCTGCTCGATGCTGTCCACGCCCCCCTGGGCCTGGCGCAACCGGTCGGAGGCCAGGTCGAACTGCTTGCCGGAGGCGCGGGCGACCGGATCGACGGTGCCGTCCGGGAAGTAGCGGCCGTCGCCGTCCGCGTTCCAGACCTTCACGGGGGTGGGCCACTCGCCGCGTGCCACGGCGCCCTCGGCGGTGATGGGCAGACTGCCGCCGAACTTGGCCTCGGGGCGGTACATCCTGGTGACGATCCGGCCCAGTTCGTCGGTCTTGCCCAGCAGCCCGAGGACGTGGTTCTGGAAGTCGCCGCCGATGGAGGCCACTTCACGCATCACGGACAGCGTGATGCCCTCGCGCACGTGCGCGCCGTGGAAGACCTCCTGCTCGAAGGAGACCAGGCGCTTGCTGCCGTCCGGGTAGGTGTACGTCCACCGGGAACGCGCTCCCGTTCCGGTGGCTCCCTCCGGGAACGCGGCGCCGCGGACCTCGTGCCCGCCGTGTTCGAGGCTCTGCATGGCCGGGCGGTCCAGCGGGTTGAGCTGGTCGTGCAGGGAGACCCAGCCGCCGCGCTCCTCCAGTACCTTGGCGTCGAAGACCAGGGTGGTCGGCCCGTACCGGGTCTGCATCGGGGCGTCCCCGGACTCCATCCGGAAGAACACGAAGTCGTCGTTGCCCAGGTTCGAGGTGTTGTTGAGCGAGCTCTTGCCGGAGGCGTAGAACTTCTGGCCGCGCCGGCCCAGCTCGCCCTGCGACGCCATCTGCCCGCTGTTCTCGATGGCGCGGTAGGCGGGTGTGGCGTGCTTGACGTGGTACGGGACCGCGTCGAGCTGCTTGCCCAGCTCGACGAACTGCGCGCGGACCGGGTCCGGCATCGCGGCCAGGAGGCTGTCGACCTCGGCGCGCAGGTTGCGGACGTTGGCCTCGGACAGCGTGCGGACGAAGGCCGTCTGCTCCTGCGGGGTCAGCTTCCCGAAGTCCCCGAACACCGAGGTCCACTGCCCCTCGGTGCCCGGGAAGACGGCCTTCCACTGGGTGCCGGTCGGCACCGCCTTGAAGGCCTCGTCGGTGCGGTACTGCCGGACCATGTCCGTCAGCACGCGGGTCCGGTCCACCGCCTCGCGCGGGGCGAAGGTGAGCTGGGGGTGCAAGGGATTGCGCACCGTGACGCGCGCACCGGACGGCGCCGCCGCGGCGGCCTCGTCGACAAGCTTCGCGAAGTGGCGGCCGACGGCCGCCCACGGCGTGTGCGCGTTGCGCAGTCCGTAGACGCCGCCGAAGCCGGCGGCGTCCTTGACGAAGCCCCGCAGTCCGGTGTCGAGGTCGTCCGCGGCCGCGTGCAGCTCCCCGGCCATGACCCGCAACTGGCCGGGCGGCACCTGGTGATCGGCCCGCAGGGCCTCGTACAGCCGGACGGCGCGGTTCTCGACCTCGGCGGACTGGTCGGTGATCTCCCGGCCGGTCCAGATCCGCTGCCAGAGCCGCCCGGGTTCCTCGCCCGCCGTGGCGCGCGAGAGTGCGTCGAGCTCCCGGCCGTGGGCCTGCAGCATCTCGGCGTGCTTGATGTCACCGAGCCCGGCGAAGCGCTCGACGAGGTGGTTGACCTCGTCCTGGGCCAGGTACCGCGCGTCCATCAGGTCCTGCACGGCGTCGGTCACCGCCTGCCGTGCCAGCGTCTCCTTGCCGCGGAAGTCGGTGACCTTCTCCTGGAGCGCCTCGGCGCCGGTGACGGCCTTGCCGTCCTTCCCGGCCGCCTCCGTCTTCTGCGCGAGCTGCTGCTCGACGCCCTGGAGCTCCTCGACGGCCTTGGTGTGCTTCGCCAGGGGGCCGTCGAGCTGCCCGAGAACGTCCCAGGGGCGGCCGTCGGTCGTCCAGCGGGCCGCCGCGCCCAGTTCGTCCGTGACGCGCACGACGTCGCCGCGGAACAGCTCGACGCGGTAGTGCTGCCCGCCCGGGCCGGTGACGGTGGCGTCCGTGGCGTGCCCGCGCCCGTTCAGCTCGACGTGCAGACGCGAACCGGTCGCGTTGTACGCGGAGTCCACCAGGGGAAGGTCGTGGGCGATCCGCAGGCCGCTGTCGTTGTACGTGGCGATCGAGTCGCTGGGCGCGTGGCGGACGTCGAAGCCGCCGTCCCGCCGCACGGTCACGGTGTAGTCGGGGTGCTCGGCGAGGTCGTTGCCCAGCACCCGGAAGGTCCGGTCGCCGTTCTCCCAGGTGCTGCGCTGGACGATGAGGCCGTTCTGCCCGCTGACGCCGCTGTTGGACAGCGGCGTCTCGTGCGTCGACACCGGCACAACACGCTCCGGCGGGAGGTTCCCGCGGGAGCCCGCGTTGACCGCGCCGCGCTCGACGGCCGCCTGGTGGTTGAGCTCGTGCATCCGTCCGTCGACGGCGAGCGGGTCGACGCCCGTGTCCTGCAGCTGGTGGAAGGCGTCCGCCTCCCGGCCGCGCGCCGCCAGCACCTCGCCCTGGTGGTGCTGGTCGACCGCGCTGACGTGCTGCGAGGTGCCGGCCTCGGTGCCGTGCAGCCCCTCCTCGGCCTTGCCGAGGTCGGTCCGGGCCGCGGTGAGGTCCGCGTAGTGCTGCCGGGCCGGCTGCCCCGGCCCGCCGAGCAGGTCGTCCACCGCACGGGTGTCGCGGGCCCAGGGGTCGGCGCCGCCGTGCGTACCGGCGGGGGGAGGGGTCGTGGTCGCCTCGTGGGCGACGGCGGGGGACGTGGGCGCGTCGTGGGCGACGCCCGAGCCCGAGGGTACCGGCGGGGGGACGTCGGTCGCCGTGCCCGGGGGCAGCAGCCATCCGCGGCCCTTGTCGGTCAGATGCAGTCCGTCGTCCGCGCCCCTGACGAGCCCGAGTTTGTCCAAGGCCGAGAAGGCCTTGGAGAACTGGTTCTTGCTGAGCCCGAACGCCGCCTGGGTCTCCAGGTCGACCTTGGAGTTCAGCAGCGGCCGGAACCCGTCGGAGTGGGTCAGCACCTTGCCCACCGACACCATGTGGGGGGTGACCTTCACCAACTTGGCGTTCGTCACCCCGGCCTGCACCGCGTCCCTCAGCGCTTCCGCCGCCGCGTCGTTCAGCGCGCCCTCCACCCTGGGCGCCGGACGCTGCAGCAGGTCCTCCACACTCGCGACGGCACCGGCCGGCGGCTGTGCCCCGGCAGTGCCGAGGGCCGCGACCGGAGGCTGCGCGGGGGGCGCGGCCTGCGGCGCCGGCGCCAGCCGGGACTTGATGTCGTGCAGCAGCTTGGTGCGCTCGGCGAGGAGGTCGTTGGCCATCACCAGGCGGTCACCGGTGGCCGTGCTCTGGAACTGCTTCGTCAGGTCGACCGACTGCTGGGCGTGCGTCTCCGCCTTGCGCAGGTTGAACCTGACGGAGTTGGTGTGCCCGCTCGCGATGCCGTTGTCGGCCTGGCGGACCTTGTCGAGCGCCTCGTCGTGCTGCTTGCCCGCGGCCCGGGCGAACGGGTCGACGGTGCCGTCCGGGAGGTACCGGCCGTCGCCCGCCGGATTGTGGACGTCCACAAGGCCGGCCCAGCGTCCGGAGACCTCGGACCCCAGGGGCGTGAAGGGGAGGTTGCCGCCGAACTTCGCCTCCGGGCGGAACAGATCGGAGACAACCTTGCCCAGTTCGTCCGGGTTGTCCATGACGCGGAGCGCATGGGCCTTGAAGTCACCGCCGATGGACTGCACTTCGCGCACCACCGACAGCGCGAGCCCTTCCCGCACCTCCGCGCCGTGGAAGACCTCCTGCTCGAAGGAGACCGTACGGGTGGAGTTGTCCGGGTACGTGTAGGTCCACCGGGCCCGCTCGCCCGTTCCCTTGAAGCCATCGTCGAAATCGGCCTTGCGGACGCTCTCCCCCCCGAACTCCAGGTTCCGCATGGTCGGCCGGTCCAGCGGGTTGAGCTGGTCGTGCAGGGAGACCCAGCCGCCCCTCTCCTCCAGCACCTTGGCGTCGAAGATCATGGTGGTGGGCCCGTACCGGGTCTGCATCGGGGCCTTGCCGGACTCCATCCGGAAGAACACGAAGTCGTCGTTGCCCAGGTTGGACGTGTTCTTCACCGAGCTCTTGCCGGACGCGAGGAACTTCAGGCCGCGGCGCTCCAGTTCGCCCTGCGACATCATGAAACCGCTGTTGGCCATGGTGTGGTAGGCCGGTGTCGCGTGCTTGACGTGGTGCGGGAGGTTCTCGACCCGGGCGCGGAGGTCGCGCAGGGCCTGGGCGTCACCGGCGTCCATCTTGCCGAGCAGGGCGTCGAACTCCTCCCGCAGCACCCGGATGTTCCGGCCGGAGAGGTTCTTGACGAACTCGCCCTTCTGCGTGGGCGTCAGGTTGTCCGGGAAATCCCCGATCGCCTGGGCCCACTTCCCCTCGGCGTCGGGGAGGACCTTCCTCCACTGATGGCCCGTCGGTACGTCCTTGTACGCGCCCCACACCCGGTACCTGCGCACCACGTCGACAGCCCCGCCCGAGAGCCCGCGGGCCGCCTTGCCGACGAGGAACGACTCGGACAGCTGCACCGCCTCCCCCGGCCGGGCCGCGGCGAGGGCGTCGTCGACGAGCTTCGCGTAGTGGTTCGCGGCGACGACGAGCGCCTTGTTCTGGGCGCGCAGCGCGTACGCGCCGCCGAAACGGGCGGCGTCCTTGACGAATCCGTCCGTCATCACGCCCAGCCGGCCGGCCGAACCCCTGAGCTCGTCGACGAGGCCCTGGATCTCCACGCGGCTCGCCTGCGAACCGGGCAGCAGTGCGTTCTCGAGGTCGGCGACCCGCACCCGCACCGCGCCGGCCTGCGTCCTGATCTCCGGCCCGGTCCAGACCCCCTGGTCGGGACGGCCGGCGCCCTGCGGGGTACGGGCGAAGCGGTCGAGGTCGTCGCCGTGCGCGCGGAGCCGGACGGCCTGGTCCACGTAGCTCGAACCGGCGAGCCGGTCGACCAGGCTGTTGAGCTCGACCTGGGTGAGGTTCCGGGAGCCGATGAGGTCGTCCACAGCGCCGTCGAGCGCCGCCGTGGCCTTCTGCTCGTCCAGGACGGCGTCGTCCACCTTGGCCTGGGCATCGGACAGCTTGGGGGAGTTGTCCGACAGCTGTGCCAGGTCGTTCTCGACCTGGCGCAGCTTGCTCGCCGCGCCGGCGTGCACCTCCAAGGCGTTGTTCAGCGACGCGAGGTCGACCGGCGTGTGCGCGGCGGGCGCCGCCGACGGCGCCTGGTGGGACCCGGAGCCGGAGCCCGAAGGCCCCGCCGTCGCCAGGTCGTCGCCCGCGTTCGCCGTCGGGTGCATGCCGCCCCGCAGCCGCGGGAACTCGTGGCCGAGCAGTTGCGCGGTCACGTCCTCCGTCAGCGCCCGCACGGTCAATCGGCCTTCGAGGGTGCCCAGCCGGTCCTGCACCACGTGGTAGGCCTGCTGGAACTCGGCCCGCGTCACCGTTCCCTCGCCCAGCTTCTGCAGCCGCAGGTTCACCGTGTGGAACAGGTCCGTCTCCCGCGACAACTCGCTGCGCACGGGTGCGGAGGCCGGTGCCTCCTTCCAGGACGCGGGCGTGGGCAGCGGGTTGAACAGGTCGTTGTTGTGCAGCACCGTGCCGCGCAGGTCGGCGGCGAGGTTGCTGAAGCCCGTGCCGCTCCACTCCTTGGTGAACGCCCGGTCGCCACCGGTGATCTCCACCTTGACCGCGTTGCGGTCCGCATCGTGGGTGACGGTCACCGTCAGCTCGTCCGTGTAGCCGGGCCGGCTGACCACGAACTCCCTGACATTCGGATTCGTGCCCTCGGTCCGGACGATCGCGTCGTCCAGGCCCTCCCAGCGCCGCACCGCGCCCTGCTCGAAGGCCCGGCCGAAGTCCTCGAAAGCCGTCCCCGACGGCAGGCCCTGCCACTCCTCACGGAGCAACGCGGGAAGCTCGGCGTTCGGGATCTGCTCCGCACGCACCGGGATGACGGTGATGCCGTCCGGCTCGACGCGCGGCGAACCGGTGCGCACCAGCCGCGTCGGGGAGAGCGTCACCTCCGACTGGTCGCTCAGCGCGACCGCGACATCGTCGGACGCCCTCTGATAGCCCGGCGGGTAGTCCATCGCCAGCTTGCCGTGATTCGCCGGCACTTCGATCTCGAAGACCACACGGTTGCTGTTGACGCCGTTCTTCGCCCACTCCGCCTGGAAGCCCCGGTTGTTGGACGTGGAGGCGGGCAGCCGCTCGATGAACACATCGGCCTGCGCCGCGTGGGGGTCCATCGCCACACCGCGCCAGACCGTCATCGGCTCGTTCGCGCCCTCGTGCAGCAAGCCCTTGGTGACCTTGTTGAACTCCTCGACCTTGCCGATCAGGCCCGGGTTCGCCTCCAGGACACCGGCGTTGAGATAGCCCCCGTAGCCCTTCTTCGAGGTGAAGGCACCACCGATCACGTTCTGCATGAACAACTTCAGGTCGTTGTCCACAGCGGCCCTGCCCAGATGCGCACGCGCCAAGTCAGCGGCGGCGGTCCAGTTCCCGGCCTCACCCGGCGGCACGCTCCCGGGCACCTCAACCGGCGGCCGGCCGGACGTCTCGGTCCTGGTCAACGTGCCGGTGACCCGGTCGTAGACCTGATTGCCCAGCGGCGACGCCACATGGATCTCACCATCGCCGACCAGCTTCGCCGGCCACGACGTCCCGCCGACCGGCACGTCCGCCACCGCGCTGCCGGCGATCTTGATCTCGGCGCCCGCGAAGTGGCCGCCGGAGAGCGCCGCGGTCTCCTCCGCGGTGCGCAGCGCCGGCCCCAGCCGCTTGTACGTCCAGCTGTGGACGACCGTGCCGCCGGCGTCCAGCTCCCGCACCGTGAACTGGGCGCCCCCGCGCTGGACGTCCGCCACATCGAAGTGATGTCCGGCGACAACGGGGTTCCCCACCAGCTCCGGAGTCTTGCCGCGCTCGGCACGCACGACGAACCCGTCCTGCCCCGGGACGCCGACGACCGAACGGTTGTCGACCGGGGGCAGTGGCGCCGGCTGGTGCGAGCCCGAGGTCCCCGCATTCGCGAGGTCGTCGCCCGCCGTCACCGGACGGTCCCCACCGGGCGGCGGCACCAGGTCGCCGGCCTGCTGCGGCGCGCCGCCGCCGAGCCCGCGTCCGCGGTACGACTGCACCTCGGGGAGCGGAGCGCCCCCCGTCACCTCGGACCAGTGGGCCTCGGCCTGGGTCAGCGCGGCGTCGGCCTGCCGGACCTGCTCCCACGATTCGAGGTACCGGACGCCGTCGACCTCCGCCGAGGTGCCGAGGCCCTCCACGTAACGCGTCTGCAGGTCGTCGCGGACGATCCGGGCGTTGATCAGCTCGCGGCGCGCGTCCGTGATGGCCGTCGCGGAGTCGATGTGCGACAGCTCGTCCAGGGAGCTCCCGGCCGGGCCGCCGTGGTGCGATCCGGTGTGGGGCATGTCCACGGTGCCGGTCCCGGTGGGCGACGCGGCCTTCCCCTTGCCCGCCACCGCGGGAGGCGCGTCCGGGGCGTTGTGGACCGGCGTGCCCGTCGGGGGCTCGTGCGCCGCGGGCCGCGCGTCGAGCACGGCGTCCATGAACCCGTCGGTGAACCGGCCCGCGTCGGTGTGCGCGAGCGGCAGGTTCCGCGCCGCGTACAGGTAGGCGTTCTCCAGTTGCGCCGCCGTGATCCGGTGCTCCTCCAGGGCGTGCGGCCCGCCCGACGGGGTCCCGTCGAGGGTGCCGCGGACGGCACCGAGGTCGCCCGGCGCGCCCGGGCCCAGGGGCACCGGCGCGTCCCGGCCCGGCAGCCAGACGGTCAGCGAACGGGCGCCTGTCGTGCCGTCGGTCCCCACGACCAGCCGGATGTCGGCGGAGGGGTCGGCTATCGCGTGCTCCAGGTGCTGCCGCACCGGCAGCGTGTCGTCCATGAACCGTCCGACGTCGTTCCCGCCGGCCCCGCGGACGTCATGGCCCGCGCCGCCGGGCAGGCCCGTCTCGGTGCCGTGCGCGAACGGCGGCGAGCCGCCCGCCAGATCGTCCACCGAGTGCCGGAACAGGCCCATGTCCTGCAGCATGTCGTCGATCTCGCCGAACAGGTGCTGCACGTCGGACGGGTACCGCACCAGGGACTCCGGCGTGTGTCCGGCCGAGTCGCCCGCGGTCGACGGGCCGGGGCTCGGCACCGTGTCCGGGGTGCCGCCCACGGAGCCCCGCCCGATCCCGGTGAGCGAGTCGCCGGCGGCGGGGGCGGCGACCGAGGGGCCAGGCAGGTCGGCCAGCCCCGGGCGGAGCGTGCCGTACGACTCGCCCAGCTGACGCGACAACTGTCGTCCCGCGTCGTCACCCGAGGTGAGGATGGTGTGGGTGATCATCTTCTCGAACTGGTCGAGGATGAACAGACGCTCCTTCTGCGAGGCCGTCGCGAGATTGCCGTCGATCAGGGGACGCTGGTGGTCGAAGAGCACGAAGGTCTTCGCCTGGTCGGTGGCCGCCTGGAACCGGCCCTCGTTGTGGAGCCGCCAGTCCTCCACCTCGCCGAAGGCGTTCTGGTACCTGATGGTGTCGTCGGCGGTCAGCTTGGCCACGGGCCCCGTGCCGTCCGCCCAGTGCCAGGCGCCGTCGCGGTGCAGCATCGTGTCGACGAGCCGGTACGGGGCCGCCACCCACAGGTCCGCCACGGACTTCCCGAGCGCGGCGGAGACGAACCCCTCCGCGAACCGCACGCAGTTGAAGCGGAACAGGTCGTACACGGACCCGGAGTTGGCCATCGCGTAGCGGTACGCGTCGAACAGCTGCGCCGCGGTGATCCGGTAGGTGCCCAGGACCCGGACGTGCCCGGAGAGCAGGTACTCGGCGTCGTTGACGATGGCACCCGGGCTGCCGAAGAGGTGCCCGTTCTCGGGGTAGAAGCCGATCGTGAGCGGTCGGTGCTCGCCGGGCAGCAGCACGGAGACCATCGCGTGGCCGACGTCGTCGGAGAACTCGCGCCAGGTCCGGCCTCCGGGGCTCGCGACGAGCGCCACCTCGATGTTCGCCGCGGGGTGGTCGATGGCCGCTTCCACGTGCTGCCGCAGCGGACGGACCAGGTCCACGAACTCCGAGAAGCCGTCCAGGTCCTCGGTCCCGTGCTCGCTGACCGGGGACCCGGGCAACGAGTCGTCGTCGAAGTCGAAGCGCGAACGCACCGGTGCCCCGGTGTCGTCCAGGACCATGTCGTCCAGCCCGTCGAGCAGGCCGCTCTCCGGCCGCGGAGGCCTCGGCGGGGCGGGCGGCGCGGGGTGCCCGCCCGTACCCGGGGCCGGGGCCGGGGACGCGTCGTGCCCGAGGTCCGTCTCCCGCACGCCGCCCGGGAGCCTCCCGCGTTCCGGGCCGGCGATGTGCACGGCCAGCTGGTCGGCCTGGGCCCGGACGTCGACCTTGGTGAAGCCGGCACCGCGGATGTTCTCCAGCACTTCGCGGGAGGCGCTGACGGTGCCCGGCGTCGTGTCCTCGTGGCCCATCTTGCGCAGCTTGATGTTGACCTCGTGGAACAGCTCCGCGTCGTGCGAGTGGACGTGGCCGCCGCCCGACACCGACGCGGGTGCCTTCCCGGCGCCCGCGGTGCCGAGCGCCGGTTCGGTGACGCGGGGCGGGGTGCCGTCGGGGGTGTGCGGTCCCCGGCCGGCCGGTCCCGGGCGGACGGGGGTGCCGTGCAGATCGGCCGCCGCCGGGAGCACGGGCTGCTCCCCCCTGCCCGCGGGGGCGCCGGCGAAGGCGTGCCCGGCGTCATCGGTCCTGGCGGGTGCACCGGCGAAGGCATGGGTGTCGGCGGGGCGCAGGCCCGGCCCGGATTCGACGAGGTCCAGGGCGGCGGCGCGGGTGCCGTCCACCGGGGGAAGGGTGTCGCCGGGCAGGCGCACCGGCGAGGGCGTCGGGCCGTTCGCGGCCGAGGAGCCGGGGACGAGCCGGTCGGGAACGGCACCGGCGCGCGGGGAGCCCGGGGTGTGCACGAGTTCGTCGAGGTGGAGCCGGGTCTGGTTGGCGGTCAGCGCGCTCGCGGCGCGGTCGCCGAACTGGGCCCCGGTGCCCGCCGGTACCGGGCTCTGCGGGGTGTTGCGTCCGCCGGCCGCGAGCAGGTCCAGCGCGGAGCCGCCGGTGCCGTTGGCCCCGTGGTGGGCCTGCCCGATTCCGGTGACCGGCACGTGGCCGCCGGCGGCCGCGCCGCCCGGGGTGATCCCGGCGGTGAGGTCGTGGCCTGCCGCGGTGACCGGCGGCGGTGCCTGGGCGCCGGTCACCGCCGAGTGCAGCATGCCGTTGCCGGCGCCGGGGGTGCCGGGGGTGAGCAGGTTGCCCGCGGCGGCGGTGCCGGGGGGCGGCGCCTGCACACCGCCGAGCAGGACGTTCGCGGGGCTGTGCGCGCCGCCCGCGGTGCCCGGCAGCAGCGTGTCGAGGTGGCTCACGGCGCCGGGGGGCGGTGCCTGCACGGCGGTGAGCGCGGAGTGCGCGGCGCCCGGAAGGGGCGTGCCGGTGGCGAGGTTGACGCCCTGCACGGCGGGGGCCCCGGCGGAGCCCGGCAGGTAGAGGCCTGAGGAGTGCAGGGAGGGGGCCGAGGAGGCGGCGCTGACGCCGAGCCCGGCGTCGGTGCGGCCGCCGAGCGGGGTGAAGCCGCCGTTCAGCTCCAGGTTGTTCAGGTGGGCCTTGGGGATGTCGACGAGGGCGTCGAGCTGCCGCGAGGCGTGGAAGCCGAGGCCGGCCCGCTCGCCGATGGCGCCGACGTTCCCCATGTGCAGCGAGGGGCTGCGCAGCGCGGACGCGAGGTCGACGGGGCCGAGGTTGAGGTCGAAGGGCCGCATGCCGGCGTTGGTGCCGGCCCAGTCGCCGAGCCGGACGTTGCCCAGCTCCACGCGGGGCATGTCGACCAGCGCGTCCAGGCCGTGCGGGCCGCCGTGCGGGATCGGCACCGCGCTGACACCGTGGCCGACGGCGTTGGCGAGGGGCGCGCCGAAGATGTGCTGGCCCATGAGGCCGCGGTCGATGAAGCCGATGCGCAGGGCGCCGCCCAGGCCGAACTGGCCGATCTCGCCCGCGTCCACGGGGAGCAGCAGCCGCAGCCACTTGCCGCCGCCGAGTTCGCGCACGCCGAAGTCGTAGGTCGCCTTGGCGCCGGTGGTCAGGCCCTCCCAGCCGATGGTCAGGCCGCGGCCGAGGCCCTTCCAGCCGGCGGCCAGGCCGCCGCTGATGATCTCCGGCAGTCCGCGGACGACGCCGGGGATGCCGCGCAGGCCCTGCACGACGGTGATGCCGCCCCGCTGGATGACCATGCCGGCGAGGCCGGGCAGGTTGTGCACGCCCTGCATGACCCACAGGCCGCCGGCCTTGATCCAGGTCGTGCTCAGGTGCACGAAGTCGCGCAGGCCCGGCATGATCGTGGTGAACCGGAAGCCGTTGGTGAACAGGTTGCGCAGCGCCTGGAAGGCGGTGCTCGCGATCGCCTTGAACCCCTTGGCGAAGGCGGTGCCGCCGGCCTTGATGATCTGGAAGATCGGCAGGGCCTTGGTGGTGGGGGCGATGATGCCGAGGCCGGCGAGGAAGAGGTCGAGGAAGTTGGCGTCGCCCTTGGCGAAGTCGACGATGGTCTTGATGAAGAGCGTGAGGTTGACGCCGAGGGCGAGCAGCGCGATGGGGCCGCCGAAGATCAGCGCGGGGATGATCAGGATGATCGCCAGCCACTGGAAGGCCTCCCAGAACACCTGGCACTGGGAGATGGGGAGCTGGATGTTGGCGACGCCGTTGATGTTGGAGGCGGCGGTGCCGGCCCCCTCGCCGTGCTCGGTGCCCGCGCCCCTGGCGGTGGTGGCGTAGGTCTCGCGCTGCGGGTCGTCGGCGGACAGGCCGCGGCCGGCGTTCAGCGCGCCATCGGCCCTGGCCTGGAGTTCGACGAGCTTGTCCGCCCAGGTGGTGAGGGCGTCCGCGGCCTTCTCGAAGGACTGGGCGACGTCCTCGATGTGGCCGCGCAGCCGGTTGTCGACCTTGCCGCGCAGGGCGTCGGCGGCCTGGCCGACGAAGACGCTGTCGCCCGCGATGTTCATCACCGCGTCGATGGCCGCGCTGATGTCCCGGGCGTTGTCGCCCATGGTCTTCAGCTCGGTCGACAGCTGCCTGATCTGCTCGGGGTCACCCGGAGTGGGGTCCCCTGAGAGCCCGATCGCGTCCCAGTCGGTCGGGCGTGCCATGGGTGTTCCTCCCGGAAACGACAGGACGGGGCGGGGGCGGTTCCCTCACCCCGACCACGCACGAGTGCGGGGTGCGGTTCACGTGACCTGCGTTACAACGGCGCCGGGTGGTGAACCGGGCGGACCGGTCGCGCGTGGTCCTGCTGACCGGAGTCTCGACGGGGTACCGGGAGGCCCTCTTGCCCGACAAACTCAAGATCGACTACGACGTCCTCAACGACGCCAAGACCGACCTGGAACACCTGGCGAGCGGTATCGGTCCGCTCTTCGACACCGGACTGTTCGCCCAGCTCGGTGGGGGCGACGGCACCTCGGTGCTGGGTGACGCCGGCCTGGCCTCGGCGCTGAGCAGCTTCTACTACAACGCCCAGTCCACGATGACCCGGGCCGACAAGGGCATCAAGGAACTGGCGAGCGCCTTCGGCTCGGTCGGCGAGGCGTTCTTGTCGTTCGACTCGGAACTGGCCCAGGGCATGGGCATCACGGGCAGCAACCTGGCCCTGCAGAACTACTACCGCGACAAGGACCTGTGGGACTACAAGCAGAAGCACATGGACCAGTGCGTGCCCGGTCCGGACGGCTCGATGCCGGACTTCTGCTCGGCCACGGACCCGGGCCAGCCCCCGCTGGACCAGAACATCAAGACCGAGCGCGGCGAGGTCCACACGCATCTGACGGTGGACGACAAGGGCAATGTGATCAAGGAGGAGTCCACCGTCACCTACGACGGCAAGACGTACACCTCCGTCACCAACTACAGCAACGACGGCCGTAGTTACACGACGGACACCTCCTACCCCGACGGGTCCAAGGTCCATTCGGAGACCAACCTCAACACGGACGGCAGCGGGAGCATGGTCGTCACCAACAGCGACGGTGACAAGACCGAGTACACCCGCGGCCCGAAGGGCACCGACGGCAAGCAGCCGGACTGGGTGCAGGTCGGCGGCAACGACCCGGACGACGGCGACGGTGGCGGCGGCCACCAGCCGCCCCCGCGCCCGACCGGCGGTGGCAGCGGCGGCGGAACCCGGCCGAGCATCGCCTGACCGCATCCCCTGCGGCTTCCCCCCACCCCATCCCAGAAAGACAGGACGACATGGCTTACAACGGCATCAACCTCGACTACGCCAAGATCGAGGAGGTCGTGAACCTCCTCCACAACGCGCACGAGAACCTGCTCCCGACCCTGAGCAACCTGCGCAACCAGGTCAACGCGCTCGTCGACGACGGCATGGTGTTCCAGCAGTCCAGTGAGGTCATCCGGACCACCTACAACAACTTCGACACCAGCCTGCTCGCCGCGGTGAAGGGCATCAACGACTTCTCCGAGATGTTCAAGGGCATCAAGGAGAACGCGATCCAGTTCGACCAGGGCATCAGCAGCAGCCTCCAGGGCAACAACTGACCGTCGCACAACGGCGAGGGGCCGGACCGGAAGCGTGCTTCCGGTCCGGCCCCTCGCCGTTGTGCCGCTATGTGCGGGGCGGCCGCCCTCACTCCGCCCGGAGCGTGGTCAGGGGCACCTGGACCGCCAGCACCGTGCCGCCGGGACCGGCGGTCCAGCCGCGGCCGGGGTGGCTGACGCCGCGGACGACGCTGCCGGTCAGGCGCACACCGATCAGGTCGCCCTCGGCCATCGTCTTGGGGGCGAGCAGCAGGCCGCGGCGGGCCCGGCGGGCACTGACCGTCCAGCCGCTCATACCGCCCTGCAGACCGTCCGCCGAGGCGGCGTAGACCAGGCCGAGGCCCTGGTCGCGGCCGGAGAGGGCGATCTCCTTGAGGACCTTGTCGGCGGCCGGGTTCATCAGCAGGTCGGCGTCGTCGACGACGACCGCCCGCGGCCCGGGGAGCGCGTCCAGCGCCGCCCGGACGTCCTCCGCCGAGGGGTCGGCGCCGGTGAGCACCCGGACCGTGCCGTGCCGGGCGAGCGCGCGCAGCGGCGATTCCCGGGGGGCGAGGACGACCAGGGACGTACCGCCGGCCAGCAGTGAGACCGCCAGCGAGGCGAGGGTGTTGCTGCGCCCGGACCCGGCGGGACCGAGCACCCCGAAGACCGAGGAGGAGCCGGCGAGGTCGGCGCCGATCGGCTCGCCCGCGTCGCCTCCGACACCGAGCAGGCCCCACAGCGGCCGCCGGAACTCGGCGGGCACCTTGTCGTACGTCTCGGAGAACTCCACGGAGCGGGGCAGCGAGGCGATCTGGAACGGCCGGCGGGCCTGCGGCACGCGGGCGTCCCTCTTGCGGGCCTCGTCGCCGATGGTGCGCAGCGCCTCCGCCTGCTCGGTGCCGCCGCCCTCGGCGAGCAGCGCCACCTGGGTCTCGGTGCCGGTCAGGACGTGCCAGCCGCGCCCGGGCGGGATGTTGGACGGGATCTTGCCGGGCATCAGGCCGACCGCCTGGTAGTCGCTGCGGTCGCCCTGGCGCAGCAGCAGCTTGTGGTCGTTGTGCGCCGCCATCCGGCCGCCCAGCAGGGAGCGCTCGGAGCTGGCGATGACGTGGATGCCCGCGCCGGCGCCCTCGCGCACCAGCCGGATGACCTCCTGGACCAGGGCGCCGTGGTCGTGGTCGTCCAGGATGGCCGACAGGGAGTCCCAGCCGTCCACGAGCAGCAGGATGTGGGCGGGGCGCTCGGCCTGCGGCAGCAGGCGGCGCAGTTCGGCGATGCCGGTGGCGTTGTGCTGCTGCGCCAAGTCCTGACGGTTCGTCAGCTCCTGGTTGAGCCGGCGCAGCAGGCGGCCCAGGCGTTCCATGTCGTGCCGGGAGACCACGGCGCCGCAGTGCGGCAGCGAGGCGAGGGCGGCGAGACCGCCGCCGCCCGCGTCGATGCCGTACAGGTGCACGTCCGCGCTGCTCACCGCGCGGGCCGCGGAACCGGCCAGGGTGCGCAGCACCTGGGTGCGGCCGGAGCGCGGGGAGCCGATGACGTACAGGTGCCCGAAGGTGGCGAGGTCGGCGACCGCGACCCGGCGCTGCTGCAGCGCCGGCACGTCCTCCAGCGCGTACGGGATGAGCAGCCGGCCCTCGCGGGTGGTGCCCATCGCCTCCAGGTCCGCCAGCAGCACCCGGTCCGACAGGGGCGGCAGCCACGGGCTGGACTCCGGGGTGAAGTCCTCCAGCGTGTCCGCGGCGGCCCTGATCTCGGAGACCAGCACCTGGAGGTCGGTCGGTGCCGGGGCCTGGGGGGCGCCGGAGACCACGACGGTCTCCGCGGGCATGGCGGCGGCCCGGCCCAGTCCGTCCCAGGACAGCTGCGCCGCGTGGACCGGCCTGCGCTTGTCGGCCTCGGGCCGGGCGGCGCCCGCCTCCTTGGGCCGCGGGCGCTCGGCGCCGGCCCACGCCGTCTGGAACGGCTCGGACGACTTCGGGCCGCGGCGGATCAGGGCCCGTCCCGGGGTGGCCGACGAGATGTCGACGGCGTCCCGGGTGTCGATGATGTCCTGGCTCTCGTTCTGGTCCGTGACGCGCAGCGCGATCCGCAGGTTGGTGTTGGCGCGGATGTCGCCGGTCACCACACCGGCCGGACGCTGGGTGGCCAGGATCAGGTGGATGCCGAGCGAACGGCCGCGCTGGGCGATGCTGATGAGACCGGGAACGAAGTCGGGAACCTCCCGGACCAGGGTGGCGAACTCGTCGATCACCAGCAGCAGCCGGGGCAGCGGCTTCAGGCTCGGGTCGGCGGCGCGCTTGGCCTGGTACTCCGGGTGGTCCTTGGCGTCGGCGGCCGCGAGCACGTGCTCGCGGCGCCGCAGTTCGGCGCTCAGCGACTCCAGGGCCCGCTCCACCAGGTGGGCGTCGAGGTCGGTGACCATGCCCAGGGTGTGCGGGAGGTGCGCGCACTCCTTGAAGGCGCTGCCGCCCTTGTAGTCGATGAGGACGAAGGTCAGCTCGTCGGGGCGGTTGGCCGCGGCCAGCGAGGCGACGAAGGTCTGCAGCAGCTCGGACTTGCCGGAGCCGGTGGTGCCGGCGACCAGTCCGTGCGGGCCGTCCTGGACCAGGTCCAGGGAGAGCGGCCCGTCGAAGCCGGTGCCGATCACGAAGGACGTGGACGCGGGCCGCGCCCGCCAGCCCTCCAGGATCGCCCTGGCGTTCGGCGGCTCCTGGTCCAGCAGGTCCAGCAACCGCACCCGCTGCGGGAGTCCGGCGTCGTGCTCGGGGCTGACGTCGCGCACCGGGGCCAGCGCGCGGGCCAGTTGCTCGCACCACTGCGGCCCGACCTGGTCGGCGCGGACCGCCGGGACGTCGGGGGTGCCGGGGCGCTTGACGGTCAGCCGGCCGTCCGCGGCGAGCACCACGCCGGTGCTCTCCTCGGGCAGCAGCCGCTCCTGCTCGTCCAGGCAGACGCTGAAGACGCGCACGCCCGGGCCCTCGGTGAGCACCTGCACCATGCCGGGCACGTCGCGCAGGCGCCGGGCGCCGTCGGCGATGACCAGCACGTCGGGACCGCCGATGCCCGCGTTGCGGTCGGTGCCGGTCGCCCGCTTGCGCGACTGGATCTGCGAGACCAGCTCGCCGACGCGCGCGGTGGTGGACTCCGGGTCGTTGCCGATCAGTACGACGGGTCCCGCGGTGGCCGCGGGCCGCAGATGCGCGAGCCAGCGCACCCAGGCCCAGTCGGCGGCCCGCTCGGGCTCGGTGAGGACGACGATCCGCAGGTCGCGCGGGCTGTGCAGGACGGCCGCCTGCACCACCAGCCAGCGGGCCAGCGGCTGCACCTCGGCACCCGGGCCGGCGAGGCCGACGACGCCGTGGGCGGGGATGTCGACGCCGATGGGCGTGTCCGGGATGTTCCAGCGGATCGAGCGGTGGTTCTCGTCGCGGGAGGGGTCCTCCAGCTCGCGCAGCGAGGGCTGGTCGGCGGTGCCCAGCCGGAGCACCAGGTGGTCCGGGTCGTGCCGGCGCCGCTCCCACAGCCGGCCGCCGGGGCCGGTGGCGATCAGCGCGACCGCGGCCGGGTCGGGGCCGGTGACGTTGCGCACCTTGCGCTCCCGGGCGACGGCCTCCCGGACGCCCTCCTCCAGCGTGGCCCGGCGGGCCGAGTACTGGCGCTCCGCCTCCTCGTAGTCCCTGCGCGAAGTGCGGCGGCCGGTCACCCAGTTGGTCACCAGCATCGCCGGGCCGAGCATGATGAAGACGAGGTAGTAGTACGACTTGAAGACGCTGATCATGAAGAAGCCGAGGATGACCGGCGACAGCATCATCACGGCCGGGAACGGGCGCTTGTTCGGCGGCGTCGGCGGCGACGGCAGCCGGACCCGCTCGGCGTCCAGGTGCGGGGCGATCCGCGGCGGGCGGTTGTAGTCGATCCCGTAGCCGTCCGCCGAGGGCGTCACGGCGGCGTCCGGCTCGACCGGCCCGCTCAGCCGCAGCAGCACCGCGCCGACGGTCAGGTCCTCACCCGCCGGCCACGGCACGGGCTGCCCGGGAGCGCCGGTGCGCTCGGTGGCCGCGCGCGGCGGCCGGATCCGGCGCAGCGCCGTCACCGCGTCGTCCGGCGGCGGGGCGGCCACCCGGGCCCTCACCGACCCGCCGGGCTCCCCGGTGCGGTGCCAGGAGGCGGTGCCGTCCGCCGCGACGGTCACCCACAGACCGCGGGCGGGCACGCCCTCGGCCGCGGCGTCGAGCCGGATCGCGCAGAGCGGGTCGGAGCCGATCTCGTGGCTGCCGGGACCGAGCCGCCAGGTGCGTCCGGCGCCGGGGCCGGACACCACGTGCACTTCGGCCAGTTCCAGTTCGTCGTCGCCGGCCAGGCGCACCAGGTCGGCGGTCCCGGCGGGGGCCCCCAGGCCCAGCAGGCTGCCCTCCCGGACGCCGGTGCCGGCGACCGGCGCGGCGGGGTCGAGGCGGCTGCCGTCCGCGTACAGGGAGCGGGCGGCGGGGGCGGCGGCGGCCGCCCACTCCGGCCCGTGCCCGTCGGCCGGCTGCTCCTCGTGCTCCAGGGCGGCGGCGAGCTCCCCGACGGTGGCGTCGGCGGGCAGCCGCAGCTGGTGGTCGCGGCGGAGTCCGTCCGCGCTGTCCACGGTGGTGATGGTGAGGTTCACGATGTCCCGTCGGTGCGTCGGTGCGTCAGGGCGTCGGGGGCGCGGCGGAGACGCCGGCGATACCGGACGTCGTGGGCTCGGCGAGATCGTCCAGGTCCTCGCCGGTGTCGGCGGACGGGCGCTGGACGGCCGGCCGGACCGGCGGGGCGGACCGGGCCGGAGGGCTGTCGGAGGTGACCCCGAGCGCGAAGTCGGGCTCGGCCAGGTCGTCGTGGGGTGCCGCGGCGACGCCTGCGGGCAGGACGTCGGGGTGCTCCACGGGCGCGGTCTGCACCGGCGGCTCGTCGTCGTAGGGGCCGGGGCCGCCGGACGCCGGGTGCGGCGGCAGCGCGTTCAGCGCCTTCACCACCGCGCGCGCCAGCGGCAGGGCGTCGATCCGCCCGACGGCGGGGGCGCCGTGGACGGTCAGCATCCCGTCCGGGGAGGCGGCCAGCAGCCGCACCCGGCCGCGGGCGAGCCCGAGGGTCAGCAGGCGCACGCCGTCCGGCAGCGGCCGGGCCGGGGGCTCGGCGGTGACCGCGAAGAAGACGCCGGGCCGGTCCACGACCTCGTCCGCGGGGCGGCCCTGGTGACGCGGGTGGACACCGCCGGACACCGCCACCGTGCCCGCCGGGAGGCGCACCTCCAGCTGGGCCGCGAGCGCCTGGAGGACCGCGCGGGAGGCCCGCGGCGCGCCGTGCACGGAGACCGCGGAGGGGCCGGTGGCCAGGTCGAGCAGGACGGCGTGCCGTCCGTCGGTACCCGCGCAGACCAGCAGCGGCGCAGCGGCGGGACCGCTCGTGCCGCTCGCGTCGTTCACGTCGGTGCGGGAGATCCACCACAGCAGGGGGTCGGCGGGGTCCGCCGCCCACGGCTTCGGGGGGACGGGGGCCGGGGAGCCGTTCGCCGTGCCCGCGGCCAGCAGCACCCCGAGCAGATCCGGGCCGGCCAGCACCCCGTACGGGCGGGCCTGCGGGGCCACGTCACCCGCCAGGACCACGGCCCGCTCGGCGTCGGCCCACAGGTCCCGGTCGCGCAGCAGCCGGACGAGCAGCCGCAGCCCGCTCCGGTAGCGGACCTCGGTCCGCACCGGACCTGTGAACGCCCGGACCGTGAGCCGCACTTCGTGGCGCGTACGGCGCAGGAGCGCCTTCCACCCGCCGCCGCGCCGGACGAGCCAGTGCGTCACCGCCACCACGAGGATGACGGCGCCTGCCAGCCCGAACCAGGTGGTCAGTCCGCCGTCGCCCATCACGCCGCGGCCTTTCCGTCGGAGCCGCCCGTCGCCGGGCGGCTGTAGCCGCGTGCGCCCAGTTCGTCACGGAGCGCCCGTATGCCGTGGTGGGTGCGGGACTTCACCGTGCCCCGGGGCACCCCGAGGCGGCGGGCGACGTCCTCGCCGGCCTCGCCGAGCAGGTGCACCCGGGCGACCGCCTCGCGGTGCGCGGGAGCCAGCGTGTGGAGGGCGGCGACCAGCACGCAGCGGTCCCCGACCTCGTCCGCGTGGTCCGGGACGGACGCGGTGCCGGCCGCGGCGAAGTCCTCGGCGGTGACGCCGACCGGCACGGTCCGGTTCCTGCGGACCCGGTCGGCGACGAGGTTGCGGGCGACCCGGAACAGCCACATGCGGATGGGGCGGTCGCGCCACTCCAGGAGCGGCGCGGACTGCCAGGCCCGGAGCAGGGTCTCCTGGACCACGTCCTCCACGGTGTGGGGGTCGCGTCCTATCAGGCCCGCCACATAGCGGCGGAGACTGTCCCGTTCGGCGACGAGGAGCGCGACGGTGTCGGCCAGGTCGTCCGCACGGTCATGGTCGGCGAGGCTCACAATCTCCCCAGGAGTCCGAAGTGTTTGCGGCGGTGTTTGTCGCGCAGATTAAATCAGCGCTTGTCAACGGAGGTACACCGCACTCGGGGCGAAGGCGGCCGCAAATCGGCCAACCGTTCACTCCGGTGATGGTACAGCGGCCGGAATTCGCTACCGTGTCCCTGCCCCCTCGCCGCCTCAGCGGACCGGGCCGGGCCGGCGGATTTTCCGCAAGCCCCTTCGGGGCATTTCCGATGAATTCTTCGCGGCTTCAAGGAGGCGACGTGCCGTCCGTTCCCCATCCCGAGTCCCCGGGGTCCGCCACGGACCCGGGCGACGACCAGCCGGCACGGTTCACCGCGACCTTCGCCCGGCGCCCAGCCCTGCCACGGCGCGGGCTGCTGCCCGGCAAGCGTGTGTGGGCCACGACCGGCGGGGTGGCGGCGCTGGCCGTGGCCGCCGTCCTGATCGTGCCCCTGCTGGCACGAATAGACCTGTTCTCCGAGCCGGCGTCGACCTCCGTCCGCACGGTCTCCGGGGACACCCACGACCCGGCGGTGACCTCACCCGGCAGCCCCGTCCCCTCGGCCTCGGCGGCCCGGCCGCCGGCGGGCGGCCAACAGCCGCGGTCCGCCGCGGCGGGCACGGTCGGGGGCGGTTCCGGTGGGCTGGGCCTGCCGCCCGCCGGCAGCGGCACGTCGGGACAGCAGTCCGGCACCGGCGGCGGGAGCGGCACGCAGGGCGGGACGTCCGGCTCGGCCCACGGCGGCGGCACCAAGACCACCCCCTCCACGACCACCGGCGGCACGACGGGCGGCGGCACGACGGGCGGCACGACCGGTGGCACGACCGGTGGCACCAGCGGTGGCACCGGGGGTGGCACGAACACGCCTCCCGCGCCCGGCACGGCCCTGATCGGCAGCGGGTCCCACCTCTGCATCGACGTCACCGACGCGAACAGCGGCAAGGGCAAGGACGGCACCCCGCTGCAGATCTGGAACTGCAACGGCAACGCCAACCAGAAGTGGGAATTCGCCTCCGACGGCACCCTGCGCTCACTCGGTCTCTGCATGGATGTCGCGTGGGGATCCCACGAGAATGGCGCTGTCATTCAACTCGCGAACTGTCACGGCAGCGCCGCCCAGCAGTTCCGGCTCAGCGCCGCGGGTGACCTGGTGAACCCCGACGCCGACAAATGCGTGGACGTAGTGGACGAGGGAACCGCTTCTGGCACGCGTCTTCAACTCTGGACGTGCAACGGCCAGCCGAACCAGAAATGGCACAAGGGCTGACAACGGGCCGGGAATCCGGCGCCAGGACGGCCGCCGGCTCGTGCCTCCGCCCCGAGGGCCCGTTCCTCCCCCGTCGGGCCGGGCACGTCCCCGGCCCGACGGGAGACGCCAGGACGCGCTACAGGACCAGCGCCAGCACCAGCAGGGCCACCAGCAGCACCGCCGCCCCCACCGCGGACGCCCGCAGCACCTGCCGCCGGGACGGGAGCGCGACGACCTCCAGGTCCGTGAGGCCGGGGAAGACGTAGAAGACCCGGTCCGGCTCGTGGTCGGCGGAGAGCCGGGCCAGGGGCAGGTGGCGGATGGTGACCCGGCGGGCGACCTCGCCCGGGGAGCGGCCCAGCCGGGGGGTGATCGCGGCGCGGTGCGCGTCCTCCAAGTCGGCCGGGAGGTCGGCCCGGGACGAGGTCAGGACCGCCTCGCGCCAGGCCCCCGCGGACCGGGCGCGGCGCCGCGCGCGCACGGGCGGCCGCCGCTCGGGCAGCGTCACCTCCTCGGGGCGGTCGCGCTGCTCGATGACGGCGCCGGTCCATGTGGTGATCACGCCGGTGCCGGCGCAGGCGTCGTGCGGGACGGTGCCGGACCCCTTGCACTGCGGGCACGGAACGGAGCCGCCGCCGCGGCACTTGGGGCACTCCGTACGGGCGCGGCCCGCACACGCGGGGCAGGCGGCGCGCGGGCTGCGGCACTTGGCGCAGCGCACGCGCTCGGGCGAAGCCGTGTCCTGCACCCGGGCGGACGCGCGGTCCCGGGCACGGCCGGTGCCCTCGCACGAGGTGCAGGGGTCCAGGCCGCGGCAGGCGGCGCAGACGACGGTGGTGTCGCAGGGGATGTCGCCCCGGCCCTCGCACCGCTTGCAGTGCCACGTGCCGTTGCCGCACTCGCAGGCCCGCTCGCGCACGGAGTCCCGCTGGACGAGCTCGATCCGCCGCGGCCGGCCGGGTTCCGGCGGCGGATCGGTCTTGTACGTCGTCAGGTCGGTGTAGACGGCGCGCTTCGACAGGTCGGTGCGGCCCTTGTGGACCCGCGTGCTCTCGACGCGTGTCTCCGTGGTCCGTACGATCCGGCACTCCAGCAGCGAGTGCCAGGAGATCCGCACCGCATCGGGTGAGCCGAGACGGACGGGGCCGCCGCTCCGCCCGGACAGGTGCCGCTCCACTGCCCGGAGTACGTCCTCGTCGGTCGGCGGTGCGGACGGTGTTCCGTACAAGGCGTCAACTCCCCATCACCGGCGGATCAGAAGCGAGCAGGACCGCAGCGTACGGGCGCCCCGACCGGTCATCAAGAAGACGGGAGTTCACCGGGACACGCGTGCCCCGCCCTCCCCTCCCGGCGCAGCGGCAACGGCGGAACGGCGGCACGCGGAGCACCGACACGGAACAGCTCCGCGCCACCGGCCGCGGGATCCAGCCGCTCAACGCGGGGCGCCGGTGGGGCGCGCGAACCGGGCGAACACCCTGGAGGCCCGCCGCCCACGGCTGCGGGACTGGGACCGAACGGACCTGCCGACGCAGGAGCTTGACGCCCCTGTCCCGGCTCGGGCCGCCGAGCCCCGTCGCGACGAACAGCACCGCCCACCGCAGGATCCAGCCGCTCAACGCGCCACACGCGGACGCCGGTGAGGCAGCCGAACCGGACGAACACCCTGGAACCCGCAGACCACAGCGGCGGGGCCGGACCCGAACGGACGTGCCGACGCAGGGCCTTGATGTCCCTGCCCACGGTCGGGCCGCCGAGCCCGGTCGCGACGAACAGCACCGCCCGCCGCAGGATCCAGCCGCTCAACGCGGCACACGCGGGCGCCGGTGAGGCAGGCGAACACCCTGGAGGCCGCAGACCACAGCAGCGGGGCCGGGACCGAACGGACGTGCCGACGCGAGAGCTTGACGCGACTCGGACCGCCGAGCCCGGTCGCGACGAACAGCACCGCCCGCCGCGGAACCCAGCCGCTCAACGCGGCACACGCGGACGCCGGTGAGGCAGGCGAACCGGACGAACACCCTGGAACCCGCAGACCACGAAGGCGGGCACGGCGGGGACCGAACGGACGTGCCGGTCGGGCCGGCGGGCACCGACGCAGGGAGACCGCGAACGCCGGTTCGCGGCCCGCCCCCCGTGCGGACAGGAAGGTCGGCCGGGATGCCGGCCCCGGTGGCGGCCCGTACTTCGGCGGGCACGGCCTCGCAGCCGGCGGCGTCGTGCACGCACGAGGTCGCGACCGGCCGGCACTGCGGCCGCAGCGGCAGCCCCGGGGTGGGATCCGCGATGCGCGGCCGCTCCGCCGGGCCCCCGCGCGGGGGCCCGGCGTGACGGGATGTCAGGGACGGCCGAGGGCGCGGTACTCCCAGCCGGCGGTGCGCCACTGGACCGGGTCCAGGGCGTGCCGGCCGTCGACGATGCGGCGGGAGGCGACGACGGCGCCCATCGCCTCGGGGTCGATCTGCCGGAACTCGGTCCACTCGGTGAGCAGGACGACGACGTCGGCGCCGGTGGCCGCGGACAGGGCGTCGGTGCCGTAGGACAGCTCCGGGTGGCTGCGCCGGGCGTTCTCGGTGGCGGCGGGGTCGACGACGGTGACATGGGCGCCGAGCTGCTGCAGGGTGCTCGCGACATCCAGGGCGGGGGCGTCGCGGATGTCGTCGGAGTTGGGCTTGAAGGCGGCGCCGAGGGCGGTCACCCGCACCCCGGTGAGGTCGCCGCCCGCCATCTCGCGCACGAGGTCGACGGTGCGGGCGCGGCGGCGCTTGTTGATGCCGTCCACCTCGCGGAGGAAGGCGACGGCCTGGCCGACGCCGAGTTCCTCGGCGCGGTGCGCGAAGGCCCGGATGTCCTTGGGGAGGCAGCCGCCGCCGAAGCCGAGGCCGGGCTTGAGGAACCGCCCGCCGATCCGGTCGTCGTAGGCCAGCGCCTCGGCGAGGCCGGTGACGTCGCCGCCGGTGGCCTCGCAGACCTCGGCCATGGCGTTGATGTACGAGATCTTGGTGGCGAGGAAGGAGTTGGCGGCGACCTTGACCAGTTCGGCGGTGGTGAGGTCGGTGACGACCACCGGGGTGTCGCGGGCGATCACCGGGGCGAAGGCGGCGCGCAGCTGCTCCTCGGCCCAGGGGGAGGCGATGCCGAAGACCAAGCGGTCGGGGCGCAGGGTGTCGTCCACGGCGTAGCCCTCGCGCAGGAACTCGGGGTTCCAGGCGAGTTCGACCTCGGAGCCGGCGGGCGCGGTGTTCCGCACCAGCTCGGTCAGCCGGGCCGCCGTGCCCACGGGGACGGTGGACTTGCCGACGACCAGCGCCCGCCGGCGCAGGTGGCGGGCGAGTTCGGTCACCGCGCCGTCGACGTAGGTCATGTCGGCCGCGTCGGACCCCTTCTGCTGCGGGGTGCCCACGCAGATGAAGTGGACGTCGCCGAACTCGGCGGCCTCCTCGAAGCTGGTGGTGAAGCGCAGCCGCCCGGAGTCCAGGGCCTTGGCGAGCAGTTCGGGCAGGCCGGGCTCGAAGAAGGGCACCTCGCCCCCGGCGAGCCGCTCGATCTTGACCGGGTCGACGTCCACACCCAGCACGTCGAAGCCGAGCACGGCCATGCAGATGGCGTGCGTGGCGCCGAGGTACCCGGTGCCGATGACGGTGAGGCGGGGGGCCGTACCGTCGGCTTCGACGGTTCTGGCGCCGGCGACGTCCTCCGCGAGGGTGATGGCTGCCATGATCGCTCCAGGGTTTCTCGGTGTCTTCGCGGGTCGGGGGTGGTGCGGGGCGCCGCGGATCACGGTGCCCCCGGGACGTTTCGGGACGGGTTGCGGGCATGACGGGCCGCCGCGGCGGCCCGTCACCAGGACGGGCCCCGCGCGACGGTGGGACGGGGGTGCGGCGGGGCGGGCCCGGCGCGCCGCGTCAGGCGGCGCAGTCGGTGTTGGTCAGGCCCTTCCCCGCGCCGGTGACCTTGTTGTCGCAGGTCACCTTGTTGCCGTTGACGGGTGTGAGGTTGAAGCCGTAGCCCGGGCCGTCCACGTGCGCGATGTTGCCCTTGAAGGTGTTGCCGCGGCCCCAGCCCTTGAGGATCTCGTGCGTCTGGAAGCCGTCCGCGGACGCGTGGCTGCCGGTGTTGAAGGAGATCGTCCAGTTGTTGCCCTTGACGTCGACCCAGGAGTCGTTGTGGTCACCGGACAGGTCGGAGCCGTCGAAGGTGTTGCGGGTGACGGTCCCCCCGGTGGTGCCTTCCTTGATGTCGATCGACTCGGCGGTGGTGGCGCTGATGTGGTTGCCGGCGACCACGTTGCGGTCGCTGTTGTCCGGCTTGCACTTGCTGACCGTGCACCAGTTGGACTCGGCGCTGCCGATGTAGACGCCCTCGCCGAACTTGGGCTTGCGCAGCCCGGTGTCGCGGACGGTGTTGTCGCGGACGACGTTGTCGGTGCTGAAGTTCCGCAGGTGGATGGCCTCGTCGCCGATGTGCTCCACGGTCAGGCCCTGGATGACGGTGTGATCGACCTTGTCGGCCATCACGCCCTTCTGGCCGTTGCGCACCGTGAAGCCGACCAGCCGCCAGTAGCTTGCGCCGTCGAGGTGGAAGGCGTAGCCGCCCTCGACGTCGCCCGCGTCGATCACCGCGCCGGGGCCGCCGCAGACCCAGATCGGCCGGTCGGCGGTGCCCGCGGTCTCGGCGGTGAACTTGTCCTTGTACGTGCCGTCGGCGAGCCCGATGACATCGCCGGGCATGGCGTTGTCCAGGGCATCGTCCAGTGCGTGGGCGTCGCCCACCTGGACGGTGGGCTCCGGGCAGGTGACCGCGTCGGCCGAGGTCTTGGCGGACTCGGTGGTCTGCGGCGAGGACGACGGTGTCGGTCCGCCGAGCGGCCCGGTGACGGGCGCCGACGGCTCCTCGGCCGGCTCCTTCGGGGCGGACGGCGAGGCGCGGTGCGCGGTGTCGGTCGTCTTGTCCGCGGGCGGGTTGTCCCCGCCGCCGGAGACCAGCACCACGATCAGCGCCACGACGGCGATGACGAGGGCGGCCCCGGAGACCCACATGGACCGGGTTCCCTGCTTCATTCGGCCATCACCGGGACCCGGTCCTGGCCGGCGAGGCGGATCTCGCGGACGTTGTCCTTGGGCAGCGGGCGCTTGTCCAGGTACGGGTGGCGGCCGAGCTGCCCGCGGGAGCGGCGGCCGCGCTGGCCGAGCAGCGCGGAGAAGAGGATCAGCAGCAGGATGCCCGCCCACAGCAGGGTCATCGGGCTCGCGTAGTGGCGGAACTTCACCCAGAACGAGCTGGTGTCGTACCAGGCGAAGGTCTGGTTCTGCTTGACGGTGACGTCGCCGCTGGACCGCGTGCTGTCGATGGCGCTCGGCCCGACGCCGGCGATCACGTTGTAGGAGATCGTGGATCCGCCGATGTCCCCGACCAGCGAGATGCCGTGGTTGCCGGCGTTCTCGATGGTGTTGCCGCGCAGCTCGGCGACGGAGTCGCGCACGTACACGGCCGTGTCGGCGTCCTCCACGATGTTGCCGGTGACCTTGGCGCCGGTCACCCCGTCGCGCACCGAGATGCCCTGCCGGGACTGGCCGATCAGGTGGTTGCCGGTGACGGCGACCTTCTCCGCGTCCTTGCGGACCACGATGCCCATGTCGCCGCCGTTGACGGTGTTGTCCTGGACGCCGACGTCGGTGCCGCCGAGGACCTCGATGCCGTAGTGGCCGTTGTCCTTGGCGGTGCTGCTGGACACGGAGTTGGAGCCGTAGTTGCTGACGGACTGGCCGGAGGCGGAGGGGCCGTGGGCCAGCGCCTGGCCGCTGATCGTGAATCCGTTGCCGCCGTTGCCGATCGCCTTGGAGCCGGTCACGCGGACCTGCTGGGTGGCGCGGGCCATGACGAAGCCGTCGCCGCCGTTGTCCCGGGACTCGGTCTTCTCCACGACCGCGTTGGTGACGTAGCGGTGCAGCACCAGCCCGTCCTGGAGGCTGTTGCGGATGACCGTGTTGTCGATGGTGACGCCGGTGGAGCCGGAGGCGAAGAGCCCGTAGGCGTTGCCGGTCACGGTGGAGTGGCTGATGTCCGCCGAGACGAAGGACAGCTTGGGCACGTTGAAGCGGCTGTCCGGCGTGGTGAGCTTGCCCGCGGGTCCGGCCAGTACGCCGCTGCTGCTGAGCTGCCCGGTGTCCTCCTCGTCGGTGGAGTCCGGGCCGTCGAGGCTGCCGGTGTTGGGGCGGTCGGTTCCGGTGAGGCTGAGCCCGCCGGTCCGGCCGCTCCAGAAGCCCAGGTCGGAGATGTCGGCGTAGGTCATGGAGAACTGGCCGCCGATGGCACGGACATAGGCCCGGCCGTCCCGGGGGTCGGTGTCCGGCTTGTTCTTCTGGGGGTCCCAGCTGGTGACCTTGACGTGTGCCTGCGGGGCGCCGTCGAGCATGATCCGGCCACCGAAGGAGACGATGGAGACGAAGCCCAGGCGGCTGCTGGCCAGGTGCAGGTTCAGCCCGCCGGGGCTGGCCAGCCGCAGCTTCGCGCCGGAGTTCAGGTAGATGTTCTCGGTCAGCAGGTACGAGCCGTCGGGCTTGCGCACGAAGGTCTGCGGCGCGAGCTTCAGCAGGTCGGTGACGGTGTAGATCTGGCTGCGCCGGGTCAGGACGAGCGTGTAGCCGCCGGCCGTCTCCAGCCGGTACGGCTTGCTGTACTTCAGGTCCTTCAGCGGCGCGACCGCGGCGATCGCGCGGATCTGGTCGAGCCGGTGGTCCTCGCCCGCCGCCAGCGCGGTCTGGGTCTCGGACTCCTCGGTGGTGTACTGCGAGGTCGTGTCACCGGAGTCGTCGGCGAGCGCGGGCACCGCCGGGGCGAGCAGCAGCGCCGAGAGGGGCAGCGCCGCCGCGAGGCGCAGCGCGAGACGGGTGCGCCTCGCGGGTGTCGGGCGGTTCATGACTGGAAGGCCCCCATGCCGGAATTGGCGGTCGTCTGCGTCGTGCCGAGCGATGCGGAGTCCTGGCCCTCGCCGCCGATGGTGTCGCTGCTGCGGGTGAGCCAGCCCTGCTTGTTCATGGTGACGAACGCGTACAGCTTGATCGGAAGCGAGATCATGATGACCACCAGGGCGAGCAGCGGCAGCAGCAGCACTTCCTGGGGGTGCCGGCGCAGGTGCGAGTAGCCGCGGACGCCGCGGCCGACGAGCAGCCAGATGACCGCCAGCGCGATGCCCTGGGCGGTCAGTTCGAGGCGGCTGAAGACCAGATAGCCGACGGCCATGCCCATGGTGACCGGGGTGAGCAGGATCTGCAGCACCGTGATCTTGGTGACCAGCGGCTGACGCCACAGCCAGCCCTTGTACACGGCCGTGAGGTAGCAGCGGTAGGAGTTGCGGCTCCAGCGCACCCGCTGCTTGACGAACGCCCGGAAGGACGAGGGGAACATCGATATCGCGCGGGCCGAGGACTGGTGGACCGTCTTGTAGCCGGAGGCCAGCACCAGCCAGGTGAGCCGCCCGTCGTCGCCGGCTATGCAGCGGCGGCCGAGGAAGAACTCGTCCTCGAGGTTGGTCAGCACGGGCGTGATCGCCGCGCGGCGGTAGGCCGCGGTGCGCCCGGAGAGGCAGGCGACGGCTCCGGCCCGGCCCATCGCGGGGACGTAGTCGTAGTACCGGAGGTTGACCAGCCAGTCGGCTATGCGGCGCCAGACGCTGGAGCCGCGGAGGTACACGTTCTGCTGGGTGCCCACGCCGCCGACCGCGGGGTCGACGAACGGCATCTGCACCGCGTCCAGCAGGCCCGGCTCCCAGCGGGTGTCGGAGTCGACCAGGACGACGACCTCACCGCTCGCCGCGCGTATGCCGACGCCGAGGGCGGAGCGCTTGCCGCGGTGCTCGAAGGCGATCACGCGGACCCGGGGGTCGGTCACCAGCGACAGCCGGCGGAGCACCTCGTGGTCCTCCACGTCGGGAACGATGATCACCTCCGTCGGGTTCTGCGCCAGCCAGGTGTCCAGGCAGTCCAGGAGGATGTCGGGGTCCTCCCGGTAGGCGGGCACGACGACGGACGTGGTGGTGCGGAAGTTGTTCACCACGGGTCTCGCGAAGCGGGACAGCACGGCCCGGTAGAGCCAGAGTCCCCACACGAAGATGCCGGCGAGGCCCAGCGGCATCGCGTCCCGCCAGGACGTCTCGCCGACCGCCTCCACCAGCCATGACCAGGACGAGTCCAAGAAACTCGACATGAAAAAGGCCCCCACACGAACCGGGTCAATCGGGATTGACCAAAAAAGCGACGCAAGCGACTCAGGTACGGAGGAATCTAAGGCATCAAACACAACGCCTTCACGCGGGTAACACAAACTTCACTTTGGTCACGAACGTCCCTTCGTGAGGGGAAGTGCTCTCGGTGAACCGGAACGTATCGACCGATGGCCGAAATTGACTGCCCTGGTCAACGGGACCGGAGGCCGTCACCCGCCCCCTATCAGGCCGGGACCCTCACAGGTTCCACCACGGCACCCGCGCCGGGGCACCCGGCCCCCCGACGGGCTCGTGCTGACACTCCGTGACCTGTGTGGCGGATGTCACATCGTCACATCCGCACTGGTGAACGCGCGATGAACGCTTCCCCCGAACGCCTGGATTGTCCGCTTCGTCCGACGGTCAGTGGGCCTGCGGAGAACCGCCGGCGGGGGCGGGGCGGCCGCCCGCGGGATGGACCACGTGGAACTGGGGACCGTAGGTGCGGCCGCTGCCGTCGGGGAGCGGGATGTCCATGAGGGCCACGGCGGGCTCCTGCAGTTGCGTCATCACCTTGACCGCCATGTCCAGCGCGTGGGCGTCACCCGTGCCCCACGCGGCCTGGAGGTTGCGCAGCATGTCACTGAACCTGAGGTCGAACTGCTGGAGCAGGCGGCCCGGTTCGCGCGCCGGGCGGGGCCAGCCGCCGGCCGGTACGACGCCCATGGGGCGGACCTCGGGGAACGGGACGGGGTCGCCGGTGAACGCCCACAGCGGGCCGACCCGGCGCAGGGCGCGGCCGTGGTAGATCTCGGCGAAGGCGTAGTAGTGGCCGATCGCGTCATGGGCCAGGTGCGCCTGGGGGGAGGTGGACGTGCCCTCGCCCTGCTCCTTGATGATCTCGATCGCCCATTCCACGTCCCCCGGCGAGGTGATCGGCCGCAGCGCGTCGCCGCCGATCCGCTCGGTCATCTGGCCGCGCGCGCTGAGCGCGGGCCGGACGTCGCGGAAGGCGTCCAGCAGCCCGTCGTAGAAGTCACCGATGGTGGGGGGCCCGCCGAGCGCGCGCAGCAGCGGGTTCTCGGGCATCTCGATGCCCATCATCACGTCGTGGACGTACTCCTTGGTGAGCCCGGACAGGTACACCGTCAGCTCGCTGCGGACCCCGCCCGGCAGCGGCCCCGGGTACGCCGGCACCGCGCCCGCGATCCAGGGGCGGCCGCCGACGGCGGTGAGCATGTTGCAGACCAGGCCCATGTGGAACATCTCGTCCACGACGATGCTCCGGAGCCTGCGCGCCGCCTCACCGCGGCGGTCCTTCACCGACCACCAGGCGCACAGGTAGGGCGGGATGGTCGACAGCTCCAATTGCACCGCGATCTGCAGCGCCTGCCGGATCCAGCGCACGTCGCGACCCGGAGCGGGCACGTCCAGCAGCCGGGCGACCGTGCCGCGCTGCGGCGCCCGCGCCGCGGCCTGGGCGGTTCCACCGAGGACGGCGGGCCCCGCGGCGGCCAGCGCGGCCGTGGCGACGAACCCCCGCCTGCCCAGGGCCCCGGTGGCGTCGTGCGCGCCGGCCGGGACCTCGCCCGGTCCGGCCGGTGCGTTGCCGGTGTCGTCGCGGCGCTGAGTCACCCAGTTCTCCGTCCCCGAGGAGCCGTCTGCGGAGGCTGGCGAAGCTACCAGCCGCCGCGGACGCTCCCGGGGCGCTGCACCCGGCGTGGCGGCGGCTCCGCCCGTGCGGCGCAACGGCGGCGCGCAAGCTCGGCAGGTGCGGTGTGGAACGCCGGATCCGGGGCAGCCGACCCGTGCGGCGGAACGGCCGCGGGTGTGAGGAAAGAGCCCTGGGCGCCGGGTTTCCCCCGGCCCGGCGTCCGGCTCACCCCCGCGACGCGGGCACGGACGCGAGCGCGACGGCGGCGAGCAGCAGCAGCGCCGGGGCGAGCGCGAGGGCGTTGCCGCAGCGGATCTGCAGCACACCGCCCACGAGCGCGCCCGCGAACATGGCCGCCACCGACAGCACCCGGCGCGCGGTGGCCGGTCCCGGGCGGTCCGCCGCGAGCCCGGTCACGGTGAGGGTGAGCACCGTGGTGGTCAGGTCGGGCACGGCGAGCTTGCGGACCACGGCGTTCTGCAGGCCCATCCCCAGCGCGAGCAGCACGATCGGCACATAGCGCGAGGCGTCCGCGCCGCAGGCGCCCATCGCGGCCGCCACCAGCACCGCGTGCGCGGCCACCAGCAGCGTGAACAGCCGTACGGGGTGCGTGACCCGCGACACCAGCCGCCCGCCCGCGGCCGCCCCCGCGAAGAACGCCGCCCCCGCGGTCAGGGACGCCGCGGCGGACAGTGCGCGGTCCCCGGCCAGGGCGAATCCCAGGAAGACCACGTTGCCGGTCATGTTGGCCACGAAGACCCGGCCCAGCCCCAGGTAACTGACCGCGTCCACCACCCCCGTGACGAAGGTCAGGACGAGCAGCAGCGGCGGCAGCACCCCGTGGTGGCCGGGCGTGCCGGGGAAGAGGCGGGCGGCGGCCCGGCCGAGCGTCGACTCCATGGCGGAAGCCTGACCGCACCGGCGGCAGGACGCCACCACCGGGCACGCGCCGGGGAGTTCCGGTCACGGCATCGACAGCCTCCGCAGGGCGAGCACACCACCGACACCCGGCACGAGCGCCCGCACCCGGGCCGCCGCGGCGGAACCCTCCGCGCGGTGCACGCCCACCACGACCCAGAGGTACGCACAGCCGTGCACCGGACCCATGAGCGACGAGACCTGCGGCAGGTGGACGGTGGCCAGGTTGGCGAGCAGCACGATGAGCGAGAGCAGTTCGACGGCGGAGGCGATCCGCAGCGGGCGCACGGCGGTCACGCTCCCGTCGTCGAACCGGGGCGGACGATCATCAGCACGGTGACCGTCGCCCAGAGCAGGTTGAAGACGCCGGTGAGCATGGCCAGGCGCGCGACCGTCCGGCCCGGGTCGGTCCCCGCGTCGAGCGCGGCGAGCACCGCTTCCTGCCGGGGCAGCACCAGCAGGCCGAGCACGCCGGCGGCCAGGGCCGTCAGGGCGATGGAGGTGATGAGCCAGGCGTCGCCGAGGACGCCCATGCTCCCGGCCGTGGCCAGCCCGAAGACCGGGACGGCCGTGCCGAACCCCGCGTACACCCGGCAGACGCGGTGCAGCAGCGGCGCCGACCGCGGCGCCTGACGGGCCATGCGCGGGAACATACTGGCGGCCACGGTGACCGGGCCGACGGCGACGATCGCGGCCAGGACGTGCACCGCGAGAAGGAACTTGGTCACGGGGCCGGTCCTCAGGCGCCGGCCGGGACGGGGTCCACGGCGTGCGCGGCGCGCGGCCCGAGGCCGGGCGCGGGGGTGAACCCGGCGGCGACGGCCCCCGTCCCGGCGTTCCACGGCGCGTCCGGGCCGAACGCGCGGATGGTGGCGTCCACGCCGGCCGCGGCGGCCCGCTGGGTCGCTCCCCGCAGGCCGCCGGGCACGTGGCGCGGGCCCTCGACGCCGCCGGCCTCCGGCGTCTCGTGGGACGCGAGGACGGCGAGCGGGTCGAAGCCGTCGTACTGGACGAACCGGGCGTGCATCGGCACCCCTCCACAGCGGTGGACGTTGATCGGACGCCTCAGACGCTAGGACGGCGCACAGCAGAGCAGAAGTGGCGTGATTGCCATATCCCAACGGATTCCCGCCAGGCCCGTCAACCCAGGCATCTTTCACGCAGACCTGGCAGCAGCATTGGCCGGAATCCGGTGGCCATCTACACTCGCGCCATGCACACGGTCGCCGTCCTCGCGCTCGACCAGGTGATCGCCTTCGACCTGGCGGCCCCGATCGAGGTCTTCTCCCGTACCCGGTTGCCCGACGGCCGCCCCGGCTACCGGCTGCGGATCTGCGCGCCCGCGCCCGAGGTGGGCGCGGGTCCGTTCACGCTGCGCGCCCCGTACGGGCTGGAGGGCCTCGCCGAGGCCGACACGATCATCGTGCCCGGCACCGCGGACCCCGCGCGGCCGGTACCGGAGGAGGTGCTGCGGGCGCTGCGGGAGGCCGCGGCGAACGGCACCCGGATCGCGTCGGTGTGCGTCGGCGCGTTCGTCCTCGCCGCCACCGGGCTGCTGGACGGGCTGCGGGCGACGACCCACTGGCTGGCGGCGGCCCAACTGGCCGCCCGCCACCCGGAGGTGACCGTCGACCCCGACGTCCTGTACGTCGACAACGGGCAGTTCCTCACCTCGGCGGGTGCCGCCGCCGCGCTCGACCTGTGCCTGCACATGATCCGCAAGGACCACGGCTCCGCCGTCGCCGCCGACACCGCCCGGCTCTCCGTCATGCCGCTGGAACGCGAGGGCGGCCAGGCCCAGTTCATCGTCCACGAGCAGCCGCCGACGCCCGCCGGGGCCACGATGGAGCCGCTGCTGCGCTGGATGGAGGAGCACTGCGACCGCGAGCTCTCCCTGGAGGACATCGCCGCGCACGCCGGGACCAGCGCCCGTACCCTCAACCGCCGCTTCCGCGAGCAGACCGGCACCACCCCGCTCCAGTGGCTGCACCGCGCCCGGGTCCGCCGCGCCCAGTACCTGCTGGAGTCCACGTCCCATTCGGTGGACCGCATCGCCGTCCAGGCGGGATTCGGCTCCCCCACCGCCTTCCGCGAGCGCTTCAAGCGCGTCGTCGGCACCAGCCCGCAGGCCTACCGGCGCGCCTTCCGCGGCTGAGCGGGGGTTCAGGCCGTCACGGCGGCCGCCCGCCGCCGGCGCGGCGCCCGTACACCGGACAGGTCGCGCGCGGTGACGCTGTTGCGGTCCGCGACCCCGCGGCCGAACGCGAACTGCGGCCACAGCCCCGCCGCGACCCGGCGGCTGCGCTCGCTCCAGCGGCGGGCGGCCGCACCGCGGGTCTTGTAGAAGTTCAGGGCGTAGCCGCCGGTGTGCACACGCAGCAGGCAGAAGCCGCCGGGGTACTCCTTCACGGCCCCGACCTCCTGGAAGGTGACGCCCGGGGCGGCGGGCAGGACCGTGCGCTTGTTGCGGTGGGTGTGCCCGGCGTGGTGGAGGAAAACGCCGGGGGCCGCCGCGTAGCCGTCGAGCAGGGCGCGCGCCTGGCGCCGGTCGAGCCGCTGCCCGCCGGTGACGGGGAACGGCGAGTCCGGCACCGCCGGCGGGTGGTGGCCGAACACCACGGTCGGCTGGTCGGCGTGGTCCCGCAGCCGCCCACGCAGCCAGGACATCTGCTCGGGCGAGAGGCCGCCCGCGTCACCGCCGTTGCCCGGTTTGTCGTAGGTGTGCAGGCCGATGACGCGCAGTCCGTGCAGGTCGTGGTCGAACCACCCCGGGCCGTCGGCGAAGGGCCCTGCGCCGGGGGCCGCCGCGCGGTCGTGGTTGCCGCGCACCGCGAACCAGTCCTCGCCCCGCCGGCCGAAGCCGTCCAGGATGCCTTTGGCCTCGTCCAGGTCGGCGGCCGAGCCGCCCGCGGTGAGGTCACCGGCCGCCAGCAGGAAGTCGGCCCCGCGCAGGCGGGCGTCCTCGGCCAGCGCCCGGCCCATGATCTGCGGGTACGGTGCCAGGCCCGCGTCCTGCCCGACCCCGCGCAGCAGCGGGATGCCCGCGACCAGCCCGGCCCTGACCTCGCCCAGGTGCAGGTCGTTGCAGAGCGCGACGGCCAGCAGGAAGCTCCCCGGCGGCGGTTGCGGCGTGGTGAAGGCGTACGGGCCGCCGTCGCCCAGCCCGTACGGGGACGTGCCCACGGCGTTCCCGCCCACCAGGTGCAGCGGTGTCGGCGCCGCCGCCGTGCCCCGCGAGCGGGCCCGGTACCAGTAGGTGCGCCCCGGCTCCAGGCCGGTCAGCTCGACATGGTGGTGGGCGGTCGGCCCGTCGTCCCCGTACGCGGTGCGGTCCAGGCGCGCCGGGTGCGTGCCCCAGTCGACCTCCCCCTCCGTCGGCGCGGGCACCATCGCGCCGGTGCCGTCGTCGGTGCCGGGCACACCCGTGTACCAGGTGATGACGGCCGAGTCCTCGGTGAGCGTGACCAGTTCCAGGTGGACGGCCGCCACGGCGTCCGGGTGCGGAGGGCGCCACGAGGCCGTCCGCCGCCGCAGCGACGCGGATGCGGCGGCCGTCAGCAGGGCCGGGGCGGCGGTCAGGCAGCAGCGCATACCTCCGGCGTGCCCGCGGGGGGTGAACGGCGGCGGTGCCGGCGGCATCGGCGCCGGGTCGGGGCGGCGTACGCGCGGCGCCGCAGCCCCGGCAGCCGCACGGGCCCCGCACCCCGCATCGCCTTTCCGCCATCCGCACAGCGGCCGTACGTCAGCGGGAGGACACCCGGAAGACGTGTCAGCAGGGCAAGAAGGGACGACAGTACCTGCGGACAGGCGCGTGAGGCGCGGGGGCTAAAGAGATCATGGCCAAAACCATCCAGCACATCCGAGCCCTCCTGCGGCGAATACCCGTCCGCCAGATCGCCTGCACGGCCCCCATCGTGCTGGTCGGCTACTGGGTCGTCCTGCACTGGCCGCTCATCGCCTCCGGCGGGCGGCAGCTCCTCGACGCCAACCGCGTCTGGCTGGTCGCCGCGATGGTGGCCACCGGGCTCGGCTGGGTCGCGGTCTCCCTGATGCGGCAGGGCGTCGTCCTCGAACGGCTCCCCGCCGGACGCCTGCTGGCCACGCAGTTCGCCGCGGGCGCCGCCAACCACCTGCTGCCCGCCGGGATCGGCGCGAGCGCCGTCAACCTCCGCTTCATGCGGGCGTGCGGCCTGCCCCCGGCCCGGTCGGCGGCGGCCATCGCCCTGTACTTCCTGGCCGAGTGCGTGGGACGCGGCGCGCTGCTGGTACTGCTGATCGCCGTCTTCCCGCACGCGCTGCGGCTGCACGGCCTGCTGCCGAACGGCGTCTCCTTCTCGATGGGCACGACCGCCGCCGTGATCGCCGCCGTCTGCGCGGCGGCGGTGATCGGCCTGCTGGCCGTACGGAAGGTGCGCACCGCCATCCGCTCCTTCCTGGCCACCGCCCTCACCGACGCCCGCACCCTGCACGCCCGGCCGTCGCGGGCACTGGCACTGTGGGCCGGCGCGCTCGCCTTCCCCGCCCTCCAGGCGGCCGGCCTGGTCGCGGTGTCGATGGCCCTCGCGATGCCGGTGCCGATCGGGCATGTCGCGGTGGCGTACGTCGCGGCGAGCATCGCGGCCGCCGCCCTCCCCACCCCGGGCGGCCTCGGCTCCGTCGACGCCGCACTCGTCTTCGCCCTCGTCGCCTCCGGCGCCTCCGTCGCGGCGGCCACCTCCGTCGTCCTCGGCTTCCGCATCGTCACGGTCTGGCTGCCGCTCATACCGGGCGCACTGACGCTCGGCGCACTCGTCCGCTGGAAGGTCGTCTGAGGCACGCGCTCCGCGAACCGGGGGCCGCTCATCCCCGGCGCACTCGTGCGCCGGAAGGCCGTCCGACGCACGCGCTCCACGGATCGGCGGGCCCCGTTCCCCAACCGGCGCCGCCGTTCGCCCTCGTGAACGTGGCCCCTCGGCAGATCGGTGGGCCACGCCGTCCGGCGCAAGACCGGTGATGCCCCCGAACCGGCCGTGCGGCGACGCCCGTTTCCGGGCCTCCGTCGTACCCGGCCTCCGCATCGTCACGGCCTGGCTGCCGCCCGTCCCCGGCGCACTGACGCTCGGCGCACTCGTGCACCGGAAGACCGTCGCACGCCCTCTTTGACCCCTGCCGGGCCGTCGTGAACCTGGCCCCTCGGCACGCCGGCAGGCCGCGCCGCCCGGCGCGGGACCGGTGATGCCCCCGAACAAGCCGCCACCCCCGGCGGACGGCGGGCCCGTTCCCCAACCGGCCCCGCCGCACGTTCCCTCCGGCACCCCGCCGGACCTCCGTCACATCCGCCGGAAGGTCGTCCGACGCACGCACGTCGCCCCCTCTTGGACGTCCCGCCTCCCGGGGCCGTCGCGAACATGACTCATCGGCACATCGGCGGGCCGCGCCGCCCGGCGCGGGACCGGTGATGCCCCCGAACAAGCCGCCACCCCCGGCGGACGGCGGGCCCGTTCCCCAACCGGCCCCGCCGCACGTT
>NZ_JBIVLH010000016.1:141390-208487 GCF_044751185.1 Streptomyces sp. NPDC088733
GCACGTTCCCTCCGGCACCCCGCCGGACCTCCGTCACGTCCGCCGGAAGGTCGTCCGACGCACGCGCGTCGCCCCCTCTTGGACGTCCCGCCTCCCGGGGCCGTCGCGAACATGACTCATCGGCACATCGGCGGGCCGCGCCGCCCGGCACGGGACCGGTGACCCGCGGATCACGGCGAGTGCGCCGAAGGCGCGACGGTGCCGACACCGGCCTGGCGGCTCGGGCGCCGCGGAAGCGGCGGAAGCGTCGGAAGCGGCGGAAACCCCGTGGTGGGACCGGTCGCCGCGTGCCACCCTGACCGCCGGGCACGAGCCGGAGGAGTGGGGACGTGGGGGCGCTGGAGCCGTACGAGTACGCGGAGCGGGACGCCGTCGGCCTGCGGGAGCTGATCCGCGCCGGCGAGGTGACCGCGGCCGAGGTCGAGGCCGTCGCGCGGCGGGCCCTGGCCGAGGCCGGGGCCGAACTCAACGCGCTCACGCTGCCGCTGCTCGACCCGGCGCCCGCCCACGCGGCCGACGGGCCGCTCGCGGGCGTGCCGTTCGTGGTCAAGGACGGCGGCCCGTTCGTCAAGGGCGTCCCCTTCACCCTGGCAGCCGCGCCGTGCGGGGCGCCGTCGCGGACGCCGACCACGACCTGATGGTCCGTTTCCGGGAGGCCGGGCTGGTCGCGCTCGGCCGGAGCACCGCGCCCGAGTTCGGGCTGAGCTTCGCCACCGAGCCGCTGCGGTACGGGCCGGTCCGCAACCCCTGGAACCCGGCGCGCGGCGTCGGCGGGTCCAGCGGCGGCGCGGCCGCCCTGGTGGCCGCGGGCGCGGTGCCGGTGGCGCACGCCAACGACGCGGGCGGCTCGATCCGCATCCCCGCCTCCTGCTGCGGCCTGGTCGGGCTGAAGCCGTCGCGGGGCCGTACGCCGTCGGGGCCGCTCGCGGGCGAGGCGGCCTTCGGGCAGCAGGCGGAGTTCGCCCTGACCCGGACGGTGCGGGACGCCGCCGCGCTCCTCGACGCGGTCGGTGCGCCCGTGCCCGGGGACAAGGTGACCCTGCCCCCGGTCCCGCGCCCGTACGCCGACGTGGTGCGCGCGGACCCGGGCCGGCTGCGGATCGCGGTGACGACCGCGGCCTGGACCGGCGACCCGGTCGACCCGCGGGTCGCCGCCGTCACCGTGGACACGGGCAAGGTGCTGGAGTGGATCGGGCACCGGGTGACCGAGGCGTCCCCCGCCGTGGACGGCGAGTCCCTGGTGGAGGCGTCGGTGCTGGTCGCGCTGGCGAGCGGCGGGGCGGTGCTGCGCGCGGCGCCCCGGCTGGACCGGTCGCGGCTGGAGGCGGTGTCGCGCGCGGTGCTCGCGGAGACCGAGGCGTGCACGGCGCTGGAGCTGCTGGCGGCCGTCGACGCCCAGCACCGGGTGACGCGCGCGGTCGGCCGCTTCTTTTCCTCGTACGACCTGCTCCTCACCCCGACGCTGGGCGCCCTGCCCGCCCCGCACGGCACCCTCGTCCAGGACGACCCGCAGCACACCGTGCGGTCGTGGCTGCGGCGGCTGTTCGCGTACGGCCCGTTCACGGCGGCGTTCAACGTCTCCGGCAATCCGGCGGTCAGCCTGCCCCTGGGCCTGAGCCGCGAGGGACTGCCGGTCGGGGTGCAACTGGTCGCCGCGCAGGGCCGGGAGGACCTGCTGCTGGGCGTCGCCGCCCAGCTGGAGCAGGCCGTTCCGTGGCGGGACCGCCGGCCGCCGTACACCGTCGGCCGGATGCCGTCAGGTCGTGCCCGGGGTGGGCGGTACGACGGGGACGGTGGGCCCTGAGGTGGGCTCGGCGGGAGTGGTCTGCGCGGGAGTGGGCTGCGCGGGGGAGGTGCCGGGGGCGGTGGGCGAGGCCGTCCGGGGTGAGCCGCTGGGGACGGGGGTCGGCGGGGTGCTCGCCGTCGCCGGGAGCGTGTAGACGTGGCCGGGGGACACGATCTTCGTGATGGCCTGGGCGAACAGGGTGCTGGGCTCGCTGCCCTGGTGGGCGGTGTCCGAGTTGAGCAGCAGGACGAGGGTCGCCTCCGCGTCGGGGAGGTACACCACCACGGTCTGGTAGCCCGGCAGGGAGCCGTTGTGCCCGATCCAGCCGTGGTTGTCGAAGACGCCGAGGCCGTAGCCGACGCCCGGGATCCCGGTCCCCTGGAAGTCCAGGCGTTCCTTCTGGCTGGCGGGGGAGAGGATCGTCCCGGTGGCCAGGGTGTGCGCCCAGGTGCGCATGTCCCGCAGGTCGGAGACCATCGCGCCGGCGGCCCAGGCCCACGAGGGGTTCCAGCCGGTGGCGTCGGTCTCCTGCCCGTTCGGGGTGTCCGTGGTGTAGCCGTGGGCGTGCGAATCCGGCAGGGACGCGTTCTTGGGGAACGAGGTGTGCCCCAGCCGGGAGGGCAGGACGACGTTGCGCCGCAGGTAGTTCGCGAGCGGCTGCTTGGCGACCTTCTCGATCACCATGCCGAGCAGCACCGTGTTGGTGTTGGAGTACTGGAACTGCTTGCCCGGCGCGGAGTTCGAGGGGTGCTGGAAGGCGTAGGCCAGCAGCTCCGCGGGGAGGAACTCGCGCTCGGGGTTCTCCTTCAGCGCCTTGTCGAAGCCCTGGTCCTCGGAGTAGTTGAACAGTCCGCTGCGCATGTCGGCCAGCTGGCGCAGGGTGATCCTGTCGCCGCCGGGCACGCCGTCCACGTACTTGCCGACCGGGTCGTCCAGCTTCACCTTGCCCTGGTCGACGAGGCGGAGCAGCCCGGTGACGGTGAAGGTCTTGGTGACGCTGCCGATGCGCATGTACAGGTCGGACGTCATCTTGGTGTTCGTCTGCTTGTCGGCCACCCCGAAGGCGTGTACGTACGAGCCCTTGCCGTTCGCCCACACCCCGGCGATCACGCCGGGCACGCCCGTCTCCTTCAGCACGTCCTGGATCGCCGTGTCGAGCCGCTTCGCGGTGTCGCCGCTCAGTTCGGGGAAGGACGCGCTGCCGGGCGCCGCCGTGCCGCCGGTGTCCCCGGCGGCGGGGGACGAGGACGCCGCGGCGGGGGCCGTGGCGCCGTGCCGGTCGGTGCGGGCGGGGCCGCCGCAGGCCAGGGCCGTGGGAAGGGCCGCGGCGGCCAGCGCGACCGCGATCGCCCGGCTCACGGTGCTGCGGTTCCGGGGCGGACGTGCGCACGTGGGCGTCATATCGGTTCTGTGCCTTCCGGCCGAGGGATGAGGGCGAGGGCGCGCCATCGCGAACGTAAGCCGCTCACCGGGGAACGGCGACCGGAGAGCGGCCGGGCACGGCCGTGCGGGTGAGGACCGTTCGCCACCGGGGTCTTGACGGGGCGTCGGATCGTTGGGTTGAGTGGATGAGCCACTGAGCCACTGGAGGGTGAGATGGAAGCGCTGCCGCGTGAGTCGATCGTGGACGTCCTGGAGGACCGGCTGCGCGAGGAGATCCTCGCCGGCCGCCACCCCGCCGGCACGCTCCTGCCGCCCGAACGGCAGCTCGCCGAGGGGTACGGCGTCACCCGCACCACGCTCAAGCACGCCTTCGGACGGCTCGTGCAGGCCGGTCTGCTGGAGACCCGGCACGGCATCGGCACCCGCGTGCGCGACTACGAGCGGCTCGGCGGCGCCGACCTGCTGCCGATGCTCGTCCGGCACGACGCGCGCTGGCTCGGCGAGATCTTCGAAGTGCGGCACGGCGTGGGCACGTTGATCGCCGGCACGGCCGCCTCGCGCGCCACCGCCGCCCACCGGACCCGGCTGCGCGAGCGGGTCGAGGCCGTCCGCGAGGCCGCCGAACCGGACGCGGTGCAGCTGGCCGACGCCGAGGTGCACCGCGCGCTGGCCCGCGCCACCGGCAACCGCGTCTACGTGCTGCTCACCAACACCCTCTTCAACGCCTACCTGCCGATGCGGCGCCACCTGTCCGGTCCGTTCCAGGACGCGGAGGAGGCGCACGCGCGGCTCGAACCGGTCGTCGCCGCCGTCGAGGCGGGCGACGCGGCGGCGGCCCGCGAGGCCGCCGAGGCCTATCTGACCGCCACCGAACGGATCATGCGCGCCGGGCTGAAGGCGGCGGCCCGGTGAGCGGCGGCTCCCGCGGCACCGTCTTCGCCGAGACGATGACCGGCACCGTCCGGCTGTCCGGCGAGGACCGCGACCTGCCGGTGCGGATGGAACTCACCGTCCGCTGCGACCGGTTGCTGCTCCCCCACCGCACCACGCCCGCCCGGGTCACCGGACGGCTGCGCATCGCGGGCCGCGCCGACGACGCCGCGGCCACCGGCACCCTGGAGATCTCGCCGCTGGCCCGGCGGCGCGTCCACTACCGGCTGGAGTTCACCCTCGACGGGCGCGGTTGCGTCCTCGACGGCTGGAAGTCCGTCACCCCGCGGCACCCGCTGCGGTCGATGACCGTCCTGCCGTTCACGCTCACTTGGGACGGATCCCCGGAACCGGCCGGCACCGGCACGCTGCGCTTCCGCACCGCCTCCGCCCTCGGGCCGTTCCTCGCGAGCTTCCGCTTCCCGGTCCGCGACGAGGCCCGCGCGCAGTGGGCGCCCCGCTCCGGCGCCGCCGCGGGCCGCACCGAGGTCTGGTACACCACCGCCACCGACCCCGCCACCGGCGCGGGGCTGTGGCTGCACCACGAGATCGTCACCCCGGCCGACGGCAGCGGCGCCCACGCGCACGGCTGGGCGGCCGTCTTCCCCGCCAAGGGCGCGGAGCCCGTCGAGCACGCCCGCTTCGGGCCGGTGCCGTGGACGGCCGCCGACGGCGTGCCGGAAGGCTTCGCCGCGGGCGGCGTCGAGGCCGTGCCGGGGCGGCTGCGCGGCACCGCGGGCGCCCTGTCCTGGGACCTCGCCGAGGACCCCGGCGACGCCGAACCGCTGTGGACCTTCCCCCGCTGGTCGTGGCGGCGGCCGCTGCTCCCGGCGGCGCAGATCGTGCCGGCGCCGCGCGCCCACTACACCGGCCGCGTCCGCCACGGCTCCAACGCACTGGACCTGCGCCGGGCGCCCGGCGCGACCGCCCGGATCTACGGGCACGGCAACGCGCGCCGCTGGGCATGGCTGCACGCGGACCTCGGGGGCGGCGACGTCCTGGAGATCGTGGCCGCCGTCTCCACCCGGCCCGGACTCGACCGGCTTCCCCCGCTGGTCTTCCTGCGGCTGCGCAAGGACGGCCGCGACTGGCCGCGCGGCGGACTGCGCCCCGCCCTCGGCCGCGCGGGACTGCGGCGCTTCACCGCCGCCATCGGCCTCCCGCAGTGGACCGTCACCGGCCGCGCCGGCCGGCGGCGGATCACCGTACGGGTCACCCAGCACCCGGAGCGCACCCTCGCCCTGGACTACGCCGACCCCGACGGCGCCGCCGCCGTCTGCCGCAACAGCGAGACCGCCGACGCCCACGTCCTCCTCGAACGCCGCGCGTCGGGCCGCTGGCACACCGAGGCCGAATGGACCCTGGACGGCACCGCCCACGCGGAGGTCGGCGACCGGTGAGCGCGGTGCACGGACTGGTGGCGGCGCTGCTGGCCGCCGAGCCCGCCGAGGCCGGGGGCGACTGGACCGCCGGAGTGGCCCGGCGGCTGGAGGGCCTGCTCGCGGCGATGCCCGCACCGGCGCGGCACGGCTTCCGGGCCGCGGCAGCGGCGGTCGACGGATACGCCAGGACCCGGACCGGGCACGGACTGGAGCGGCTGACGCCGGACCGGCGGGAGGCGGTGCTGACCGGGCTGGCGGCCCGGCCCGCGCTGCTGCCCCTGCTCGACGTGGTGAAGGTGCCGGTCCTGCTGGCGGCCGGGACCGAGCGGATGCTGCGCACGGGCGCGCCCGCCGCCGTGCCCGCCGCACCGCAGGACCCCCCGCTGGACTGCGTGCCCGCCGCGCACTGGCCGGACCGCTCGACGGCGGACGCCGTCGTGATCGGCTCCGGCGCGGGCGGCGCCATGGCGGCCAGGACCCTGGCGCGGGCCGGGTTGCGCGTCCTGGTCCTGGAGGAGGGCCGCCGGCACACCACCGCGGAGTTCGGGCGCCGGGCCCCGCTCGACCGCTTCGCCGAGCTGTACCGGGACGGCGGCGCGACCGTCGCCCTGGGCAGCCCGCCGCTCGTCGTGCCCACCGGACGCGCGGTCGGCGGCACGACGGTCGTCAACTCCGGTACCTGCTACCGCACCCCGGACCATGTGCTGGCCCGCTGGCGCGAGCGGCACGGGCTCGGCGCCCTCGCGGACGCGGAGCGCTTCGGCGCGCACCTGGACGAGGTCGAGCGCACCCTGCGCGTGGCCACCCAGCCGCTCGACGTCCTCGGCCGCAACGGCGCGCTCGCCCTGCTCGGCGCCCGCGAACTCGGCTGGCGGGCCGGCCCGCTGCGGCGCAACGCGCCCGGCTGCCGCGGCTCGTGCCAGTGCGTGGTGGGCTGCCCGGCCGGGGCCAAGCAGAGCGTGCAGCTGTCGGTGCTGCCGCAGGCGTGCGCCGCCGGGGCGCGCATCGTCACGGATGCGTCGGTGCGCCGGGTGCTGACCGACCCGGACCGGCCCGGCGGCCCGCGGGCCCGCGGGGTGGCGGTGCGGCGCGCCGACGGCAGCACCCTGGAGATCCTGGCCCCGCTGGTGGTCGTCGCCGCCGGGGCGCTGGAGACCCCGCCGCTGCTGCGCCGCTCCGGCCTCGGACGCCATCCGCGGACCGGCCGCAACCTCGCCGTGCACCCGGCGACGAGCGTGGCCGGGCGCTTCGCCGAGCCCGTCGCGGACGGCGGCCCCGCGGTGCTGCAGAGCGCGGGCGTGGAGGAACTGCACGCGGACGGCATCCTCATCGAGGCCACCGCCCCGCCGCCGGGCATGGGCTCCTTCGTCCTGCCGGGTGTCGGGCGGGAGTTGCGGGCGGAGCTGGAGGACTCCGGCCGGCTGGCCACGTTCGGCGCGATGATCGCGGACCGGCCGGGCGGCCGTGTGCTCGGCCGCGGGCGCCCGCTGCTGCGCTACGACGTCGACCCGCGCGACGGCCGCCGTCTGCTGCGCGCGATGCGCGCCATGGGCGACCTGCTGTTCGCCGCGGGGGCCCAGGAGGTCCTCACCGGCATCCCGGCCCCCCGAGGGCCCGCACCCCCGCCGAACTCCAGGACGCCCTGGCGCGCGTGACCGTCCGTCAGCTCCATCTGTCGGCGTTCCATCCCACCGGCACCGTGGCCATGGGCGCCGACCCGCGGACCGCGCCCGCCGGACCGGACGGCCGGCTGCGCGGCGTGTCGGGCGTCCACATCGCCGACGCCTCCGCGCTGCCCAGCTGCCCGGAGGTGAATCCACAGCTCAGCATCATGGCGATGGCACTGGCCGTGGCGGAGGCCGCGGTTGCCCGGGTCGGCTGAGCCGGAGCACCGCGCGGGTCGTCGTGCCGTGCGTGTACGGCTGCCGCCGTGCCTGCGTACGGGACGGTGCGTCTGCGCGAGTGCCGGCCCATCACAGCGGTCCCGCCACCGTTTCCGACATGCCCACCTCGGGATGGTGCAGATCGAAGGCCGGCGATTCCGACCGGATGCGCGGCAGCGAGCGGAAGTTGTGCCGCGGCGGTGGGCAGGAGGTCGCCCACTCCAGGGAGCGTCCCCAGCCCCACGGATCGTCGGTCTCCACCTTCTTCCCGTACTTCGCCGTCCGCCAGACGTTGTAGAGGAACGGCAGCAGGGACAGCCCCAGCAGAAAGGAGCTGATCGTCGAGACGGTGTTGAGAACGGTGAAGCCGTCGGCCGCCAGGTAGTCCGGGATGCGCCGCACCATGCCTTCCGCACCCAGCCAGTGCTGGACCAGGAACGTGCCGTGGAAGCCGGTGAAGAGCGTCCAGAAGGTGATCTTGCCCAGGCGTTCGTCGAGCATCTTGCCGGTGAACTTCGGCCACCAGAAATGGAGTCCCGAGAACATCGCGAAGACCACCGTTCCGAAGACCACGTAGTGGAAGTGCGCCACCACGAAGTAGGTGTCGGAGACCTCGAAGTCCACCGGCGCCGAGGCGAGGAGCACCCCGGTGAGCCCGCCGAAGACGAAGGTGACGAGGAAGCCGGTCGCCCAGAGCATCGGGGTCTCGAAGCTCAGCGAGCCCTTCCACATCGTCCCGATCCAGTTGAAGAACTTCACCCCGGTCGGCACCGCGATCAGCAGCGTCATGAAGGAGAAGAAGGGCAGCAGCACCCCGCCCGTCACGTACATGTGGTGCGCCCAGACCGTGACCGACAGGCCCGCGATGGAGATGGTCGCGGCGATCAGCCCGGTGTATCCGAACATCGGCTTGCGCGAGAAGACCGGGATCACCTCGCTGATGATCCCGAAGAACGGCAGCGCGATGATGTAGACCTCTGGGTGCCCGAAGAACCAGAACAGGTGCTGCCACAGCAGTGCCCCGCCGTTCGCCGGGTCGAAGATGTGAGCCCCGAAGGTCCGGTCGGCCTCCAGAGCGAAGAGCGCGGCGGCCAGCACCGGGAAGGCCATCACCGCCAGGACACCGGTGAGCAGCACGTTCCAGGTGAAGATCGGCATCCGGAACATCGTCATGCCGGGAGCGCGCATGCAGACGATCGTGGTGACGAGGTTGACCGCGCCCAGGATCGTCCCGAAGCCGGACAGCGCCAGTCCCATGATCCACAGGTCGCCGCCCACCCCGGGCGAGTGCACGGCGCTCGACAGCGGGGAGTAGGCGAACCAGCCGAAGTCGGCCGCGCCCTGCGGGGTCAGGAAACCGCTCACCGCGATGAGCGAGCCCAGCAGGTAGAGCCAGTACGCGAACATGTTGAGCCGGGGGAACGCGACGTCGGGTGCGCCGATCTGCAGCGGCATGATCCAGTTCGCGAAACCCGCGAAGAGCGGGGTGGCGAACATCAGCAGCATCACCGTCCCGTGCATCGTGAAGAGCTGGTTGAACTGCTCGTTGGTCATGACCTGCATGCCGGGGCGGGCGAGCTCGGCGCGCATCAGCAGCGCCATCAGGCCGCCCCCGCAGAAGAACGCGAATGCCGTGACCAGGTAGAGCGTGCCGATGGTCTTGTGGTCCGTGGTGGTCAGCCACCGCACCACCGCGGTCCCGCGTACGTCACTGATCCTCATGCCCGCCAGGTGTCCGGGACCGCCCGGTGCGTCACGGGAGGACGCCCGCGAGGACCGGCGAAAAGATCACACCGGACGGGTGTGATGATCGGGGCCATGGCGGACACCAAGCGGTCATGAGCACGGACGAGACGCACAGCGAGGCGTTCGCCACGGCCTACCGCGAGCACTACTGGGCGATCTGCCGCTACATCGCGCGGCGGCTGGACGGCCAGGAGCAGGACGAGGTGGAGGAAGTCGCCGCGGAGGTCTTCGCCGTCGCGTGGCGGCGCCGCCGCGAACTCCCCGGGCAGCCGCTGCCCTGGCTGTACGGCGTGGCCCGCAACTGCCTCGCCAACACCGTGCGCGGCCGGAGCCGCCGCCGCAGGCTGCTGGACCGGATAGGGAACCACGAAACGGCGCACGGCACGCACCTCGTGCCGAGCCCCGACACCGAGCGCCCCGGGGCGTGGGTGCACGAGGCGCTGGAACAGCTGCCGGACACCGACCGGGAAGCGCTGCGGCTGACCGCCTGGGAGGAACTCGACGTCGGCGAACTGGCGGTCGCCCTCGGCTGCGGCCGGAGCGCGGCCGCCATGCGGCTGCACCGCGCACGGCGCAGGCTGCGCGAGCAGATCGACCGCATGGGGATGACGGTGGCGGTGGGCGCGGCGCCCCACGCCGCACAGGCCGTACCGGCCATGCGGAACACGGGCGAAGGGGAGTCACGGCCATGACCGAAGAGCGGGACCTGGAGCTGCTGCGGCAGGCCGACCCCGTACCGGCGGGCGATCCGCGGTGGGCCGACCGCCCCCTGGACGCGCGCGCCGAGCATGCGATGCGCCGGCTGATGCGGCCGGCGCCGGCGCGGCGGCATTGGCGCGTGCGGCGCCTGGTACCGGCCGGCGTGGCGGCGGCCGTCGGCGTCACCGCCGTCCTGGCCTTCACCCTGTCGGACGCCGGCAGCACGCCCGCGGTCGCGGCGCCCGTCGCGCTGCGGCCCGAGGCCGGTTCCCCGGCGGTGCCACTGGCCGACATCGCGCGGGCTGCCCGGGACGCCGCCGCGGCCGGCGGTGACACGGTGCCGGGGACACGGGGCGGCGCTCACGTGATGTCGTGGAGCATGAGCATGGAGGAGGGTCCCGTCGCACGGCCGCCCGTCACCGTCCCGGAGGAGCGTCTGACCCGGTGGAACGCCGACGGCAGCGGTACCGAACTCGTCGTCGCCACCGACCCTCTGCACCCGGGCGCGCCCGTCATCACCGACCCCGGCGGCGCCCCCCGCACCGTCGCGGACGGCAAGGTGCTGCACCGCGCGTCGTACCCGCCCGGCACGCTGCTGCCGTACGGGCTGTCCGGTACCGAGCCGCCGCACGACGCCGCGGAGTGGCGCGGCTACCTGCGCGACGTCTACGGCTGCGCCTGCACCCGCACGCAGGACCTGCTGGACGTGCTGCCCTCGGTCCTGGGCGACTGGACGCCCGGCGCCCGGGACATCGCGGCGATCGACGCCCTGCTGGCCGCCGCGAAGGACCTGCGCCCGGTCGGGGCGATCACCGACCGCCTCGGCCGCCCCGGGCAGGCGTACGTCCTCGACACCGGCATCACCCGCATCATGGTGATCCTCGACCCGCGCACCGGCGGGGTCCTGGGCATCGAGACCACCTTCACCAAGGACCAGGCGGCATACCGGGTACGGGCCGGCGACGTGATGTCCTACGAGGCGTGGATCCGAGACGCGGACTGACCGGCCGCCCCGGCGCTCACTCCATGCCGCGCCTGCCGGGAGTCCAGAACGGCTTGGTCAGCACCGACCGCCGCTCCCAGCCGCGTTCGCGGACCAGCACATTGCGCACGAGCTGCACGGTGCGGGCCTCTCCCGCCACGTAGGCGACGCCGCCCGCCGGGTCGTCCGGCAGGTCCAGCGCCCGGACGGCCTCGGCGAGTGCTTCGGAGGCCGCGGCGGAGGCCTCGCCCCGCAGCCGCCAGGTGAGCCGGTCGGCGTGGGCCAGGGGCAGCCGGTCCTCGGCGGTCGCCGTCTCCACGCAGCCGTGCACGGACGCGTCGCCGGGCAGCGCGGCGAGCATGGCGCCCAGCGCCGGCATCGCCGTCTCCTCCCCCACGAAGACGTGGTGCCGGGCCCCCGGGCGGAGCACGAACGACCCTTCCGGCCGGCCCAGCCGCACCCGCGTCCCCACCTCCGCCGCCGCGCCCCAGCGGGCGCCGGGACCCGGCTCCGGGTGCTCCAGCACGCACACCTCGATCGCCCCCGCCGGGTCGTGGTGCCACACCGAGTACGTCCGCCGGGTCAGCCCGTCCACGTGCACCCGCACCTGCTGCCCCGGCCGGCAGGCCGCCTCGCCCAGTCCCGGCCCCTCGATCCGCAGCCGCCGCATGCGGGCGGCCACGCGCTCCACGGACACCACCGTGCCGTGCAGCAGGAACCGGTCGAGCAACCGGTCGCGCAGGGGGGTGCGTTGGCTGCTGATCGCGTTCATTCGGGGGGAACTCCTCGCCGCGGGGCCGCAGATGCGGGTCCACCGTAGGTCAGGCGAAGCGTGCGCCGGCCACCGGCCCCGCGCCGGGCGCCCGTTCGCGCCGTCCGGCCGGCCACCGAATTCACGCCGTGACGGCGGCCGCCCGGCCTGTACGGAGGGGGGCCTCCCGCCCGGGCCGCCCCCCTCCTGCCGTCGCACACCGACGCGCTACCGCGCCCCGAGCGCCGCGGCGAGCCGGGCCGCCGACGTGCCCAGTCCCTGCGGCCCGGCGGGGGCCTGGGGGCTGCCGGGCGGGCGGCGCACTTCCTCCTCGTCGTAGCGGTGGCAGCCGCGGTGCCAGGCGAGGATGCCCGCGAGCCAGTTCTCCAGCTCGCGCACATGGCGGTCCACGGCCGCGCGGGCCTCCGGGCCGAGGGCGAAGTCGTCGCAGAGCACGGGCAGTTCGTTCGCCGCCACGTGCTGGAACTCCCGCATGCGCCCGGCCATCAGGTCGTGGACGACGGCGAGCGAGGCCTTCTCGTCGCAGTCGAAGAAGTTCTGCACCACCAGCAGGGCGTTGTGGATCTCGCCCTCGAACTCGATCTCCTTCCGGTAGGAGAAGACGTCGTTCAGCAGACCGGCGTAGTCGGCGGCGGAGTTCTCCAGCGACCGCATCGTCCCGCTGCGGTGGACCTCGTCCGGCAGGACCTCGCCGTGCTCCAGCCGGCACAGGCTCATCGTCAGCTCGGACCCGAAGGTGCGGCGGCGCATCTCCAGGTAGTCGACGGGATCGGGGATCCGGTTCTGCGCCTGATTGGCCAGCTCCCACAGCCAACTGGCGGTCATGCTCACGACGGCGGCCCGGAGACGGTGCCGCGCCTCGGGCGTCATCGGCCCTGATGTGCGCGTCCACAGGTCGGCGAGCCCGCGCTCCAGTGCGTTGAGCGGGGCAGGCGCCGGCGCGCCGTCGGCCGGCACGAGGGCCGAGAGGCGGTCGTGGGCGGCGCGGGCGCCGGCCAGGTCGCGGGTGCGGCCGAAGACGGCGGGGAACCAGTCGTCGGCGTAGGTGCCCCAGGTGAGCCAGCCGGAGGTGAGCTCCAGGTCCTCCGGGGACGCGTCGGGATGGATGCCCGCGGCGCACAGCGCGAAGTCGAACGCGACGAGTTTGCGCTCGTCCCACACGAAGGAGCGAGGGACCCCGGGCTGCGGCTCCAGCATGCCCATCCGGTGCGCCCAGTCGACGACATGGCGCCGCGCCCCGTCCAGGTGCGGGCTGAGCCCGGCGGGGAACGGCATGGGGAAGTCGGGCAGCGGGAGCGGCCCGGTCCGCCGCGGCCGGTGGGTGAAGGCCCGGGCGCGGGCGGCCTCGGCGCGCCCCGTGGTGCGCACGGTGCCGGCCGACAGGCCGATCCCGCCGGGCAGCGCGAAGGGCGACCAGCCCGGGCGGGCGGGGGCTCCCGCGCCGCCGCCGTTCATGTAGCGGCTGGACCGCATGTGCCACTCGTGGCCGCCGGCCTGCCAGTCCTGGAGGCCCTTGATGTACGCGAGCACGGCGGCGCACTGCGCCGCGTCGAGCCCGTGCTCGGCGCACAGCGGCGGCAGTTCGGTCACCGCGGTGTTCTCGAACTGGTGCAGGCGGGAGGTGAGCAGGTCGTTGACGGAGTCCGCCGCCTCCTGGGTCGTGCACCCCAGGAAGGTCTCCAGGACGAGCACGCCGTTGCTGAGCTCGCCCTCCTCCTCGGTCTCGCGCTGGTACGAGAACAGGTCGTTGCGCAGGTGGACCGCGTCGGAGAAGGCGTCCCGCAGCACGAGCATCGGCCTCGACCCGGCGATCGCGGCCGGCACCTCGGCCCCGGCCGCGTACTCCACCAGGCCCGCGGACCACGGCGCGCCGCCGACCTTGCGCCGCATCTCGATGTACTCCACCGGGTTGGGCACCCGGCCCGCGTTGATGTTGGACAGCTCCCACAGCGACTCGTTGAGCAGGTGCTCGGTGCTCTCCGCGAACCGCCGGCGCCAGTCCGGCGACATGGCGGGGACGGTGCGCCGCCACAGGTCGGCGAGCCCCGCCTCGACCGGGTTGACCGGCTCCGGCATGTCCTGCGCCAGGTCCATCGGCATGAAGGCGGGCAGCCGGTCGAGGTAGGCCTTGCCCCCGCGCCGGTCCTGGGAGCGCTTGAACGTCTCCAGGAAGTGGTCGTCGAAGAAGAAGACCCACACGTACCAGTCCGTCACCAGGGAGAGTTCCGGTCCCGGGCAGTCGGGATGCGTGTAGGCGCACAGCAGCGCGTAGTCGTGCGCGTCGAGGTCGGCGGTGTCCCAGATGCCCGAGCCCTCCAGCATCCCCATGTCCCGCGCCCAGGTGCGGGAGTGCTCCCGCGCCTCCTCCAGATGGGGGTTCAGCCGCGCCGGGTACGGCAGGTAGAAGTCGGGCAGTTCAAATGGCTGCGTCACTCGTTCAGCGCTACCCGTGCGGGTGGGGGCTATCCGGCAGGACGGTTTTGTCACACGAAGGGGTGATGAACCGAACATGACGCCGCGACCCGGGTGGCGTTCGGGGACGCCTCCGGGGCCGCGGCGTGCTTGTGCACGGCAGGGCCGGCCGCCGACCGGTCAGGCCGGGTGGCCCAGCTTGTCGTCCCTGCCGTGGCCGTCCCCGCCGTGGTGGTCGTGGTGGTCGAAGTGGTCGGGGTGGTCGCCCCAGCCGCGGCACAGGGCCCAGATGATGAAGATGTCGATCGCGATCATCAGGAAGGCCCAGAACGGCGTGTAGGGCAGCCAGGCGAAGTTGACCAGGATGTTGAACGCGATCAGCGCCACACCCGCGACCCGTGCCCACTTCGGCGCGCTGGAGAGCAGCGCCGTGCCGACGATGAGGACGAGGACTCCCAGCACGAGGTGGATCCAGCCCCAGGCCGTCAGGTTCCACTTGAAGATGTAGTGGCCCAACCGCACCCAGACGTCGTCCTTGGCGATGGCGGAGATGCCCTCGAGGATGGCCCAGACACCGGAGACCATCATCAGGACGCCCGCGAACACGGTCCCTCCGGTCGCCCAGCCCGAGTGGTGGTGCGGCTGCTTGACCGACTGCGTCTGCTGGCTCATCACAACGCTCCCATCGCGTCGGTGGCTGACACCTCACACGGTCCGCCCGCGCCGCCCGTTCGGCCATCCGCGCTGGGCCGTCCGGGTGACGCGGGAGCGGCGCCACCCCGCCCGCGGGATGATCGGTCCATGGCAACCACACTCCGGCTGTCCCAGCAGCCCGAGGCCGACGCCCTGCTCGGCCGCAGCCCGCTCGCCGCCCTCGTCGGCATGCTCCTCGACCAGCAGATCCCGATGGAATGGGCCTTCACCGGCCCCTGGACCCTCGCCACGCGCATGGGCCGCGACGACCTGGACGCCCACGAGATCGCGGCGTACGACCCCGAGACCTTCGTCGCCCTGTTCTCCGAGAAGCCGGCCGTGCACCGGTACCCGGGATCGATGGCCAAGCGCGTCCAGCAGCTGTGCCAGTACCTCGTCGAGCACTACGACGGCGACGCCGAGGCGGTCTGGCGCGGCGTCCGCGACGGCAAGGAGCTGCTGCGCCGGCTGGGCGACCTGCCCGGCTACGGCAAGCAGAAGGCGCAGATCTTCCTGGCCCTGCTCGGCAAGCAGCTCGGCGTCACCCCCGAGGGCTGGCGCGAGGCCGCCGGCTCCTACGGCGACCAGGGCTCGTTCCGCTCCGTGGCCGACATCACGGGCCCGGAGTCCCTGGACAAGGTGCGGGCCTTCAAGCAGGAGGCCAAGCGCGCGGCGAAGGCGGCCCAGCCCGCGAAACCCGAGAAACCCCAGCAGAAGGGCTAGCGGCGGCGCCGCCGCTTGGACGTGCCGAAGAGGGACCGGGTGATCTCGCGCCCGATCTGCGTGCCGACGGAGCGGGCCAGCGACTGGAAGACGCCGCTGCCCATCACCTGCTCCACGACGCCCGGTTCCTCCGTGGACCGCTGCCCGCGTTCGGCGGGTGCCCGGGACGCGGGCGGGGGCGGGGCGGCCTGCGCCGCGGCCCGTTCGGTCAGGCGCTCGTACGCCGACTCCCGGTCCACCGCCTGGGCGTAGCGCGGGTAGAGCGCGGAGCCCTTGACCGCCGCGTCCAGCGCCTCGGGGGCGACGGGCCCCATCAGCGACCGCGGCGACCGCAGCCGGGTGGCGGCGACCGGGGTGGGGGCGCCGTTCTCGCCGAGCACCGTGACCACTGCCTCGCCGGTGCCGAGACCGGTGAGCAGTTCCTCCAGGTCGTAGGGGGAGACCGGGAAGGTCCGGACCGTCGCCTTGAGCGCCTTGGCGTCCTCCGGGGTGAAGGCGCGCAGCGCGTGCTGGACCCGGTTGCCGAGCTGGCCCAGCACCTCGGCGGGCACATCCTTGGGCGTCTGCGTCACGAAGAAGATCCCCACCCCCTTGGAGCGGATCAGCCGCACGGTCTGGGTGATCGCCTCCAGGAACGCCTTGCTCGCCCCGTTGAAGAGCAGGTGCGCCTCGTCGAAGAAGAAGACGAGTTTCGGCCGCTCCAGGTCGCCGGCCTCGGGCAGTTCCTCGAAGAGGTCCGCCAGCAGCCACATCAGGAACGTCGAGAACAGCCGCGGGCGGTCCTGCACGGCCGCGAGTTCCAGTACGGACACGATTCCGCGCCCGTCCCCCTCCGCCGTCCGCAGCAGCTCGGCCGTGTCGAACTCCGGCTCCCCGAAGAAGGGGCCGGCGCCCTCCGCCTCGAAGGCCGTCAGCGAGCGCAGGATGACCCCGGCGGTCGCGGGCGGGATCCCGCCGATCCCCTTGAGCTCGCCCTTGCCCTCGTCCGAGGTGAGGAAGGCGACCACGGCCCGCAGGTCCTTGAGGTCGACCAGCTCCAGGCCCTTGCTGTCCGCGTAGTGGAAGATCAGGCCGAGGGACTGCTCCTGCGTGGTGTTGAGCCCGAGCACCTTGGAGAACAGCACCGGGCCGAAGCTCGTCACCGTGGCCCGCACCGGAATACCGGGGCCGATGCCGCCGAGGGCGTAGAACTCGGCGGGGCAGCCCTGCGGCGACCATTCCTGGCCGGTCTCGGCGGCGCGCCGCGCCACGCGGTCGCCCGCGGTCCCGGGCGCGGAGACGCCGGAGACGTCGCCCTTCACATCGGCGAGGAAGACGGGGACGCCCTGGGCCGACAGCTGCTCCGCGATCAGCTGGAGCGTCTTGGTCTTGCCGGTGCCGGTCGCGCCGGCGACCAGCCCGTGCCGGTTGAGCATGCCGAGCGGGACGCGGACGGGGGCGTCCGGAAGGCATCGTCCGTCCCACAGGAGCGCCCCGAGTTCGAGCGCCGGTCCGGTGAACGCGTACCCCTGGGCGATGGCCCGGACGGCGTCGGGCGTCGTCGGCGTGGTCATGGGCTGCTCCGCTGCTCCCGCTATCACCGTATTTGCCCACCATCGCACTCCTGCGCCATTGCTGCGCCCGTACGCCCTTGCCCGGTAGGCTTTCCGTGTGATCTTCAAGCGCATCGGAAACGGGCGGCCGTATCCCGACCACGGCCGGAAAAGCACCCGTGAATGGGCGGACGTCGCCCCACGTCCGGTACGCCTCGACCAGTTGGTCACCACGAAGGGGCAACTCGACCTGGAGACCCTGCTCGCCGAGGACTCGACGTTCTACGGGGACCTGTTCGCCCACGTGGTGAAGTGGCAGGGCGACCTCTACCTGGAGGACGGGCTGCACCGCGCCGTGCGCGCGGCGCTCCAGCAGCGCCAGGTGCTGCACGCGCGCGTGCTGGAAATGGACTGACGCCGGTCCGGTCCGCATCGGCCCGGACGGGTGAGGCGGCACTTTCGGGCCGGTCCTGACATCCGTTCAGCCGATTGTTGACCCTTTCGGGTTCAAGTCGTCCCGATTGGCCGCGATTGGTTGATCGTTTAGTAGGCCAAGTCGGAATCCAGCACTACGCTGCGCACATGAGCATGCTGACGCCCCCTGGCATGGGCGGGAAGTACCGTGTCACCGGGAACCAGTACCCACGAATGCGCCGTCCGCGGAGCCGGTTCAGGATCGTGACGGTACTGGTCACGACCGTCGCCGTGCTCGGCCTCGCCGGCTGGGGCACGCTGCAGCTGGTCGATGTCTTCGACGGCGACGCCGCGGCCAAGGGCAGGACCGCGCAGGCGGCCAACGCCTCCAAGGAGCGGGCCTGCAAGGCGGCCGCCCCCGCGCCCGGTACGTCCGGCGCCAAACCCACCGCGTTCCCCGAGCCCGGGCAGCTCACGGTCAACGTCTACAACGCGACCGCCAAGAGCGGCCTCGCCAAGAAGACCGCCGACCAGCTCGCCGCCCGGGGCTTCAAGATCGGCACCTTCGGCAACGCCGACCCCCAGTACGACCGCAAGGTCACCGCGGCCGCCCTGCTGCTCGGCGGCTCCGGCACGAAGGCCGAGGCGGCCATGAAGCTGGTCGGCGCCCAGTTCAAGGGCACCACCACCCTCAAGCCCGCCGGTCCCAAGAGCAAGCACGCGCCCAACACCGTCGACCTGATGATCGGCAAGGGCTTCACGACACTCGCCGCCGACAGGGTCGTCAAGCAGAACCTCGTCGTCCTCGCGAAGCCGAGCACGGCCCCCCGGCCCGCCGGCTGCTAGGGCGCTCCTTCACGACGTCAGGGCGGTACGGACCCCGCACCCCGGGGTCCGTACCGCCCTGACGTCTGCGAACGCGGCCCGTCAGCCCGCCGTGCCGTAGAGGCGGTCGCCCGCGTCGCCGAGGCCCGGGACGATGTAGCCGCTCTCGTTGAGGTGGCTGTCGACGGCGGCGGTGACGACGGTGACCGGCTTGCCCGCCAGGGCGCGCTCCATGGCCTCGACGCCCTCCGGGGAGGCGAGCAGCACCACGGCCGTCACGTCGTCCGCGCCGCGCTCGATCAGCAGGTCGATCGCGGCGATCAGGGTGCCGCCGGTGGCCAGCATCGGGTCCAGCACGTACACCTGCCGGCCGGACAGGTCCTCCGGCATGCGCGTGGCGTAGGTCTTGGCCTCCAGCGTCTCCTCGTCGCGGATCATCCCGAGGAAGCCGACCTCCGCGGTCGGCAGCAGGCGCACCAGGCCCTCCAGCATGCCGAGTCCGGCGCGCAGGATCGGCACGACCAGCGGCCGCGGGTGGGAGAGCCGTACGCCCGTGGTCCGCGCCACCGGCGTCGTGATGTCGACCTGCTCGGTGCGCACATCACGGGTGGCCTCGTAGGCGAGCAGGGTGACCAGCTCGTCGGCCAGCCGCCGGAAGGTCGGCGAGTCGGTGCGCTCGTCGCGCAGCGTGGTGAGTTTGTGCGCCACCAGGGGGTGGTCGACGACATGGATCCGCATGCCCACGACTTTAACGGCGTGGCCCGCGCCGGGCAGAAGCGGCCGCCCGGAGCGCCTGTGCAAAGGGCCGCATTGAAACCACACTGAAGGGGGAAGACGAGCCATTGCGCCCGGACCGTCCCGCCCGGGCCCCGCGGATCACTAGAGGTGGTGCCCCATGGGGGAGCACGACGACAGTGGCGCCGACGAGAGCGACGCCCGTACCCAGCAGGAGCGCGACGCGGAACGCAGAAGGCGGCGCGCGATGTTCCTGCGGGAGCTGAACGAGGCCAAGGAACTCCGTGACCGCGTGCAGCCGCGCAGGGCGCGCGCGGCGCGGGCGCGCCAGCAGATGCGGATGCGCACCTTCCGCTGGTAGGCCACCGGGACGGGCGAACCACCCCCGCCGGAGGTGTTCCGGCGGGTCCGCGCAGGCCGCCGCAGGGAAAAAGCCGGAAGCCCTGGCACGCGGCACGCGCGGAAGACCCTTCGCAAAGCCGAGGTTTCTGCCACGATGCCGAGTGTGGGCGGGGACCCCGAGCTGATCATCCGGCTCCCGCCCGAAAGTCCGGACGGCCTGAGACCTGTGGGAGAGTCACGGTGTATTTCGCCGCACTGCTCGCGCGCACCGAGGACGGTTGGGAAGCGCGCGAGACCGATCTCGACGATGTGGAAACCCTCGGCGACCTGACCGAGGTGGCCCGCGCCGCCTCGACCGAGGAGGATACGGTCCTGGTCTTCATCGAGCAGGAGGACGCCTGGTTCGGCGTCGTCCGCGTCGACGGTGAGGAGGACCCCCGGATCTACGTGTCCGACGCCGCGGCCGCGGCCCGCAGCTCCTACGGCGAGATCCTGCTCACCGACGAGCTGCTGGGACGCGACCCCGAGGACCTGGACGAGATCGTCGACCTCGACGGCACCGAAGAGGGTGACAGCGAGGAACTCGACGACGACGACGTGGTGCCGGGGCCGAAGGAGGTACACGTACCCGTGGGCCCCCTCGGCGACGCCGAGCTCCTCAAGGACCTGGGGATGGACGACAAGGAGCTGCTCGCGCTCAGCGGCGACGGCGCGCTGACGGGCGAGGCCCTCGGCGAGATCGCCGACTCGCTGGGCTGCGCGGACGTTCTGGAGGCGGTCCGCTGACCGACCCCGACCCGCTCCGCGACCCCTGGGCCGGGCCCATGCGGCTCGCCCTCCACGAAGCGACCCTCGCTCCGCGCACCGGCGACGTGCCGGTGGGCGCGGTCGTGCTGTCCCCGGACGGCACGGTCATCGGCCGGGGCCGCAACGAACGGGAGGCGTCCGGCGACCCGACCGCCCACGCCGAGGTCCTGGCGATCCGCGAGGCCGCCAGGACGGCCGGTTCCTGGCGGCTCGGCGGCTGCACGCTGGTCGTGACCCTGGAGCCGTGCACCATGTGCGCGGGCGCCGTGGTCCTGTCCCGGCTGGACCGCGTGGTCTACGGCGCCCTCGACGAGAAGGCCGGCGCGGCCGGTTCGCTCTGGGACCTGGTCCGCGACCGGCGCCTGAACCACCGCCCGGAAGTGATCTCCGGGGTGCTCGCGGAGGAGTGCGGTGAGCTGCTCACGCGCTTCTTCCGCACAAACGATTTCGGAGCACACCCGGACGTCCGCTAAGCTCTCCCTCGGTAGCGTGTCCGAGCGGCCTAAGGAGCACGCCTCGAAAGCGTGTGAGGGGGCAACTCCTCCGTGGGTTCAAATCCCACCGCTACCGCTCTGAGCAGGTGAGGGGCGTCACCTAGGAACTTCCTAGGTGACGCCCCTCGTCCGTTGGTCTCAGTTCCGGTCTCAGCTGGCCGGTACGAGGGCTCCTGAGGAGCCGCCGTCGTCCTCCTCCGGTTCATCCCGCGGGGAGCACCACAGGGTGCTTCCTGGCTTGCCGGCAATGTTCTGCGAGACGGGGTCTGCAGCACGGCACGTGGGCTGGAACGGTCAGCATCGGCGCGGCGGACGCTCCACATGCTCGTGACGGACATCGCGCAGTCCCTCGAAGCGGCCGGCATCCGCAAGCTCGTCCTGGTGAACGCCCACGGCGGGAACTACGTCCTGTCGAACATCGTCCGGGAAGCCCACCTCATCGAGCCGCGCATGAGCCTCTTTCCGCAGAGCGGCGAATGGCACCGCGCCCGCGAGCGCGCCGGCCCGGCAACCAACGCGCACGAAGACATGGACGCGGGAGAGATCAAAACCTCGATCCTCCACCACGCGGAACCGTCCCTCGTCGGCCCCGGCCACGAGACCGCCGACCACGACGGCGGCGAACGTCGCTTCCTCCTCACCGAAGGCATGAAGGCGTACACCGAGACCGGCGTCATCGGCTTCCCGTCCCACGCCACGGCCGAGAAAGGTCGCGGCGCACATGAGGGTCCTGGGCCAGTGACGAAAGGTGGCTCGCCCCCTTGCGGGCCGCACCGGCTGAGTACGATCACCTGCACCGGTCTGAGTACGCCGGCGGTTGCCCGCCGCGCGCGGCGCCGGAAGGGTGAACGCATGCGTCGACTGCTTTTGCTCGCCCCGCTGTTGCTCGCCCCGCTGCTGCTGTCCACCGCCGGCTGCGGGGTGGTGCAGTCCTCCGAGGACGAGGCGACGGACGCCGCGCGTGAGGTGGCGCGGAAGGCCGGCGAGCGGCTCTACGGGCAGCGTCCGCGGACGGCGGAGGAGGTCGGGCGCTCCGCTTCCGGCATCGACGGGGTGGAGGTCCTGCGGGTGACGGGTACCTCGACACACAACGGGGACGGCATCGACGTGGTCGTCCGCACATCCGGCTCGGCTTACAACAGATGGCTCGACGCCGAGGAGGTCACCGTGCAGCGCTGTTTCGCGGTGCGGGTGTCGCCCAAGTCAGAGTGGCGCGAGGATCCCCGTGACGTGGACTGCCCGGATGGCCCCCCGCTGACCTTCGCCCCGCCACCCGAACCGCCCCGGCTGCCGTACGAGGAGCTCCAGGTGAAACTACCCCGGGTGCCGGAGGGCGACCGGGTGGACGAGGCTGAGGTGCGCCGCACGCTCGCTGCCCTGGACCTGGATCCGGCGATCCGTACCGAGGTGAAGGCGGACGACGGCCGGGTCGGTGTCCTCCTGTCGGTAAAGGGCAACGGCTTCGACGCACAGGACTGCCTTCTTGCCCGCGTGAGTCCCGGCGCCACCGAGGTGTGGGTGCCGCCCCAGATCCAGCGGATGCCCGGAGAGGGCGGCTGCACCGTCGGTAACGCCCTGGACCCGGCACCACCACCGCACTGAACGGGGTGACTGCCTCCGTCGAGAAGCCGCCTGCACCTTCCCCGCCGCCTCCGCGATGTCGCTCAGCGCCTCCGCCGTCCCTCAGTAGAGGCTGGTGAGGGGGCAACTCCTCCGTGGGTTCACATCCCACCGCTACCGCTCTGAGCAGGTGAAGGGCGGCACCCAGGAGCTTTCCTGGGTGCCGCCCTTCGGCTTTGCTCCCACATCCGGTCTCAGCTCGGCCCGCACAAGGGCCCCGGGGACGGGAGAACCAGCGCCGTAGCCCTGGCCATTCCGCTGAGGAACCGCACGCCGCCGGAGGCCCGGCAGCCCGAGCTGCCGGGTCCCACGTCGTCGCCGGCCCGCTGCCCGCGCCGCGGGTCAGTCCTCGTCGCGCGTCACCCGGGTGGTGACGGTCGCGAGGTTGTTGCCGGGATCGGGGTCGGGCGTGCTCGCGACCGCACGGGCCGTCGCGGTGACCGGGCCGAGGCCGGACGGCGCGGTCAGGTCGACCTCGAACGTCGCCGTGCGCCCGGGCGCGAGATCACCGATGGTCCACACGACCCGCTGGATCGACGGGTGCGGGCCGCCGCCGCTGAGGAACCGCACACCGCCGGAGGCGCGGGTGCTCGCTCCCCACCAGGTGATGTCGGGGACGGGTCCGTCCTCGGGGCCCGGGCCCGGATCGTCCTCGAAGGGGCGTCCGCGGCCGAGGAGCTCCAGCGTGGCGGCCACGCCGGTGGCGGTGTCCGGGCCGTTGTTGACCACCCGCACGGTGTACGTCATCGGGCCGCGCGGGCCGACCCCCTCGGGCGCGCTGAGGGTGATCTGCACATCGGCGGTGCCGCCCGTGGCCGCGAGACCCGTGCCGGACAGCGCCGCGCTGCGGACGCCCGCGGTGGTGTCCACGGTCAGCGCGGCGGTGCGCGGCCCGGTCGCCGTGGGCCGGAAGGTCACGGCGATCGTGCAGCGGGCCCGCGGGGCGAGGGTGCCCGCGCAGGTGCCGGTGCCGAGGGCGAAGTCCGCTGCGTCCGCACCGGACAGGGTCACGCCGTTCACGGTCCGGGGCGTGGCGCCGCGGTTGGTGAGCGTGAACGTCCGTTCCGCGCCGGTGGTGTTCAGCGGCGCGCTGCCGAAGTCCAGGCTCGCCGGGCTCAGCGCGATGTCGGGCGTGGCGATGCCCAGGTTCAGGTCGCTGGGTCCGGCCACCCCGTTGCCGAAGGCCACCGTGGCCGAGGAGGTCGCGGTCGGGCCGGAGGGGGCGGTGGCCACCCGTGCCGTGTAGGAGAGGGTCACCGTCCCTCCGGCGGCCAGCGTGCCGCCGGACGCCGCACCTGCGCCGGTGCCGAGCCGTGCGGTGACCGAGGACGCGGTGACCGTGACGGTGTCCGTCGGCGGCGCGGCGCCGTCGACCCGGAGGTTCGTCACGTCGGTGAGATTGGTGAGGGTGTCGGTGAGGACGACGCCCGTCGCGGGGGCGTCGCCGGTGTTCACCACGGCGCGCGAGACGGCGACGGCGTCCCCGGGGGCGAGGCCGCCGCCGTCGACGTCGGTGATGCTCGACGTCCTGAACTCGGGCTGCGCGGCCTGGGGGTAGCTGAAGCCGTACCCCAGGGCGACGCCCGCGGTGCCGCGGCCGCCGGTGAACCTGCCGTCCGCGGTGGTCGCCCCCGGCTGCCAGGCGCTGTCGCCGACGGCGGCGAACTCCCCGGCGCCGATGGTCACCGGCGACCCCTTGGTCGCCCCGCTGTCGACGCGGACCCCGACCGGGGAGGCCCCGGCGCCGACGGCGTCGTCGAGCAGACCGCCGACCCGTACCGTCCGTGCCGCCGCGGCCGCGATCTGCGGGGACGCGGCGCGCGGGGTGTCACCGTCCTCGACCAGGGCGCCGGGACCGGCGACGAGCACCACACGCTTGGGGACCGCGCCCTTGGCGGCGCCCCCGGTATAGGTGGCGGCGAGCCGCCAGCGGGTCGCGGTGCCCCCGTCGACGGTGCCGGTGAAGGTGGCGTCGGCGGCCCTGCCGGTGAAGACGGCCGGCAGCTGTGCCATGGCGATGGTGCGGCCGCCCACGGTCGTGGTGGTGACGGCGGCGTCCGGCAGGGTCACGGACGTCGTGCCGTCGCCGAAGTGGTAGGCGCTGTCGACGCCGGCCGGGTCGGCGGGAGCGCTGTCGGAGGAGAAGAACACGAAACCGGCGTCGAGCGTGCTGCCGTTGGGGGGTGCCGCCACGAGCCGCGCGCCGGTGCCGCCGGCCCCGCCGGCGTGGGCGAAGCCGTCGCCCGCCGTCGTCACGGTCCGCTGCAGCGTCAGCGGGGGCACGGGGGTGCCGGTCCCGGCGGCCGCGGCCGGCAGGACGGCGGGCAGTCCGAGCGCGAGCAGTGCCGGGGCGACGACGGCGGCCGCGACACGGGGGAGCGACAAGCGTCGGGATATCTGACGCACGGTCAAGGAAACCTCCGCAAAGGGGCGCGGTCGTGGGGGGACGAAGCGCGTTTTCCGTATGGTGATCAGTCAATTACGCACCGTAGGGGCGGGGGGATGCCCCTGCCACCGGGCGTCCGCATCCGGGTGATCATCCGGCGTGCCGCTCCGCGGTCGCGGGAACTGACGGCCCGGAAGACGGGGCGGGAACCGGGCCCGCTGACGCCCCGTCGGCCCCGCGCCGGGCGGGCACGGCTGCTCCGCGCACGGTCGTCCGGGCAGGCCGCCGAGGCCCTCCGGGCACGCCCGCGAGCCGCCGCGGCCACCTCTCCGGAGCACCTGCGAAGAGCCTGAGGTGACGCCACATGAGACCGCCTGATTAGCCCATCCGGTGGATACACTCCAGCCATGGCGCAGGCGAAGAAAGTCACCATGTACGTCCTCGTGGTCTTCGTGCTCTATACGATCATCACGTCGCCCGGACGTGCCGCTGACCTTGTACAGGTGGGCTTCCAGGGCATATCGGACGCCGCCAAGGGCGTCGGTGAGTTCATGACCGCGCTGATCAACTGATCGGCCACGACCACGAGGAGTCGGCGCCGTGATTCGCCACCTGGTCCTGTTCAAGCTCAACGAGGGCGTCGAGCGCGACGACCCGCGCGTGGTGGCCGGCGTACGGGCCTTCGAACAGCTCGACGGCCTGATCCCGGAACTCCTCTCCTGGGAGCTCGGCTGGAACATCTCGCCGCGCCCCATCGCCTACGACTTCGCCCTCAACGCCTCGGTCGCCGACGAGGGCGACCTCGCCGCCTATCTGTGGCACCCCGCCCACCAGGCAGGAGTGGCGCAGTGGCAGGAATTCGCCACCTGGGTGGTCGCCGACTACGTCGTCGAGTGACGGCCCCGGCCGGCCCCGGTCCCGAACAGCCCTTCGCCCGCCGGGCGGAGGGCTTTTTCGTCTAGCACCGCGCCTCGCTTGCACACAGTGCACATGAATTGTGATGCTATGACCGCTTTTGCCGGATGAGTGGACCGATGAGGAGTGGCATGCCCGTGTCGGCCCGTACGGCGTCACCAGCAATTCCCGGCGACGACAGCGGGACCGGTACGGAGGACGCCCGGGGCGAGGGAGGGAGCGGCCGGGACGGCCGGCTGATCCACAGTGCCCGGGAGGCCGCGGACGGCCACGACGGGCGGGAGCCCGCCGGTGACGCGAAGGACACGGCGGCCCCCGGCGCCCAGGACGGTCACGCCGCGCCGGAAGCCGGGGAGCCGCAGGACGGCGGATCCGGTCCGGACGGTACGGGCCGCCCGGTCGGCCGGCCCGGCGGGACCCGCTCGGGGACCACCAACACCAACGCGATCGAGGCGCGGGCCCTGACCCAGGTGCTGTTCGAGCAGCTGACCGGGCTGGAGCCGGGGACCCCGGACCACGCGCGCGTGCGGGCCGCCCTGATCGAGGTCAACCTGCCGCTGGTGCGGTACGCGGCGGCGCGCTTCCGCAGCCGCAACGAGCCGATGGAGGACGTCGTCCAGGTCGGCACGATCGGGCTGATCAACGCGATCGACCGGTTCGACCCGGAACGCGGCGTGCAGTTCCCGACCTTCGCGATGCCGACCGTGGTCGGCGAGATCAAACGTTACTTCAGGGACAACGTCCGCACCGTCCATGTGCCCCGCCGGCTGCACGAGCTGTGGGTGCAGGTCAGCGGCGCCATCGAGGACCTGACGGTGGCCCACGGGCGGACCCCCACCACCGCCGAGATCGCCGACCGGCTGAAGCTGTCCGAGGACGAGGTGCTGGCCTGCCTGGAGGCGGGGCGGGCCTACCACGCGACCTCGCTGGAGGCGGCGCAGGAGGGCGGGGAGGGGTCGCCGGGGCTGCTGGACCGGCTCGGTTACGAGGACCCGGCGCTGACCGGGGTCGAGCACCGCGACCTCGTACGGCACCTGCTGGTGCAGCTGCCCGAGCGCGAGCGGCGGATCCTCCTGCTGCGCTACTTCGGCAATCTGACCCAGTCCCAGATCAGTGCGGAACTGGGGGTTTCGCAGATGCATGTGTCACGTTTGCTGTCCCGGAGCTTCGCTCGGCTGCGATCCGCAAATCAGCTCGAATCGTAACCTTTGCGGGCGACCCTCCCTGCGGAAATAAGTCGACATGGCGCTACAGCGTGTTGCCGACATGTGACATTCTGCGGGAACAGCGTTTGTCGCGGTCCGGCCTCCGGTATTCCAGTGGAGGAACGAACCGTCGCCCGCGACACCCGTCCGCGACCTCAAGGGGGTGGCATGTCCGTAGAAGTGGGCAGTCCGAAGGTGCTGAACACCGAGGCGCCGCACGATGCTCCTGTCGACAGCCTCGACATCGCCGGTCCCGCCGTCGTCGACACCCGCACGCTGTCCCGCTCGCTGTTCCTGCGGCTCTCCGAGCTGACGGACGACAGCCCCGAGCGGGCCTACGTGCGGGACACGCTCATCGAACTCAACCTCCCGCTCGTGCGGTACGCGGCGGCGCGCTTCCGCAGCCGCAACGAGCCGATGGAGGACATCGTCCAGGTCGGCACGATCGGCCTCATCAAGGCCATCGACCGCTTCGACTGCAACCGCGGTGTGGAGTTCCCGACCTTCGCGATGCCCACGATCGTCGGCGAGGTCAAGCGCTTCTTCCGCGACACCTCGTGGTCGGTGCGGGTGCCGCGCCGGCTCCAGGAGCTGCGGCTGGCGCTGACCAAGACCAGCGACGAGCTCGCGCAGAAGCTGGACCGCTCGCCGACGGTCGCCGAACTCGCCGTCGCGCTGGGCGTGTCGGAGGAGGACGTGGTCGACGGCCTCGCGGTCGGCAACGCCTACACCGCCAGCTCGCTGGACTCCCCGCCGCCGGAGGACGACGGCGGCGAGGGCTCGCTCGCCGACCGGCTCGGCTACGAGGACGCCGCGCTGGAGGGCGTGGAGTACCGCGAGTCGCTCAAGCCGCTGCTCGCCCAACTCCCGCCGCGCGAGAGGCGGATCATCATGCTCCGCTTCTTCGCCAACATGACCCAGTCGCAGATCGGCGAGGAGGTCGGCATCTCCCAGATGCACGTCTCCCGGCTGCTGACCCGCACGTTGGCGCAGCTGCGCGAGGGGCTCACCGCGGAGCACTGAGCCGTTGCCCGGACCGGCCGTGACGGATGCGCCGGTTCGGGGCTTCGGTACTGACGGTTCGTCATTACACTGGTGCGATGGCGCACATACCGACCGGTCGGCGGGGCGCACTCGCCGCGGCCTCGGCGGCCGTCGTCTGCCTCGGCACCTTCGCCGCCCTGGGCCCGGACTGCGAGAGCGCGGGAGCGGGCCGGGTCGCGCTCGGCGCCCCCGGCCCCGCGGGCAGCGCCGCGATGAACGTGCCCACGGCCGCCGCCGGGGAGCCGGTGCCCACGGACGGCGGTGCGGTTCCGCCGCGGCACGGCAGCCCGGCACCCCGCGACGACCGGCCGTCGGGCACTTCCGGGGCGAGCGTCTCCCCGTCGCCGTCCGCATCCGCCACGGCGCCCGCACCGGGCAGCACGGCCACCACGAGCGCGACGGCGTCCGCCACCGCCGCCCCGACCGGGTCCGCCCCGGCATCCGGTTCCCCGGTGCCCGCGGCGACACCGTCCGCGTCGGCGGACGGGCCCGCCCGCCTGGTGGTGAGCGCGGTCGCCCGTACCGCCGCCGAGGACCGCTGGTGCGAGAACGTCACGGTGACACTGGCCAACACCGGTGGTGGTCCGGCCACTTCGGGCACGCTGGAGTTCGGCACCCACATCGTCGGCCTGCTCGGCATCGACTGGGCCACGATCGGGAGCAGCGACCCGGTGCCGGTGCCCCTCGCGGGCGGGGCGCGGTCCACGCGGACGTGGACGGTGTGCGTCGACGCCTGGCGCGTCCCACCTGGCATGCGCGTCGAGACCCGGGACGTCTCCGTCCGGGTCCCGTGAGCGCGCGAACGCGGTGGGCCGGGCGCCCGGCGGGGCGCGCACCTTCAGCAGGCCGGGCGCACACTCCCGCCTCGAACCGGCGGCACTGCTCCGGTGTCCGGGAGTCCCGGGCACCGGTGACGGGTCAGGACAGGGCGAACCAGGCGACGGCGGCCACGACCACGACGGCCGCGATGATGCCGACGATCAGTCCCGTCCGGTTGCCGCCGCCCGAGGCCTGGGCCTGCGCGGGCTCCTCGTCGACGAAGGCGCGGAACATCTGGGTGTTGCCGGCCGGGTCGTAATTGTTGTCAGGGGTAGTCATGGTGCAGGACCCTAGCGAAGTCATGTCGGGCCGGTCACCCCTGGGGCCCGGACAACCGGGGAACGGGTGCGGGAATACCGCCCGTCGAAACGGTGTCGCACGTTCCATGGCACTTATCGGCAGTTCTGATCTCGATGTTTTCCCCCTCTCCCTCGGCGGCAACGTCTTCGGCTGGACGGCCGACGAGGAGACCTCCTTCGCCGTCCTGGACGCGTACACCGCGGCCGGCGGCAACTTCGTCGACACCGCGGACGCCTACTCGGCCTGGGTCCCCGGGCACAGCGGCGGCGAGTCCGAGCGCCTGATCGGCGCATGGCTGGCCGGGCGCGGGCGGCGCGACGACGTGATCGTCGCCACCAAGGTCGGCTCGCACCCGGACTTCAAGGGGCTGAAGGCCGAGACGATCAAGGCCGCGGCGGAGGAGTCGCTGCGCCGGCTCGGCACGGACCACATCGACCTCTACTACACGCACTTCGACGACGTCGAGACGCCGGTCGAGGAGATCGTCGGCGCGATGGACGCGCTGGTCCGCGAGGGCAAGGTGCGGTACATCGCCGCGTCCAACATCAGCCCGGAGCGGCTGACGGCCTCGCTGGAGTTCTCCGACCGGGAGGGCCTGGCGAAGTACGTGGCGCTCCAGCAGCACTACAACCTGGTGGAGCGGGAGTACGAGGGGGCGCTGCGCGAGGTGGTGCGGGCGCACGGGCTGGCCTCGGTCCCGTACTTCGGTCTGGCCCGCGGCTTCCTCACCGGCAAGTACCGGCCCGGCGTCGCGGTGGACAGCCCCCGCGCGGGCGCGGCGGGTGCCTACCTGGAGTCCGCGCGCGGCCCGCGCGTGCTGGCCGCGCTGGACGAGGTGGCCGCCGCGCACGGCGCCGAGCCGGCGAGCGTGGCGCTGGCCTGGGTGCGGTCCCGGCCGACGGTGGTGGCGCCGATCGCCAGCGCCCGGACGCCCGAGCAGCTGCCCGCGCTGCTGGCCTCGGCGGAGCTGGAGCTGACCGCCGAGGAGCTGGAGCTGCTCACCGAGGCATCCGCCTGACCTGCGCTTTACCGCCCGGCCCGCCTTCTTGACCGGAGGCGGGCCGTTCCTTTTGGACTTTTTTTACCCGAAAGAATTTGCCTGCAGCAACCAAACAATCTTACGGTTGCTCAAGGCAACCAATAGTCCGAAGGGAAGGCGACGGTCCCATGGCATCGCAGGAGCTGTACGGGGAGCTGGCACACCAGCTGCGCGCCATCCCCGCCGTGGCCCGCGAGCTCAGCCGCTCGTGCCCGCAGGACTGCCCGCCCGCCTCGCTCGGCGTGCTCGCGGCGGTGGGCCGCCACGACGAGCTGCGCATGAGCCGCCTGGCGGAACTGCTCGACATCGACATGTCGGTCACCAGCCGCCATGTCGCGCACCTCGCGGAACGCGGCTGGATCGACCGACTGCCCGATCCGCACGACAGACGGTCGCGCCTGCTGCGGCTGACCCCCGGCGGCAGGGACGTGCTCCACGCCGCACTCGACGGGGTCGCCGCCTCGCTCGCCCACCACCTGCGGGACTGGCCCGACGAGGACGTGATGGTCCTCTGCGGGCTGCTGGAACGGCTGCGCACGGCCTTCACGGCCGACTGCCGCCCCCGTACGCAAACGATCACGACGTGAAGAGGATGACGATGGCAACAACCGCATCACCGGCCGGTGTGCGGGGGGCCGAGGCCCACGCGGGACACGCGGCCCCCATGTCGCACCGGCAGATCATGGAGGCCCTGACCGGGCTGATCCTCGGCTTGTTCGTGGCGATCCTGTCGTCCACGATCGTCTCCAACGCCCTGCCGAGGATCATCTCCGATCTGCACGGTGGTCAGAGCGCCTACACCTGGGTCATCACCGCCGCGCTGCTCACCACCACCGCCACCACCCCGCTGTGGGGCAAGCTGTCCGACCTGTTCAGCAAGAAGCTGCTGGTCCAGCTGGCACTGGTGATCTACGTGGTCGGCTCGCTCGTCGCGGGCGTCTCGCAGAACACGAGCGAGCTGATCGCCTGCCGCGTCGTGCAGGGCGTCGGCGTCGGCGGCCTGATCGCGCTGACCCAGGTCATCATGGCCTCGATGATCTCGCCGCGGGAGCGCGGCCGGTACAGCGGCTACCTCGGCGCGGCCTTCGCGGTCGGCACCGTCGGCGGCCCGCTGCTCGGCGGCGTCATCGTCGACACCGACTGGCTCGGCTGGCGCTGGTGCTTCTACGTCGGCGTGCCCTTCGCGGTCCTCGCGCTGATCGTGCTGCAGAAGACCCTGAACCTGCCGGTCGTCAAGCGCCAGGCCAAGGTCGACTGGGCGGGCGCCACGTTCGTCACCGCCGCCGTCAGCCTGCTGCTCGTCTGGGTCACCTTCGCCGGCGACAAGTACGCGTGGATCTCCTGGCAGACCTGGACCATGACCGGCGGCGCGGTGCTGCTGGCCCTGGTCTTCGTGCTGGTCGAGTCCCGCGCGCGCGAGCCGATCATGCCGCTGCGGCTGTTCCGCAACAAGACCATCAGCCTGACCTCGGTCGCCTCGCTCTTCGTGGGCGTGGGGGTGTACAGCGGCACCGTCTTCCTGAGCCAGTACTTCCAGCTGGCGCGGGGCAAGTCGCCGACCATGTCCGGCATTCTGACCATCCCGTTGATCGCGGGCCTGTTCGTCTCCTCCACCGTCTCCGGCCAGATCATCACCCGGACCGGCCGCTGGAAGGCGATCCTGGTCTCCGGCGGCGTGCTGCTCACCGCGGGCCTGGGCCTGCTCGGCTCGCTGCGGTACGACAGCGTCTACTGGCACCTGGCGATCTTCATGGCGCTGCTGGGCCTCGGCCTGGGCATGATGATGCAGAACCTGGTCCTCGCCGTGCAGAACCAGGTGGGCGCCGCCGACCTCGGCGCGGCGAGCTCCATGGTCACCTTCTTCCGCACCCTCGGCGGCGCGGTCGGCGTCTCCGCGCTGGGCGCCGTGCTCGCCAACCGGGTCACCCGCTACACCACGGACGGCCTGTCCGCGCTGGGCGTCGACTCCACCGGCTCCTCCGGTGGCGGCATCCCGGACCTCGCGTCGCTCCCGGCGCCGATCCGCCACGTCGTGGAGACCGCGTACGGCCACGGCGCGGGCGATGTGTTCCTGGTGGCGGCCCCCGTGGCGTTCCTCGCGCTGCTGGTGGTGCTCTTCATCAAGGAGGTGCCGCTGCGGACCTCGAGCGGTCTGCAGCAGGCCGCCGGCGTGCCCGCGCACCAGGAGCCTGCGCCCACGGCCGCCCCGCTGCCCGTGTCCACACCCGCACCCGTCCCCGCGCCCGCGCACGAACCCGCACCAGCGCCCGTACCCGTCCAGGAGGGCCCCATGATCCACGGCCAGGTCCGCAACTCCGAGGGCACCGGCGTCGAACACGCCACGCTCACCCTGATCTCGCTCACCGGCAAGCAGCTCGGCCGGGCCGCCACCGGCCCCGACGGCGGCTACGTGCTCACCACGCCCGGCGCCGGCTCGTACGTGCTGATCGCGGCGGCCGACGGCCACCAGCCGCAGGCCTCCACGGTCGTGGCCGGTAAGGACCCGGTCCCCTACGACGTGGTCCTGTCCGGCACCAGCGGCCTCACCGGCTCCGTCACCTCCGAGGCCGACGGCCTCCCGGTGCACGGCGCCGTGGTCGTCGTCACCGACATCCGGGGCGAGGTGCTGGCCAGCGGCGGCACCGGTCAGGACGGCGGCTTCGGCTTCGGCACCCTCCCGGCCGGCGACTTCACCCTCGCGGTCAACGCCACCGGTTTCCGGCCGGTCGCCCTGCCCGTCGAGGTCGGCGGCACCGGCCCGACCCACGTCGACGTCGCGCTGCGGCTCGGCGGCAGCATCCAGGGCACCGTCCTCGGCGGCGCGACCAGGACGCCGCTGCCCGAGGCGCGCGTCACCCTCGTGGACGGCGCCGGCAACGTCGTGGCCACCTCCACGACCGGCGGCGACGGCGCGTACGCCTTCGGCGACCTCGACGCGGGCGAGTACTCGCTCATAGCCAGCGGCTACCCGCCGGTCGCGACCACGATCCGGGTCGGGGACGAGAGCGCCAAGGACGTCGACGTGGAGCTCAGCCACCCCGAGGGGTGAGCGGGACCCGCTCCAGAACGGCCGGCTCGTGTGCCTGCGGAGACGCACGAACCGGTTGCCCCGGGGGACACCTGGTCCAGGTCCGGACGGCGCCGGCAGGGGACGGCCGCGCACCGTCCGGGACGGACCGCGCCAGGTGGCCCCCGCAGGGGCCCGGGGAATGCCCCGGGCCCCGGTCCCCGGGGGGACACACACGCAACGGAAGGCGAGCGATGAGCATGACCACGACCGGAAAGACGGGCCTGCGGGGGCGGGTGCGGACCAAGGACGGCTGGGCAGTGCCGCACGCCGTGCTGACGGTCACCGACATGACGGGTCAGCAGGTCGCCCGCGAGACCGCGGACGCCGACGGCGCGGTGCGCACCGCGGCGCTGGCCCAGGGCGCGTACACCGTCATCGTGACGGCCGTCGGCTACCGCCCAGCGGCGGCGACGGCCCTGGTCACCGCCTCGGGATCGGCCGACGTCGGCACCGTGACGCTCGCCCGCTCCGGCGGCGTCGAACTGCCCCCGCCGGGCGTGTGGACCGTCGACCCCGCCCACTCCGAGATCCGCGCCGTCGCCCAGCACCTCGGGCTGTCCAGCGTGCACGGCCGGTTCAAGGGCTTCGCGGCGAGCATCGAGATCGCCGAGCAGCCGCTGCTGTCCACCGTGCAGGCCGTGATCGACGCCGCGTCCATCGACACCGGCAACGGCACCCGCGACGCACACCTGCGCTCCCCCGACTTCCTGGACGTCGCGGCGCATCCCAGCGTGACCTACCGCAGCACCTCCCTGGAGCAGGCCGCCGAGGACCGCTGGACCGTGCACGGCGAGCTGTCGATGCGCGGCGTCACCCGCCCGGTCGACCTCGACCTGGCGTACCTCGGCACCGGCCCGGACCAGTGGGGCGGGATGCGCGCCGCCTTCCGCGCCACGGCCCAACTGCGGCGGGAGGACTTCGCCATGCACTACAACCAGGTCGTCCAGGCCGGCATCGTCGCCGTCGGCACCACCGTGAAGGTCGAGCTCGACATCCAGGCCGTGCAGGGCACCGCCCTCCCTGCCCCGCAGCCACCGGCGGCATAGGCTGCTGTCATGGCCTACATCGCGACCAACACCTCCGTGCAGCTCGATCAGTTGCTGGAGTTCGTCCGCCCGCGCCACCACGCCCTGCTGCTGACCACCCGCGCGGACGGCCGCCCCCAGGGCTCCCCCGTGACCTGCGGCGTCGACGACTCCGGGCGGCTGGTGATCTCCACGTACCCCGAGCGGGCCAAGACCCGCAACGCGCGCCGCGACCCGCGGGCGAGCGTGATCGTGCTCTCCGACGAGTGGGACGGGCCCTGGGTCCAGATCGACGGCACCGCCGAGGTCATCGACCCGCCGGAGTCGGTCGAGCCGCTCGTGGAGTACTACCGCAACATCGCCGGCGAGCACCCGGACTGGGACGAGTACCGTGCCGCGATGCTCAAGCAGGGCAAGTCGCTGGTCCGGGTGACCCCCGAGCGGTGGGGGCCCATCGCGACGGGCGGCTTCCCGGCCCGGCTGGCGCCCTCCGAGGACTGAACCGCGGGCAGGAGAAGGGCGGCGGCCGGCCGGCCGCCGCCCTTCCCGCGTCCACGACCTGGGTCAGCTCGGGTCGGTCAGGTCGTAGACGGTCACTCCGCCCAGGGTCGTGGAGCCGAAGTTCTCCTCCACCCATGAGCTGATCTGTGCGGCGGTACCGCTGTCGCCGCCCCGGCCGCCGCCGCCCATGCCGCCCGAGGCGATGAACCAGTGGATCCTCCCCTGTGCCACATAGGCCTTGAAGCCGGCGAGCGTGGGCGAGGGGTCACTGCCGTTGAAGCCGCCGATGGCCATCACGGCTTTTCCGGTGGCCAGTTGGTAGCTCGCCGCGTTCTGCGAGCCGATCGCGGCGGCCACCCAGGTGTACCGGTCGGCGTCGGCGAGCAGCGCCTCCCTGGCGGCGTCGCTCACGGCCGCCCCGTTCAGCAGGCCGCCGAGGCCGCCCGTACCGCCGCGTCCGCCGGCGGCGCCGGGGAAGCCCTGCGGGCCCTGGCCCTGCTGACCGCGTTGCCCCTGGCCGCCGCCGCCCTGTCCACCACCGGGGAAGCCGCCGGTGCCGCCTCCGGGAAGGCCCTGCTGCCCCTGCCCGCCTCCCGGGAAGCCCCCGGCGCCGCGGCGCATGCCGCCCGGCCCGCCCATGCCGCCGCGGACCGCAGGTCCGGCCGTCACGATGGAGCCGGTGTGCGCGGTACCGGCCGTCTGGAGCGTGTACGCCAGCGGCCCGCCGAGCGCCGCCGCGAGGCCCAGCCCGGCCGCCGCCAGGGCGAGGTGCCGGCCCAGCCGTGCCGTGAGCAGCAACCCGAGGGCCGCCGCGATCCCGGCGGCGAGCACCGCGTACCGCAGCCACGGGAACCAGTCCGCCGAGCGCCCCAGCAGGACCCACGACCACACGGCCGTCACGGCGGCCGTGCCCGCGAGCAGCGCCGACGCGGCCGGGTGCCGGCGCCGCTCCCACAGCAGCACGGCGCCCGTTCCGACCGTCGCCGCGATGTAGGGCGCCAGGGCGATGTTGTAGTACTGGTGGAAGATCCCGGACATGAAACTGAAGGTCAGGAAGGTGAAGACCAGCGCCCCGCCCCACACCAGGAGGGCCGCGCGCGTGGTGTCGGTGCGCGGCGCCCGCCGGGTCAGCCACAGGCCCGCCACGAGCAGGACGAGGGCGGCGGGCAGCAGCCACGCGATCTGACCGCCCATGTCGGTGCCGAACAGCCGGCTCCAGCCGGTCGCGCCCCACTGGCCGCCGCCCGCGCCCCCGCCACCGCCGCCGACGGAGCCGGTCTCGTCGCCGGTGATCCGGCCGAGGCCGTTGTAGCCGAAGGTCAGCGACAGGAAGCTGTTGTCCTGCGAACCGCCGATGTACGGGCGCGAGGACGCCGGCCACAGCTCAACGACCGCGACCCACCAGCCCCCGGAGAGCACGGCGGCCAGCCCCGCGAGGCCGAGCTGCCCGAACCGCCGCCGGACGCGCGTGGGCGCGCACACCGCGTACACGACCGCCAGCGGCGGCAGGATCAGCCACGCCTGCAGCGTCTTGGTCAGGAAGGCGAGCCCGAAGGCGACGCCCGCGAGCAGCAGCCACTTCGTCCGGGCGTCCTCCAGGGCGCGCAGCACGCAGTGCACCGCGACCACCATCAGCAGGCACAGCAGGGCGTCCGGGTTGTTGAAGCGGAACATCAGCGCGGCAACCGGCGTGAGGGCGAACGCGAGCCCGGCGATCAGTCCTGCGGCAGCGCCGGAACGCCGCCGTACGGTGGCGTGCAGCACGCCCACCGCGGCCACGCCCATCAGCGCCTCGGGCACCAGGATCGCCCAGGAGTTCAGCCCGAAGAGCCGCACCGACAGCGCCATCGGCCACAGCGCGGCCGGGGGCTTGTCGACGGTGATGGAGTTGCCGGCGTCCGAGGAGCCGAAGAAGAACGCCTTCCAGCTCTCGGCGCCCGCCTGGACGGCGGCCGAGTAGAAGGAGTTCGCCCATCCCGAGGCGCCCAGGTCCCACAGGTACACCACGGCCGTGAGGGCGAGCAGCGCGACGAGGGCCGGCCGGGCCCAGCGGGGGTCGGCGGGCCGCAGGCCGGGAGCGGGCGGGGGCGCGCCCTGCGGGACCGGGCTGCGCCCCGTGGTCCCCGGCGGCGGCGCGTCGGCCGGGACCGGGGAGCGGTGGACGGCCGCGGGAGTGTGCCCCGGAAGCGGAGGGACGGTGGGCGGGGTCCCCTCCGGCGCGTGGTGCGACGTGGTCATCGGTGGCTCCCGGGGTCGTGTGCCTCGTGGTCCGCGGTCGTCACGGGCGCCGCGGCATCGTGCGGGACGAAGGGCGTCGGGAGGGCGTGCCGGGCGCCCGGCCGGACCGGCACGGGTGGCACGGGCGGCACGGGCGGCACGGCACCGGGGCCCGCGCGGTCCGGGAAGACCCAGGCGCGGAGCAGCAGGAAGCGCAGGACGGTCGCGGCCAGGTTGGCCGCGACGAGGACGGCGATCTCGGTGCCGCGCGAGGGGCTGCCGTTCGCGCTGTGGAGGGCGGCCAGTGAGCCGCTGGTGTGCGCCAGGCCGATGCCGAACACGACCAGGCCCTGCGCCTGGTGGCGCACCGCGCGGTCCCGGCCGCGCACACCGAAGGTCAGCCGCCGGTTGGCGGCGGTGTTGCCGAGCGCCGACACCAGCAGGGCCAGCGCGTTGGCGGGCTGGGCCCCGGCCGGGCCGCGCAGGAGCGCGAAGAGCAGCAGGTACACGACGGTGCTCAGGCCGCCCACGACGCAGAATCCGGCCAGTTGGCGTGCGAGCCCGGCGGGCACGCCGGCGATGTCGCGGTCGCGCGGGTCGTCGCCGAAGGGCCGGCGCAACCGGTCGAGCGGCAGCATCCCCGTGGCGAGGCCGCGTCCGATCCGCCACAGGCCCCGCAGGTCGTCGGCCGCGGTGCGGACGAGGTCCACGGTGGAGTGGGGGTCGTCCACCCAGTCGACCGGCACTTCGTGGATGCGCAGCCCGGCCCGTTCGGCCAGCACCAGCATCTCGGTGTCGAAGAACCAGCCGGCGTCCTCCACCAGCGGCAGCAGCCGGTCGGCGACGTCCTTGCGGATCGCCTTGAAGCCGCACTGCGCGTCGGAGAAGCGGGCGGCCAGCGAGGTCCGCAGCAGGATGTTGTAGGAGCGGGAGACGAACTCCCGTTTGGCGCCGCGGACGACACGCGAACTGCGGGTCAGCCGCGAGCCGATCGCCAGGTCGGAGTGGCCGGAGATGAGCGGGGCGACCAGCGGCAGCAGCGCGTTGAGGTCGGTGGACAGGTCGGCGTCCATGTACGCCAGCACGGGTGCGTCGGAGGCGGACCACACCGCGCGCAGGGCGCGCCCGCGGCCTTTGCGCTCCAGGTGGACGGCGGTGACGGCCGGTATCCCGGCCGCCAGTGCCTCGGCGATCACCGCGGTGCGGTCGGTGCTGGCGTTGTCGGCGACGGTGATCCGGAAGGGGTAGGGGAAGGTCCGCTCCAGGTGGGCGTGGAGTCTGCGAACGCAGCCTTCGAGGTCTTTCTCCTCGTTGAAGACGGGGATCACGACGTCCAGCACCGGTTCGGTCTGGGGGACGGCCAGGTGTTCGCGGGCGGGGAGGCTCCCCGGGCTCCGCTCCTCCTGGCCGGCCGGCGGGAGCTGTTGGGTTCGCATACCGACGACCCTCCCGGGGCCCGCTGTCATGACGGTGTGGCCGCCCTGAGCGGTGCCTGTGAGTGCGCGGCGGGCAGGTGGACGCGGAAGACGGTGGCCCCGGGCCGGCTGTCGATGGAGACCCGTCCGCCGTGCGCGGCCACCACCGCCTGCACGATGGCCAGTCCGAGGCCCGTGCTGCCGGCCGCCCGGGAACGCGAGGCGTCGCCGCGCGCGAAGCGCTCGAAGACGTGCGGCAGCAGGACGGGCGGGATGCCGGGGCCGTCGTCGGCGACCTCGACCCGGACCTCCGGGCCGTGCGGCACGACGCGGGCCACCACGGTGGTGCCGGGCGGAGTGTGCGTACGGGCGTTGGCCAGCAGATTGGTGAGCACCTGGTGCAGCCGCTGCGGGTCGCCCCGTACGACCGCCGGGTCGTCGGGCAGTTCCAGCCGCCAGCGGTGCTCGCGGCCGGCCGCGCGGGCGTCGCTGACCGCGTCGACGACCAGCGGCGACATGTCGGTGCCGGCCAGGCTGAGCGGCCGGCCCGCGTCGAGCCGGGCGAGCAGCAGCAGGTCCTCGACGAGGGTGGTCATCCGGGCCGCCTCGGACTCGATGCGGCCCAGCGCGTGGCGGGTGTCGGGTCCGATGGCCTCGCGCCCGCGCCGCGTCAGCTCGGCGTAGCCGCGGATCGACGCCAGCGGGGTGCGCAGTTCGTGGCTGGCGTCGGCGACGAACTGCCGCACCCGCGTCTCGCTCTCCTGCCGGGCGTGCAGGGCGCTGCCGACGTGGTCGAGCATGCGGTTGAGGGCGGCCCCGACCTGGCCGACCTCGGTGCGGGGGTCGGTGTCGGCGTCGGGCATCCGTTCGTGGAGCGCCACCTCGCCCTGGTGCAGGGTCAGTTCGGAGACCCGGGTCGCGGTGGCGGCGACCCGGCGCAGCGGCCGCAGATTGAGCCTGACCATGACGAAGCCGGCCATCCCCGCGGCGGCCAGGCCCGCCGCGGTGACGCAGACCTCGACCACGGCCAGGGTGCCGATGGTGTCGCGGACACTCGCGGTGGGCAGCCCGACGATCCGGGCCTGCCCGAAGGCGTCGGTCACCGACCGCACCCTGAAGGCGCCGAGGCCCGGGACGTCCAGGGTGTGCGGGGCGCCGTCCGGCGGGACGTCCGCGAAGACGGCGGCCTGCCGGGCGGTGAGCGGTGCGACGTCGAGCCGGGTGCCCGCGGTGCTGCTGGGCTGCGAGCTGACGCCGGCGGCGACGACCGCGCCGGAGCGGTCCACCTGCGCCCCGACGGTGCCGGGCGGGATGCCGGGGCCGGTGATGAAACGCAGGGGGGAGTCGTCGCCGGTGACCCGGTGGTCCTCGGGCAGCGGGCCCGGCTGGTCGCCGGGATCCATGCGGGCGCGCTTGGCGACCGCGGCGACCTGGCCGTCCAGTTGGGCGTAGAGGAAGGACTGCAGAGCGAGCGCCGTGACGGTGCCGATGACCGCGCAGACGACCGCGATGAGCGCGACCGAGGAGACCACCAGCCGGGTCCGCAGCGACCAGCGGCGCCGGGTCCGGGCTCGGCGCGCTCCGGGCGCGCCGCGGCTCACGCCGGCTCGCCCGGCTTGATCAGGTATCCGGCGCCGCGCCGGGTGTGGATCATCGGCGCACGGCCCGCGTCGATCTTCTTGCGCAGGTAGGAGATGTACAGCTCGACCACGTTGGCCTGGCCGCCGAAGTCGTACGACCAGACGCGGTCGAGGATCTGCGCCTTGCTGAGCACCCGGCGCGGATTGCGCATCAGGTAGCGCAGCAGCTCGAACTCGGTGGCGGTGAGGTGGATGCCGATGCCGTCGCGGCTGACCTCGTGGCTGTCCTCGTTCAGCACGAGGTCGCCGACGACCAGCAGCGACTCCTGGCGGGCGGCGGCCGCGCCGGCCCGGCGCAGCAGGCCGCGCAGCCGGGCGACGACCTCCTCCAGGCTGAAGGGCTTGGTGACGTAGTCGTCGCCGCCCGCGGTGAGCCCGGCGATGCGGTCCTCGACGGCGTCCCTGGCGGTGAGGAACAGCACGGGTACGTCGGGCAGGTCGCGGCGCATCCGGGCCAGGACCTCCAGGCCGTCCATGTCGGGCAGCATCATGTCCAGGACCACGGCGTCCGGCTGCCGTTCGCGGGCGGCGCGCAGGGCGTCGGCGCCCGTGCCCTCGGTGTGGACGTCCCAGCCCTCGTAACGCAGGGCCATGGAGAGCAGGTCGGCCAGGGCGGTCTCGTCGTCCACGACGAGGACCCGTACGGGGGAGCCGTCCGGACGCGCGAGGTCGGCGGCGGCGGAGGAAGGAGACGCGGTCATGGGGGAATCCTGTGAGCCGCCGCTGAGAACACCCTTGGCGGTATCTGTGAATTGTCTGAGAAGAACGCCGTCGTGACGGGTGACGGCCCGCCAGGGGCGGGGGCGGACACGCCGCCGCGCGGGGAATGCCCCGATCGCCGGACCGCGTTTGGTACGACGTTTGGTACGACGGACATCGGACTTCAGCCGACCTGATGGTGGGAGACGGCCCATGGGTTTCAGTGACAGCGGCGCGACGGCACGGGCGATCGGCCGGTACGGACTGTGGAACAGCGGCCTGCGCGACCCCGACCCCTCACGCGCCGGGGAACTGGCCGAGACCGCGGCCGAGTTGGAGGACCTGGGCTACGGCGCCCTCTGGCTCGGCGGCAGCGCCGGCGTGGAGCACGCGACCCCGCTGATCGAGGCGACCTCGTCCATCACCGTCGCGACCGGCATCCTCAGCATCTGGCAGTACGAGGCCGCGGACGTCGCCGCCCGCTGGTCCGCCCTGGAGGCCTCGCACCCGGGCCGCTTCCTGCTCGGCCTCGGCGTCAGCCACGCGAAGCTCGCCGCGCAGTACGAGCGCCCCTACGCGGCCATGACCGGCTGGCTCGACGCGCTGGACGCCGCCGGGGTCCCGGCCGGCCGCCGTGTACTGGCCGCGCTCGGCCCGAGGATGATGGAGCTCTCCCACGACCGCGCCGCGGGCGCCCACCCGTACCTGGTCACCCCCGAGCACACCGCGCAGGCCCGCGAGATCCTCGGCCGGGGCCCGCTGCTCGCCCCGGAGTTCACGGTCGTCCTGGACACCGATCCCTCGCGGGCCCGGGCGACCGCCCGCGCGATGCTCTCCCTCTATCTCACGCTGCCGAACTACACCAACAGCTGGCTGCGCCTGGGCTTCACCGAGGACGACCTGGCCAACGGCGGCAGCGACCGCCTGGTGGACGCGCTCATCGGCTGGGGCGACGAGCAGCGGGTGCGCGAGCGCATCGACGCCTTCCTCGACGCGGGCGCCGACCACGTCGCCGTCCAGGTGCTGACCGCCGACGGGGACCGCAGCGGTCTGCCGCGCGAGGAGTGGCGGCGGCTCGCGGTGGCGCTCGGGCTCTGAGTCCGTCAGCGAAACGGCAGTCGGGGACAGCCGTTCATCAGGAACGGAAGGCTCCGCTCAAAGCCGTTCAGCACCCGGCCGGGCAGCGGGGCCGGGCGTATGTTCGGCCCATGGACAGCGGCACCGTGCCCCGAACCGTCCCGGTCGACCGCATGGCGTCGGGCGACCACGCCTGCCTCGGCTTCGCGGACGAGGACGCCCGCTGGGAGGTCCGCGCCGCCTTCACCGCCATCGGCCTGGCCCGGGGGGAACGCGTGCTGCTCTTCAGCGGGCGCGGCACACCCCCGGCCGAGGCCGTCGGCCGGCTCACCGCGCTCGGCGTCCGCGCCGCCGAGGCGGTGCGCCGCGGGGCACTCGTCATCACCCCGCTCGTCCCCGGCTACGACTCCGCCGCCGCCTGGTCCGCCCTCACCGACGCCGCCCACCGCCTCGGCTACCGCGGGCTGCGCGCCGCGGGCGACATGTCCTGGGCCCTGCGGCCGGGCCTCGACCGGGACCGGCTCGTCGGCCACGAGGCCGCCATGACCCAGGTCCTGGCGGTCCTCGGGCTCACCGCCGTCTGCGAGTACGACCAGCGGCGCTTCCACACCTCGCTGCTGGCGCGGGTGCGCGCCGCGCATCCGGTGTGGCTGCGGGCGCCGTCCGGCGCCCTCCATGTCGAGCGGCACGGCGGCACGCTCGTCCTCAGCGGCGACGCCGACCTCGCCACGCGCACCGACTTCGAGGTCGGCCTGCGCCATGCCTTCGGCTCACCGGCCGGCCCGCCGCACGTCGTCGACCTGACCGGGCTCGGCTTCATCGACGCCCACTGCGCCGCCGTCCTCATCCGCCACGCGGCGTCCCTCGGCCCCGCCGGTCGCGTCACCGTCCGCTGCCCGCGGCTGCACGCCCGGACGCTGCGCCTGTGCGGCGCGGCCGAGGTCCCCCGACTCGTCCTCGACGAGACGGCCTGAGGTCAGACCTGCTGGGCCGCCCAGAACTCGTCCCAGGAGATCTTGCCGTCGCCGTTGGTGTCGACCCTGCTGATCACGGACTGGGCCACCGTCTCGGTCACGTTGAAGTCACCCAGCTGAGCCATCACGCTCTTGTACTCGCTGGCCGTGATGAGACCGTCCCCGTCGATGTCGTACCGCGTGAACGCTCGCTTGCACGCCTCGATGTCGGCCATCGTGACCACCCCTCCATGTATGTGTCGGTCCGTCGGGCCACACCCTAGCCGTCCTGGGACCCTGCCCGGCCAGGGGTGCTTCCGGTCCCCCGGGTGCATGCGCCGGTGCGTCCGACGTGAGAGGTGTGCCCGCGCCGGGTCGGTCCCGGTCCGAGACACGAAAGCGGCTGCCGAGAGGCGGAAGCCGCGCGCAGCACCTTCCACCGGCACGCCGCGGTCGGGGCAGCACATCGCGCGGCCCTGACCGCGGCGCGGGAGGAGGCCGGCGACCTCGCGGCCTTCCTCCGGGCGGTGGCGCGCGGAATCGGCGACGAGGTCCGCGGCCCGGGCTTCCGCGCCCGCCCCTTCATCACATGGCCGCCGAGTACCCGGACCGGGAGAGCGCGATCCGTCAGGCGGGGCACACGCGTTCGGCCGGCGTGAGGGTGGTCCTGCGCGACGGCGCGACGGTCGCCTCTGGCCGGGGCCGCGCCCCGGTCAGCGGGCGGTGGCCGCCCGCTCGACGAGGCGCGTCACGGCGCCCGCGTCGGTCAGCGGGACGGCGTGCGGGGCGTTGACCTCGACGGTGTGGGCGTGTGCGCGCGAGGCCATGAACCGCTCGGCGGCCGGCGGGATGGCGTGGTCCGCCGTGGCGACGAGGTACCAGGACGGGATGGTCTTCCAGGCCGGGGTGCCCGAGGACTCGCCGAAGGCCTGCGCGGCGATCGGGCGCTGGCTGACCGCGAGTTGCGCGGCGGCGGCGCGGTTGAGCCGGTTGCTGAGGAAGACGTCGCGGTACTTGTCGGGCTTGATGTAGAGGTCGACACCGGTGCCGCCGTCGGGCTGGGTGAACGGGACGGCGTTGAGCGCGGTGGGCACCGGCGCGGTGGGGTCGTCACTGAGGTGGCTGCCGGGGAACCGGGCGCTGATGGACCCGAGGCTCTCGCCCTTGTCGGGCGCGAAGGCGGCGATGTAGACGAGCGCCTTGACGTCGGGGTTGCCGGTGGCGGCGTTGGTGATGACGCTGCCGCCGTAGGAGTGGCCGACCAGGACGACGGGGCCGTGGATCGTCTTGAGGTAGTCCTTCAGGTAGGCCGAGTCACTTGCCAGGCCCCGCAGCGGGTTGGCGGGGGCGGCGACCGGATAGCCGTCGGCCTGGAGGCGCTTGATCACGCCGCTCCAGCCGGCCGAGTCGGCCCAGGCACCGTGGACCAGCACGACGGTCGGCTTGGCGGCGGCGGGCCCGGCGGTGCCGTGCCGCTCACCGGGCGCGGCCGTGGCGGTCGCTGCCAGGCCGGCGGCGAGGGCGAGGCCCGCCGCTCCGACGACGGCGAGGCGGACGCGGCGGTTGTGGGTACGACGGTGCTGGAACACCTGGTGCCTCCTGGCGGGTTGGCGGGACCGGCACGGGACGGTGGTGCGCCCCGCACTGCTAGATAGAACGTTCTATCTAGTCTCACGCTAGCCCGCCCCCCGGGCCGACGGCAACGAGATCCACCACTCAAATCGAACACACGGTCGCCGGAGACTCCGCGCACGCGGGAATTCCCGCCGGAATTTCCCCGCGGAAACACGAACCCGTGATTCCCCAGGAAATCCGGCGGTCACGCGAATAGCCAGCAGTGGTGAGGTTGCGGGGTCGGAGTTATCCTGGTAGCCAACAAACACCAAATCCTCGAACGGCAAATCTGTGAACGAATTCACTTCATTGCTGCTCGCAACCGTTCGCAATGCCGTGAAGACATTCGAAGCGGTGGCTGCGACGGTGTACTTGGTCGAAGCAAGCGGAAGCCACTTGCGAGCCTCGATGATAGGGGGGCGCCAGCCGGCGGTGTTCGCCATTCCGGAACTTATTCCGGTCGACTCGCCCTACATATCGGCACGCGCGTTCCGCACACAATCGACGGCTTTGACGGAGGGCGAGGACCCCGCCGACATCTTCCAGCAGTACCGGCACATCAGCATGTTCCCCTACACCGCGGCCGCCGCCCCGCTGATTTCCCGAGGCCGTTCGCTGGGAACCGTCACGATACTTCGCGACCCGATTCCGGACAAAGAAGAAGAAGCCGGCGTAGTGAGCCGGCTCGAGGAGGTAGCAACGCGGCTCGCCAACGAGCTGTCGCAATTCTCGGAGTCCGAGATGTGCGTCGGGCCGACCCCCGTGATCGTCCCCGTGAGCGATTCGGCGGGACCCTGCGATCCCACGCCGTCGCGCTGGGGAATCCCCGAGGTCGCCGCCTCCGTGGGGATGACGTGCATGTACCAGCTCCGGCGCCTCTCCAGCGAACTGAATTCCGCCACGGGAATGAAGGACGTCATCGCGGCCGCACACCGGCGGATTTCCGTGCCCTTCGGCTGCCGTGCCGTGATCCTGTCCAGATTCGTCGAGGGGCGGACCTGGGTGGTCGGCCACAACGGCGCCTCGCGCGACATGGTGAGGATGTTCCACGGTGCGAGCATCCAGTCACGCGGCCCCCTGGCGGAGGCGATGAGCGGAAGGCCGCTCTTCCTCGAGAACGGGACCACCTTCTACGCATTCCCGCCCGACCCCGCCCTGCCTTCCGGGGAGGCCGAGGTCTACCTCCCCCTTCTCGGCAGCAACGGGATCGCGGGCGTCTGCCACCTCGGTTTCCCCGACGAAAGGCGGTTCGCGCCCGAGGAGAAATCCCTGCTCATCATGATGGCCAACCTGCTGGGCTCGACACTGGAACGCCTCCAGCTCACCGAGGGGAAACTCGAACTCGCCTCCAGCGTGCAGAGAAAAATGCTTCCGCGGTCACTTCCCGATGTCGCCGGAATGGTCAGCGCCGCCCGCTACGTTCCGGCTTCCTCCTCGTCGGAGGTGGGCGGGGACTGGTACGACGTGATCGCCGCCTCGAACGGGCGGGTCGTGCTCGCCATCGGCGACGTCGAGGGTCACGGCATCGACAGCGCGGCCGTCATGGGACAGGTACGGAGCGCGGTCTCCGCCTTCGCCTCCGAGGGGCACGGCCCCTCGGCGATCATCGAGCGGACGAGCAAACTGTTCCTGACCTTCGGCTCCGACCTGCTGGCCACCTGCTGCATCGTGTGCGTCGACGTCGCGAACGGCGTCCTGGAGGTGGCGTCCGCCGGCCATCTGGCGCCCCTGGTCAGGGACAAGGACGGAAGCATCGGCAAGCTGGACACCCCACCGGGGATCCCCCTGGGCGTCCCCTGCCCGCAGTCGCCGCCGAAATCCTATGAATTCCCGTTGTCCCCCGGCAGCATGCTCCTCCTGTACTCGGACGGTCTGATCCAGAACCGGCAGTGCGACACCGAGGAGTTCGCGCTCCGCCTGTTCGCGGAATGCGCCGCGGACGGGCAGGACAACGTGGAGGACGTGGCGGACCGGCTGATCTCCGGAGTCCCCGACCCCGCCCAGCGGTACGACGACGCCGCCCTGCTGCTGGTCAAGGCCGACACGGCGGCGGATCGCACCACGTTCGAGATGGCCCGCCTGGAGATCCAGCCCCGCGACCTGCGGACCGTCTCCACGGCCCGCAAGTTCGCCCGGAACAGCCTGCGCACCTGGCAACTGAACGAGATCTCCGACGACTTGGAGATCACCGTGTCCGAGATCGTCACCAATGCGCTGATCCACGCGGGCAGCGACGTGGACATGCGCCTCTACCGATACCCCGACCGCGTACGGCTCGAAGTCCGGGACTCGGACTCCGCGCCGCCCATTCCCTCCTCGTTCTCCATGTCCGAAGAGGGCAGGTCGAAGGCGGAGAACGGGCGCGGCATGGTCATCGTCGAGAACATCTCGGGCTCCTGGGGCAGCTCCCCCAACGGACGCGGGAAAACCGTGTGGATCGAGTTCCTCACCCCGCCGCCGGAACCGGCGGGGTGACCACGGACCGGCTCAACGCACCTGCTGCCGTGCCCGGTTCGCGCGGCGGTCCTCACCTGTGGCGGATGCGTCCCCCGAGGGCCGGGGATCGCGACCGGCACCGCGCCCAGGAACGCGCACACGACCAGACTCGGCGGATGCTCCATCACCCGGCCCACCAGCCACCACCCCGCCGTTGCGACAGCCCATGCCACGGTCCAGCGGATCGGACCCGGCGTCCCTGCCCACGTGTCACGCACCAGCAGTTCGTAGACGCGGCAAGCGGCAACCGGGGCCGGGAAGCTGCGGCTTCCCTCAGTGCACCGCGGCCGGTGCGGTGGTCGCCGATCCGTTGGTCCAGCCGTAGCGGTGGGCGGTCACCGTCACGGTGATCTTCCGGCCCCTGTCGGCCTTCACCAGGACGTAGCCGGACGCGGTGGCGCCGGTGATGGCCTTGCCGTCGCGTCTCCAGGAGTAGGAGTACGAGGTGGCCGCCGGCGACCATGTCCCGTGTCCGGCCGTCAGGCGGTGGCCCACCCCGGGGGTACCGCTGAGGGAGGGCGCCTTGACGGCCTTCGGGGACGGGCCGGCACCGACCGGGACGGCCGGTGACGTGGAGCCCACCGAACCCGCGCCGTTGCCGACCACGACCCTGCACGAGATCGTGTGCGTGTAGTCGTCCGGGGTGAGCGTGCGGGCCGTGCCGGTGGCGCCCGGGACGGTCCTGCCGTCCCGCAGCCATGACCACACGCCGGTCGCGTGATAGCCGGACCAGGCCGCGGAGCACGTCACCTCGGAACCCGTGCGGACGGTCCCGGTCACCGTGGCCTTCTTGGTGATGCTCGGCGCGACCAGCAGGTCCCGGACGGGCGCGCCTCTCACGCCCGGCGTCGCGGTCTGCTGCGGAGCAGAACGCGCCGGCGAACGATATCCAGTGGGGCTCGGCACTTGCTGTGCCAACGGTCTGGAGATGACCAAATCCTCGTCAGCCGCCCACGCACCTCGCTACCAGTCCCGGACCGAGTCCACACCGGAGTTGAGGCTGTCGCGGGCGTCCGCCAGGACGAGGCCGTGAAGTGCCTCGGCCTCGGTCACGATGCGGTCGAGGGCGTCGAAGAGCTCATCGCGCTCGACGGTCTCAATGAACTCCGATCGGAGGTCGAGCTCGTTGAACGCCTCACCGTAGGCACGCCCGATCTCTTCCATGCGTGCCGCATGGGCGTCCGCCGCTTCGTCGGCGAACACGTCGAGGATCGCCTTCCGCGTCGTCCTGTACTGGGTGACGGCCCTCTTGTAGGTGGAGGCGCTGATCTGTTCGCGGCCGTCCCAGTCACGCAAGGGATTGCTGCGATTCTCCTCGGCCCATTCGGGCTCGCGGGGCCGGAGAATCGACACGTAGGTGCCTGCCGGGATCTCGGGCTGCCAAGTGCTGCCCATGGCCGAGGCGTAGGCGGCGGGGACGCTGTAGAGGTCCAGCGCCTCCAGCTCGGGAACGCACTGCGGTCGAAGGCCGTCCTCTCCTGTCATCCCGAACAGGTCGACGACGTAAATGCGCCGGAGACCGCGCAGCCGGTTCAGCTCGCCCGCGCCGGAGAGCACCCCCAGGCGTCCATGCAGCCGCAGCCATGCCACCTCGGGGAAGCGCTGGACGAGCCGACCGCAGTCGAGGGAGTTGATGTCCCTGATCGTCAGCTGTGTGACCTCGGGTCTTGGAGCAGTCGACCGGCTGAGGAATTCATTGACCGTGTCTCCGGTGTACTCCGCCTGCCAGGCGACGAGCGGGTCTTCGCCGACACCGTTGTCCCACCGCCGCTGCCGGGCGAGCTGGTCCCCCAGGTGCCATCCGGACGTGTAGCAGTTCGCGGGCCCGTCGTGGAGCAGGGGAAGCGCTCCGACGACCCTGTGGCTCCGGGGCAGAACCCATTCCTGGTTGCAGAAGGACAGGCTTCCGTTCCACGCGTGGTGGGTGAGCCTGAGCGGGGCGACGTCGCCCAGGTCGGCCAGGGACGACGGTTCGGGACCGGACCAGTCCAGCTCGAGCACGGCAGCCGTCTGCGCATCGGCATCGAGCCGGACGATCTGGGCGACCGTCCACTCACCCAGGTCCTGCGAATGAGCGGCGACCACATCACCGACGGCGAGCGGCCTCGGCGGCACGGCGTGCTTCCGAATCGACATGATCCGATCGTAGTAGTGGCCTGTCGCGCTCCATCTGCCGCTGTCGCCGGTTCTGGCGTGTCCTGCGTGACCGGTGGCGATGAAGTCCGTGACGGAGCGGCTGAGGAGGTCCAGGAAGGTCGCCGGATCCTGGGCGGCCGGCAGGAAGTCGACGTCCCGGCTCGCGCCTTGCGACGTGTGAACCGTTCCGCGCCGGTCCATGGCGAACAGCGAGCCGCAGCCGTCGCTGGCGAACACGACAACGCGCCGACCGGCCACCGCGGTTCTCCCGGGAAGAAACCGGCAACTGTACGCCCCAACGCCAGAGGCCCCCGGATCATCTCCGGGGGCCTCTGAGCTGCTGTGCACTCGGCAGGATTCGAACCTGCAACCTTCTGATCCGTAGTCAGATGCTCTATCCGTTGAGCTACGAGTGCTTGTGCTTCCCGGCGTTTTCTTGCCGGTCGGCGTTGCGGGAACAACATTACATGACCTGCGCCGTGAGGTGAAATCCATTAGCCGCACCCGGCGTGAGCTGCGGAAACGCCCCAGCGGAGGGTCAGGAAGGGGCCCGGGAACGGCAGAAGCCCCGGCCGAGTGGCCGGGGCTTCCGGGGAGCGGAGGCGGAGGGATTTGAACCCTCGATGGACGGTAAAGCCCAAACCGCATTAGCAGTGCGGCGCCATAGACCGGACTAGGCGACGCCTCCAGGTGTCCCCGCGCGAGCGGGTGCACGCAGATGATGACACAGCCCACTGGGCTGGGACCAATCGCTGACCAGATTACTAGGCCGCCCATGGGCAGGGCAAAGGCGTTGCGGCGGGCGTGGCCGCGGCGCGCCCACGATCGGGTGGGTTGCCGGGCCGCGGCGGGGGCGGGGCGGTAGGGACGAGGCATGCGAATGGCTCGGATGTCCCTGACCGCCGTGCTCGCGCTCGGCCTGTCGCTGACCGCGGCCGTACCGGCCGTCGCCTGCCCGCCGGACCGGTCGGGGGACCGGCTGACGGTGATCGTGGACGACGGGAACGGCGGCCTGTCCTCGTACGACCTGCGCTGCGGCCCGGGCGGCGGCTCGGGGACGCACCCCGACGCGCGGGGGGCCTGCACGCGGCTGCGGCGGCTGGGCGGCCCGGTGGGGCCGGCCCCGGAGGGCACGCTCTGCACGATGATCTACAGCGGCCCGCAGCGGGCGCGGGTGCGCGGCACCTGGGACGGCCGCCCGGTGGACGACCGCTACGACCGCACGAACGGCTGCGAGGCCGACCGCTGGCGGCGGATGGCCCCGGTGCTCCCGGCGACGCCCGGCGCGTCCTCGGGCGGCGGCACAGCACCGTCACCGAACCACCACGTCGCGGCGGGCGGGCGTGACGGAGACCACATCGAAGCCGGGCAACGGTGAACCATACCCGTACGTACGGGACATGGGCATCCGGAGCCTCCCGTCCAACGGCTGCCCGTACACTCGCTCTAGTGACATGCCTCCCGGTCGGCGGCAAGATGGGCCGTCACCGGTAGAAGCCCCTCAGTGGGTGGTGGCGCGGCGGCAAATGCGGTTTCCAGGAGGGACGCGTCTCGTGAGCAGCAGGCCATCCCGAGGCGCTGCTCGCCTCGCGGCAATACTCGACGCGCTCCCGGACGCGTTGCTGCTGGTCAATGCCAACGGCACCGTCGTCAACGCGAATTCCATCGCCCTGGAGACCTTCGAGTCCCCCGGAACGGCGCTGGTGGGCCGCGGCCTGCTGGATCTGCTGCCGAGCTTCGACGCGCGCCGTATCCCCGGCTCCATGCGCCGCCCCGACGACGACGCGGGCCGTACGAAACCCACCCGGATGATCGCCCGCCGGACCGACGGCAGTGAAATTCCGGTGGAGGTCACGAGCGCCAACCTCGACGACGCGCGCACACCCTTCGCCGAGACCTACAGCTACACCGGCGACGAGCTGCTGATGCTGGTCGTCCGCGACCTGACCGGCACCCTGGACACCGAGGCTGAACTCGCCCGTCAGCAGCGCCAGACCGAGATGATCCTCCGCGCGGCGAGCGAGGGCGTGATCGGCGTCGACACCGACGGCAAGATCGTCTTGGTGAATCCCTCGGCCGCGCAGATCCTGGGCTTCCGCGCCACCGACCTCGGCGGCCAGGAGATGCACCCGCTGGTCCACCACTCCCGCCCGGACGGCACGCCGCTGCCGTACGAGGAGACCCCGCTCGCCGGCACCCTGCGCTCGGGGCTGAAGCACCGCGCCCGTGGCCAGGTGCTGTGGCGCAAGGACGGGCGCTCGGTGCCGGTGGACCTGATCACGGCGCCGGTGCGGGAGGGCGACCAGCTCGTCGGCGCGGTGATGACGTTCACCGACCGCTCGCGCTTCGACGCCGTAGCGGCCCGCAACGAGCAGTTGCGGTCGCTGCTCGCCGACACGCTGCGCGGCCCGCTGGACGAGCTGCGCGGCGAGCTCGCCGGGCTGGCCAACGACCCGGCCGGGCAGCTGTGGCCGGAGGCCAACCAGATCCTGCACCACCTGACGGCGGGCTACGCGCGGATCACCACGCTGATCGACAGCGTGCTCACCTTCCAGCGGCTGGACCGCGGCGAGGACAAGCTCCAGCGCGAGACCACGTCCATGGACAAGGTCGTCGGCTCCGGCGTCGAGGCGGCCATCGAGCTGATCGGGCCCGGCCGGGCCCAGTACGCGGTGCACGCCCCGCCGATCGAGGCGACGGTGGACCCCGAGCGCATGTCGCAGGCGCTGTCGCACCTGATCGCGGACGTGGCGGGGGTGGACGCGGCCGGCAACGTGCCGGTCGTGGCGAACAGCGGTGACTCGACGATCGTGGTCGCGGCGGCGCAGCGCGGCGACTCCGTGCGCATCGAGGTGCGCGGGCCGCACGCCGGCGCCAACCCGGTGCACCTGCCGATCGCGCGCGGCATCGTCGAGCGCCACGGCGGGGTGCTGCAGACGCACGACGTGCCCGGGCAGGGCAGTGCGTACGTGGTCGAGGTGCCGGTGGGCACGGCCCGCGGCAGGACGGCGGCGAACGAGCCCAAGCGGGAGTCCGAGACGACCGTCATGCCGGTGCCGACGGAGCCGGCGCGCGGGACCGCGCAGGCGGCCCCCGCCCTCCCGGCGATGGCCCCCCCGGCCCTGGCACCGCCGCGGCCGGCCGGTGCCACCGCGCTGCCCGCGCTGCCGCCCGCGGGTGGTTCCGCTCCGGCGCTGCCCGCGGCGCCCAGCACGGACTCCCCGACGCCCACCGGCCGCCGCCGGGCGCTGCGGCGTCCCGAGGCGGAGCCGGTGCAGGAGGCCCGTCCCGTCGCGATTCCCGTCCCGGCCCCGGCGCCGCAGATCCCGGTCCCGCACGTCCCGGCTCCGCAGATCCCCGCGCCGCAGATCCCCGCCGCCGCGCCGGTCCCGCAGATCCCCGTCCCGGCGCCCGCGCCCCTGGCCCCCGCGCCGGTGCCGGTGCCGCAGCAGATCCCGCAGCAGGTCGCGGAGCAGCCCACGGGCCGCCGGGCGCGGCGCGCCGCGGCCCCCGCCCCGCAGGAGCCGCAGCCCGATCTGCTGCCCGCCCTTCCGCCCGCGCCGTCCCCGGCACCCAGCGCGAACGGCAACGGGAACGGGAACGGAAACCCAGCACCCGAGTGGCCGGAGGCCGTCGGCTCGGCGCCCCGGTCGCGCGGGATCATCGAGAGCACCCCGCGGCCGTCCGCCATCGTCGACCCGCGCCGGCTGCCCGCCCCCACCCCGGCGCCCGCCCCGGTCCTGCTGCCGGCGCCCGAGCCGGCGCCTGCGCCCGAACCCCCCGCGCCGGTGATCCCGGAGCAGGCGCAGCGCAGCCCCGAGCCGCCCGCCCCTCAGCCGGAACCTATGGCCCCCGCCCCCGCCCCCGCCCCGGTCCAGCCGATGGTGCAGCCCCAGTCGTCGACGACCCAGGGCCGCGCCATCAGCGTGCGGACCCTCGGCCAGGGTGTGCCCTTCGCCCAGCAGATCAGCGAGCAGACCGCGCAGCCGGTGACGCCGACCGGCCGCCGGCGCAAGCTGGCCAATCCCGGTGACACCGACGCCCGCGACGCGACGCCCGTGGCGCCGGCGGCGACTCCGGCGCCCGCGCCGTCCCCGAACGGCCAGAGCGCCCCGAAGGGCGCGGACACCCCCGGCCGCGCGTACGCCATAGGCGCCCCGACGGAGGACACCGAGGGCCCCGAACCGCTCGACGGCCCGAACGGCGCGGTCGACGTCACCGACGAGGGGCCCCACGAGCCGGAGGCCGCGTTCGACGAACCGCGCCGTCTCCTGGTGTGGCCGGAGCCCGATGTCTCGACCCACCAGGCGCTGACCGACCGCGGCTACCGCCCGGTCGTCGTGCGCTCCCGCGAGGAGGTCGACGCGCAGGTCGCCGAGCCGCCCGCCGCGCTCTTCGTGGACCCGCTCACCGGGCCCATCACCCGTACCGCGCTCCAGTCGCTGCGCCAGGCCGCCGCCCAGGCGGAGGTGCCGGTGCTGGTCACCGCGGGCCTGGGCCAGGCGACCCGGGAGGCCGCGTACGGCGCGGACCCGGCGGTGCTGCTGAAGGCGCTCGCGCCGCGCGACAGCGACCAGCACCCGCCGCGCGTCCTGCTGATCGAGGAGCACCTGCCGATCGCCCAGGCCTTCGCCGGCACGCTGGAGCGGCGCGGCATGCAGGTGGCGCACGCCTCCTCGGAGGCCGACGCGATGAACCTGGCGGGGCAGTTCCACCCGAACCTGGTGGTCATGGACCTCATGCTGGTGCGCCGGCGGCGGCAGGGCATCGTCGACTGGCTGCACGCCAACGGGCGCATGGAGCGCACTCCGCTGGTCGTCTACACCGCCGTGGACATCGACCCGGCGGAGCTGCCGCGCCTGGCCTCCGGCGAGACGGTGCTCTTCCTCGCGGAGCGCTCCACAACCACGGACGTGCAGTCCCGCATCGTCGACCTGCTCGGCAAGATCGGTTCCTGACGGCCCGTACGCACGAGGCGGCCCCCGGGGGATCCCCGGGGGCCGCCTCGCGTGCGGGGCCCGTCAGCCGAGCCGGGTGACGTCCAGCTCGCCGCTCGCGTACTGCCGTCGCAGCACCTTCTTGTCGAACTTTCCGACCGAGGTCTTCGGCACGGCCGAGATGACCGCCCACCGCTCCGGCAACTGCCAGCGCGCGATGTGCTCGCCGAGGAAGGCGCGCAGTTCCTCGTAGCCGATCTGGAAGCCGTCCTTGAGCACGACGGTGGCCAGCGGGCGCTCGCCCCACCGGTCGTCGGGGACCGCGACGACGGCCGCCTCCGCGACGGCGGGGTGCGCCATGAGCGCGTTCTCCAGCTCGACGGAGGAGATCCACTCGCCGCCGGACTTGATGACGTCCTTGGCGCGGTCGGTGAGGGTCAGGTAGCCGTCGTGGGTGATCGTGCCGACGTCACCGGTGCGCAGCCAGCCGTCCTCGCTGAACTTGTCCTCGGGGCGCATCGGTTCGGCCCCGGCGCCGCCGTAGTACGCCGCGGCGACCCACGGCCCGCGCACCTCCAGCTCGCCTGCGGACTCCCCGTCCCAGGCCAGGACCTCCCCGGAGGGGCCGACCAGGCGCGCCTCGACGGAGGCGGGGAAGCGGCCCTGGGTGATGCGGTACGGCCACTCCTCCTCCTCGGTGAGGCCGGCCGGCGGGTGGGCCATGGTGCCCAGCGGGGAGGTCTCGGTCATGCCCCAGGCGTGGCGGAGCCGCACGCCCAGCTTGTCGTACGCCTCCATGAGGGAGGGCGGGCAGGCGGAGCCGCCGATGGTGACCTGCCGCAGGCAGCTGATGTCGCGCGGGTTGGCGGCGAGTTCGGCCAGCAGGCCCTGCCAGATGGTGGGTACGGCGGCCGCGTGGGTGGGGCGCTCGGCGGCGATCATCTCGGCGAGCGGGCCGGGCTGCAGGAAGCGGTCGGGCATCAGCATGTTGATGCCGGTCATGAAGGTGGCGTGCGGCAGGCCCCAGGCGTTGACGTGGAACTGCGGCACGACGACCAGGGTGGTGTCGCGGTCGGTCAGGCCCATCGACTCGGTCATGTTGACCTGCATGGAGTGCAGGTAGATCGAGCGGTGCGAGAACAGGACGCCCTTGGGGTCGCCGGTGGTGCCGGAGGTGTAGCACATGGCCGCGGCCGAACGCTCGTCCAGCTCGGGCCAGTCGTAGGTGTCGGGGCGGCCCTCGATGAGGGACTCGTACGCGTGCAGGGCGGGGCGGCAGCCCTCCAGGGGCGTGGTGTCGCCGGGGCCGACCACCACGACGTGCTCGACCGACTCCATCGCCGGGAGCAGCGGGGCCAGCAGCGGGATCAGGGTGCCGTTGACGAGGACGACGCGGTCCGCGGCGTGGTTGGCGATGAAGACCAACTGGTCCGCGGGCAGGCGCAGGTTGAGCGTGTGCAGGATCGCGCCCATGGAGGGGATGGCGAGGTAGGCCTCGACATGCTCCGCGTTGTTCCACATCAAGGTGGCGACCCGGTCGTCGCGCTCGACCCCGAGCTCGTCGCGCAGGGCCCGGGCCAGGCGGGCGGCGCGTGCTCCTATCTCGGCGAACGAGCGGCGGTGCGGCTCGCCCTCGCCGGTCCAGGTGGTGACCTGCGACCTGCCGTGCACGGCCGTGCCGTGGGTCAGGATCCGTGAGACCAGCAAGGGCACGTCCTGCATTGTGCTCAGCACCGGGCGCCTCCTCGTCGAAGCGGCTACGCAAAGGTAGGTGGGTGCTGTGATTCTGGTGTCATACCGAGCGGTATGTCACTACCCCGGAAACAATTCGGGGTCCTCGCGCAACTTGCCCAGCGCACGGGAGACGGCGTTCTTGACGGTGCCGACCGAGACGCCCAGCGCCTCGGCGGTCTGGGCCTCGCTCATGTCCTCGTAGTACCGCAGCACGACCATGGCCCGCTGGCGGGCCGGGAGACGGGATATCGCGCGCAGCACGGAGTCGCGCTGGGCCTGCCGCTCGGCCTCGTCGGGGCCGGTCAGGGCCGCCGGGCCGTACGGCTCGGGCAGTTCGTCGGTGGCGTACTCCTCGACGCGGCGCTTGCGCCACTGGGAGGTGCGGGTGTTGACCAGGGTGCGGCGGACGTAGCCGTCGACCGCCCGGTGGTCGTCGATCCGGTCCCACGCCAGGTAGGTCTTGACCAGGGCGGTCTGCAGCAGGTCCTCGGCGTCGCTCGGGTTGGCGGTGAGCGAGCGCGCGGTCCGCAGCAGCGCCGGGCCCTTGGCCCGCACGTAGCTGGTGAACTGTGCCTGCGAGGCGCTGGTGCACACGGGCGTGGTCATGGCTCCACGCTAGGAGCGCGGGCCCGGCCCGGGGATCCGCCGCAGGTGCCGAAGCGGGGTCACCCTGAAGTCGTACGAGGGGGGTGTGCCCCACCTCCGCAGGGCGGAGAACGGCCCGGCCGCCCCTACGGGGTCACCCCGCAGGGGCGGCCGGGCGCGTCGTGCGCGGCCGTTCAGTTGACGACGGCCACGGGACCGTCCAGGCGGTTGCGGTCGATCGACAGCCGCTTGCCGCCGTGCTTCTCGCGGACGGCGCCCGAGTACTGGTGGATCCGGCCGCCGTTCCAGGCGTCGTCGCTGAGCACCGGTTCGCTGCGCACCGCCGGCCTGCCCTTCCAGCGGGCGAACCACACGGCCTCGGGCAGGTCGTCGACGCCCTGCTGGCGGGCCCGCTCGATGTGCCGGATGCCGGACTCGGAGCTGCTGTACAGGCCGGGCAGGTAGCCGTTGTCGCTCACCTGGCGGTCCCAGGCCCGGATGAAGTCCAGGGTCTGGTCGGCGCAGCGGGCCTTGCCGGCGTGGTACGCCTCCATGTCGAGGTAGAGCGCGCTGCCGGGTTCGAAGCCGAGGTCGGCCGCGCTCTGGACCGCGTCATAGCCCTCGCTCTCGCCCTGGCCCCAGGCGTTGTCCGGGTCGATGCGGTAGTTGCGCAGGTGCTTGCCGCGCACACAGGGCGACTGCGAGCCGACGTAGATCGGCATGATGCGCCAGCCCATCCTGTGCACGGACTGGACCCAGTCGCGATTGAGGTTGCGCTGGCTGCAGGCGCGGGCGCGGCCGCCGAAGTACACACCGATGGCGCGGTACTTGGACTTCAGCCAGGCGCGCATGGTGGCCAGGGACGGGGCGCGGCAGGTGTCGAAGCCGTAGCCCTTGAAGTTGCGCCGCTCGGGCGTGGCGCCGTCCTCGGTCTCCTCGCCGCCGTAGGCGTCGTACGGCATGAGCAGTCCGGACAGGTCCGGGCCGAGGTCGTACCCGCTCAGTGGGTCGCCGGGATCCGTGTCGCCGCGCGGCGCCATGGCCGACGCCGGAACGGGCGCGAGCACGGCGGGGCGGGCAGCGGCGAGCCGGGGGACGGCGCCTGCCGCGGAGACCGGTCCGGTCACCAGACAGGCGAGCGCCAGCCCGACGATCGCCGCAAATCGGATGATCGGCTTGTGTTCGTGCATGCGTCGAGTGAAAGGGCGCGAGGGCCCGCCGGAGGGTTCGCCACGCCCGGGAGTCAGCCGGACGCAGCAACGCGGACGTCGTGATCTTCGAGGGTCCCGCGGTGCCGCCCGGCCGGTCCACGGCACCGCGCGCCGGCCCGGTGACGGGACGCCCCGCACCTGCCCTGACCTGCGCGTTCCGTAGGCCGGGCCGCTGATCGGCGCGACTGCCCCGGTCTCCGCGCAGTCCGTTCGCGCCGCCGTGCACCACGTGCGGTCCGGCCGCCCGGGCTGGCCGCCGCGGGGGTTCACCGGTAGATGCCGACCCGGCTCCTCACCCCCGCTCCGGCCGGTACGGTGTCGAGGAGGGGCGCGCCGGGGGCAAGGCGCCGCCGCACTGTCCACAGCCTGTGGACACACAAACGCGACTGCGCGACGGCAGTGAGGTTGCCGTCGCGCAGTCGCCCCTTGTCAGCGAGCCCCAGGGGCCCCGGTCACCACAGCGGACCGAAGTGGATGTTCACGTTCGACTGGTGGATCTCGGTGAACGCCGAGCCGACCACGCTGGCGTTGTTGTTCTGGTTGGACGCGCCCGCCCCGGTGGCGGCCTGCTGCGTCGTGGTCACGCTCCCGAAGTTGTCACGCCCCACGCTGCCACCGCTGTTACTCACCACGGTCGCGTTGGAACCGCCGCCCGACAGGGCGCCGTTGTCGGCCACTGCCGTCCCGGCGAACAGTGCCGCGGCCAGCGGCAGCGAGGCCATTGCGGCCAGGACTCGGGCGGTACGGGTGCTTGCCATGTCTTTCCCTCCAGAGGACTGGATACGGGGGTGTGCGGGGCGGTTGGCCGACCGCTCCGCCGACTGTGCGACGTCGCCGCAACCAGAGTTGCCCAGCACCCGGGCCGCCAACCAGGCCCTCCGGCCCATTTCGCTCGCAAGCGTGACGATCTGTCGACAAACCTCCATGGTCGTCGCAATTCACCGGATCGGCCGTACGACGGGGCACACCACCCAGGTGCGGCAAGCGACAAAACGTTCAGGCACGGCTTTCGGCCAACCTGCGGCCGGCCCGGGTCCGCGGGTTCCGCGGGTGCTGCCGTTGGGGCGGATAGCGCGCCGGGGGGCGTGGCGCGCCGGGGAGCCGGCCGCCGGTCTCCATAGGCTCGTCCGGCGATCGTGGATCGACCCGCTCCGCCGCACGGCTTCCCGTAGGGAGAGATGTGTGACTCGGCCCCGTTCCGCCGCGGCCCGGCTCGCCACCGGCCTGGCGCTCCTCCTCGCCTGGGTCGCCGGATGCGGCCACGGCCTCCCCGCTCCCGGCCCGCAGGACGGCCCCGCCTCACCGGCCGCCGCGGGGCCGCGCCTCCAGGATCCGCCCGAACTGGTGAGCCGCGACGGGCTCCTGCGGACCACCGTCGTCGTGGAGCGGCGCAAAGTGCGGGTCGGGGACCGCCGGCTGTGGGCGACCACCTACAACGGCATGTACATGCCTCCGACGCTGCGGGTGCGGCCCGGCGACACCATCGACCTGACCCTGACCAACAAGGTCGACGAGGCCACCAACCTGCACGTCCACGGGCTGCATGTCTCGCCGCGCAGCCCGTCGGACGACATCTTCGTCGCCATCAAGTACGGGGCCTCGTACCACTACACCTACCGGCTGCCGCGCGGCATCACCCCCGGCACCTACTGGTACCACTCCCACGCCGACATGATGTCCGCCGCCCAGGTCGCCGGAGGCGAGTCCGGCGTCATCGTCGTCGACGGCCTGCGGCAGTACCTGCCCGCGTCCCTGCGCGGCATCACCGAGCACGTCGTCGCGCTCAAGGACTTCCAGGTCGAGGGCGACGCCATCAGGACCCACCCGCTGAGCATCGGTGCCGCGACCAACCGCACCGTGAACGGCCAGGCGAATCCCGTCATCGGCATCCGGCCCGGCGAGACCCAGCTGTGGCGGCTGGCCAACATCGGCGCCAACATCTACTACAAGCTGCACCTGCCCGGGCACCGCTTCCACGTGATCGCCCAGGACGGCTACCCCGTCCGGCGCGTGTGGTCGGCGGACTCCCTCGTCGTCGCCGCCGGGGCCCGCTACGACGTCCTGGTCCAGGGCGGCTCCCCCGGCACCACGCGCCTGGAGACCCTGCCGTACGACACCGGCAAGGCCGGGAACCAGTTCCCCCGCGCCGACCTCGCCACCCTCGTCACCGGCGGCGCCCCCGTCCGGCCGGCCGCGATCCCGGGCGCCTTCGCCCCGAACGAGGACCTGTCGAAGGCCAGGATCGCCGACCGCAAGACCGTGGTCTTCACGGAGAACGCGGCGGGCACCGTCTTCTACATCAACGGGCGCACCTACGACGCGAAGCGCAACGACTTCACCTCCGTGCTCGGCACCGTCGAGGAGTGGACGGTGCGCAACGACAGCGACGAGGAGCACTCGTTCCACGTCCACACCAACCAGTTCCAGCTGATGAGCACCAACGGCAGACCGCACCCGGCGTCCCGCCGCTGGTTCGACACGGTGAACGTGCCCGCCCGCGGCCAGGTCGTCCTGCGGATCCCGTTCCGGGACTTCACCGGGCGAACCGTCCTGCACTGCCACATCCTGAACCATGAGGACATGGGCATGATGGCCGTCCTCGACATCGTCCGTCCCACCGGCCGGAGCCGGGACGAGACACGGGGCAAGTAGTGCCCGCCCGCGGCTCCGGCGGGAAGGACGACCACGTGGCATCCGGCGACCCGGCCCCGCCGATGGGCGAGGCGGAGGCGGCGATGGTGGACGCCCTCTTCACCCAGTCGCCGGTGGGCCTGCACCTGCTCGACACCGATCTGCGCGTGGTGCGGGTCAACACCGCCACCAGCGCCATGCGGGGCGTGACGCCCGAGTCCCTGATCGGCCACCGCTTCGCCGACGCCTACGACATCATCGACGGCGACCAGCACGAGGCGGCGGTCCGCACGGTGCTGGAGACCGGCGTGCCGCTGCGCGAGCGCCTGGTGCGGGCGCGCCGCAGGGGCGGCACGGCCCCGCCCGGGTACTACGCCATGTCGGTGTTCCGCCTCGACAACCCCAGGGGAGAGGTGCTGGGGCTCGCCCTGTCGGTCATCGACGTCACCCCCCGGGAACGGGCGCTCGAACGGCTGCGCGTCCTGGACATGGTGCGCGAGAGGGTGGGCCGCACGATGGACTCCGTGGTGACCTGCGACGAGCTGGTCCGCACCCTGGTCCCGGGCTACGCCGAGGGGGCCGTGGTGGAACTGGTGGACGCGGTGCTCCGCGGCGACGACCCCCCGCTCTCCCCGCTCCCCCAGGGCGTGCCCCTGCTGCGGGCCGCCTCCCGCAACAGCCGCGGCCCCGACCAGCCGCAGGCGCACCCGGTGGGCGCCGTGCTCAGCCTGCCCGGGCCGACACCCTTCACGCAGGCGCTGTCCGACCTGCGGCCCCGGGTGATCGCCCTGGACGCCGAGCCGCCGTGGATGTCCACCGACCCGGTCCGGGCCGAGGCGATCCTCGCGTCCGGGGCGTGCTCGCTCCTGGTCGTCCCGCTGGCCCTGCGCGGCAGCGTCCTGGGCCTCCTCAGCCTCTACCGCGGCCGGGACCAGGAGCCGTACGACGAGGACGACATCGAACTCGCCCTCCAGCTGGCCGACCACACCGCCCTGTGCATCGACAACGGACGGCGCTTCACCCGCGAGCACACCATCGCCTCCACCGTCCAGCGCCACCTGATGCCGCACCGGCCCGCCTCGCACACCGCCCTGGAGACGGCGTACGTACCGACCGCCACGAACGGCGCCGGCTCCTGGTACGACACCATCCCGCTGTCCGGCGCGCGCACCGCCATGGTCATCGGCAACGTCGCCGGGCACGGCATCCACGCCACCGCGACCATGGGCCAACTCCGCACCGTCATCCGCTCGCTGGCCGCCTTCGAACAGCCCCCGGACGAGCTCCTCGCCCGCCTCAACGACACCGCGACGCTGCTGGCCGCCGAGCGGGCGTCCCTGCCGAGCGGCGACCCGCTGCACCGCGAGGCACTGACCGCCGCGTGCGTGTACGCCGTCTACGACCCCCTGACCCGGATGTGCACCATCGCCCGCTCCGGCCATCTCGCCCCGGTGATCGTGCGCCCGGACGGCACCGCCGAGATCCCCGACGTCCCGGCCGGGCCGCCGCTGGGCGTCACCAGCGGCGCGCCGTTCACCACCAGCGACATCGGGCTGGAGGAGGGCAGCATCCTCGCCCTGTCCAGCTCACCCGTCGTCGCCGCCCATCTCGCCGGCCACCCCGGGCTGCTCGGCCGCCGGCCGGAGACGGAAAGCCCGGACGCGGGCCGGCACACCGGCCGGCCCCTCGCGGACCTCTGCGACGACATCCTCTACTCCCTCCCCGAGGGCCTGTCCGGCCGGGCCGGCGCGCTGCTGCTCACCCGCACCCGGCCCTTCCCCGCCGACCGGGTCGCCTCCTGGCACCTCGAAGCCGACCCCGCCGCCGTCTCCACCGCGCGCCACCACGCCGGTGAGCAGCTCGCGGCCTGGGGCATCGAGGGCGACATCGTCTTCAACACCGAGCTGATCGTGAGCGAGCTCGTCACCAACGCCATCCGCCACGGCGCCGCACCGCTCGCCCTGCGCCTCATCAACGACCGCACCCTCACCTGCGAGGTCCGCGACGCCGGCCCCGCCGCCCCGCGCCTGCGCCACGCCCGCACCGTCGACGAGGGCGGCCGCGGCCTGTTCATCACCGCCCAGCTCGCGCAGGCCTGGGGCACCCGCTACGACGCGGACGGCAAGACGATCTGGACGGAGCAGTCCCTGCCGCCGAGCCACCCGTCCTGACGGGCTCGTCCCTCGACCTCCCTTCTGAAACTGCACGAACTCGACTGGCCACGGGGCCCGTTCACCGGACCGCCTGCCGCACGACGCCCGAACGCGATCGCACACCCGTACAACTCCAACGCCCGCCCACAGGTCTCATGCCATGTGAACGCATCCTCCAGAAACAGGTACGCCCTGCTGGCGGCGACCACCGCCGCGGCCATGCTGAGCATGCTGCCCACCGCCGCGAGCGCGCAGAGCGCGCCCGTCGGGCCGGCCGTCCCCTACGTCGCCAGGACGCACGACGCGAACAACGCGATCGCGCTCCAGGTGGCCGTGGCCCCCTACATCCAGGCCCGGTCGATCACCGCGACCATCATCCTGCCCAACGGAACCGCCGTGGGGACCGTCCCCGCCGAGGCCTTCCACCAGGCGGGCACGGACGTCTCCGGCAACACCCTGTGGCAGGCGACGCCCACCGGCCTGGCCGCCAACCCGCGCTACTTCGTGACCGCGGACGTCACCGACGCCGAGGGCAACCACAGCAAGGGGTCCGGCGACCTCTTCTACGGCGACGAGGACTGGTTCGTCGAGGACAACATGGCGCCGGAGACCACGGACTGGGTGCACCAGACCGTGACCCTGTCCGGCAAGGTGATCCGGACCCACCCCGACGGCACCCTGATCGGGCCTGTCGCCGGGAAGCAGATCGTTGTCAAGGAATTCTCCTCGGCCAGTGCCGTGACCGCCGAGGACGGCACGTACCGGATCACCGTCGGCCCGCAGGGCCTGAGTTCGCCGCTCCCCAGTGTTCAGCCCTGCATCTGGGAACCGGAACTCTTCTCGTACACGCAGTGCGGGCAGGACCACCACGTCGGCTACTTCGCCGGCAACACCCGGATCACGCTCGACAAGAGCGCCCTCTCGCTGGTTGGCGGCAAGAGCACGGCGGTGACGGGACGGGTCGACTACTTCGACCACACGGCACAGGGCTGGAAGCCGCTGGCCGGCATGCCCGTGCGGACCACGGTCCACAATGCCGGTCTCGTCGGGCGCACCGACACCGACGGGCGCTTCTCGATCGCCGTCGCCCCGCCCACCGACGTCAACGGCGGATCGGTGAGCGTTGTGGACTACCGCGACGCCGTACCGGCCGGGTGGTACCTCAAGCACAGCACGGCCAGGTACACCGTCGACGTCCACGACCAGGTGAAGATCGGCATCACCGGCGCCTCGATCGGCGCCGACGGGCTGCTCACCCTCAGGGGCACCGCCAAGACCCTGAGCGGCCGCCTTGTGCCGAGGCTGGCCGTCCAGTACTCCGCCGACAACCGGACCTGGAAGAACATCGGCGCCTTCGACGCCCCGGCAAACGGGAACTTCACCTACCGCAAGGTCCACGCCACCCCGCGCGGCTACTGGCGCATCAGCCTCGCCGCGAACGGCGTCTTCACCGCCTCCACGAGCCCGGTGAAGCACCTGGTGCGCACCGCCACCCGCATCACCACGTTCAACGCGGCCCCGGAGCCGGTGGTCGCCGGCCGGCCGATCACGGTCAGCGGCAACCTCCAGCGGCAGTCGGGCAGCACGTGGACCGCCTTCGCCAACCAGAAGGTCGGCATCTACTTCCAGGTCCACGGCAGCGACCGGCTCGCCCCCGTGGGCTACGCCTGGACCGACTCCCGCGGGCACTTCAGCAAGCGGTTCACCGCGCAGTGGGACGGCGCCTGGCGCGCCGTGTACCGGACGCCCAGCGGTGCCTACCTCGACACCCTCTCCGGCTTCGACACCGTCTACGTCGACCACTGATCGCCGAGGGCCGGGTCCCGTCCCGTACGGACCCGGCCCTCAGCCGTCGAGCGCCGGCAGGGACAGCCGGGTGAAGACGATGCTCTCGTAGGCGGAGCGGACCCCGGTCTCGTAGAGCAGGCCGACCCGGTCCCGGTCGAGTTGGGCGAGGTCGGAGTAGGCGGCCGGCGCGGACGACAGCCGCCGTGCGGCGGACCACCCGGCGCCCCCGTCGTGGCTGACCCGCACGCCCATGCCGACGCGCTCCCGCGCGTCCGAGGGCGCGGCCATCAGCAGCGGCCCCGTTCCGCTGCCGTCGTCGGTCTGCAGCACCGAGGCCTTGACCATGGGCGCGGTGACCCCGGTGTTCTGGCGGAACGGTGCCTCGACCGACGCCCCGCCGTCGGAACTCCAGGCGTGCGCCTGGTTGCCGGGCGCCCGGCCGTTCTGGTCCCGGGCCGCGAAGTACAGCCGTCCGTCGGGGAGCTGGGCGACCGCGGTCTCGTTGACGTTGATGCCGTCGTCGTCGGCGGGGTCGACGTAGCCGATCCGCCACGTCGCGCCGCCGTCGTCGCTGAGCAGGGAGTTCCCGGCGCTGTAGCGCCACTCGGTGCCGGTGTCACGGCTGCCGGCGGGAGGCGTGTCCGAGTGGTCCGCGCCGACGACCAGCCGGCCCGCGTGCGGGCCCTCGGTCAGCGCGACGCCGTGGCCCGGGCCGGTGGCGTACCACCGCCAGCCGGGCAGCTTCGCCTGGTCCGTGATCTCGCGGGGCCGCGACCAGGTCGCACCGGCGTCGGCGCTGCTCTGGACGTACACCCTGCGGCTGTCCTTCGGGGACACGGCCCCGGACATGATCTGCTGCTCCTGCGCCGTACCCGCGTTGCGGGTGGTGAGCAGCACCACCCGGCCACTGCGGCCGTCCACGACCGGCGCGGGGTTGCCCACCGTGTCGGTCCCGGCGTCGGACACGCGCTCCATGGGCGACCAGGTGCAGCCGCCGTCCGTCGACCGGCGCTCGACGACGTCCACATCGCCGGAGTCCGCCTCCGAGTGCCGGCGCCCCTCCGCGAAGGCGATCAGCACGGACCCCCCGGAACCCGGCTGAGCGGCCGTGACCAGGGCCGGAATCCGGAACGTGTGGTACCCGTCCTGCCCGGACGTGAACACCGCGACCGGCGCGCACCCCACCACCAGCGAGCCCGCCTGCGCCCCGGGCCCCGGCGCCGCCTCGGCCTGGCACCCCAGCAGCAGCAACGCCCCGGCACCACCGAGCACGGCCCGCGCCGCCCCACGCACCATTCGGACTCCCAAAAGATTTCGCCAGAGAGTTCGAGAACCTAGCACCCGAGGGTGTCGCACCGGCCACGGACGATGGGCGCCCGGAAGAGCCCACATCGGCACGTGCAGGAACGCCGTTTGCCTCATTCGGTGCCGAGTTCGGTGAGCAGGCCGCGGATGCGCTGCTCGATCTCGTCGCGGATCGGGCGGACGGCGTCGACGCCCTGGCCGGCGGGGTCGTCGAGCTGCCAGTCGAGGTAGCGCTTGCCGGGGAAGACGGGGCATGTGTCGCCGCAGCCCATGGTGATGACGACGTCGGAGGACTGCACCGCTTCGGTGGTGAGGACCTTGGGGACCTCGGCGGAGATGTCGATGCCCACTTCCTTCATGGCGTCGACCACGGCGGGGTTGACGGTGTCGGCGGGGGCGGAGCCGGCCGAGCGGACTTCTACCTTGTCCCCGGCGAGGTGGGTGAGGAAGGCGGCGGCCATCTGGGAGCGGCCGGCGTTGTGGACGCAGACGAACAGCACGGACGGGGTGGCGGGAGTGGTCACGGGGTCTTCCTTGGTCAGCGGCTGGTGGTGGCGAGTTCGGGCTCACCTGGGGGGACGGGGACGCCCGCGGTGGCCGGAGCGGTACGGCCGAAGAGGACGGCTACCAGGCCGAGCCCCACGACGGCGCCCACGATCTGGGCGGCGATGAACGGTGCCAGCGAGGCCGGGGCGATGCCGGCGAAGGTGTCGGAGAAGGCGCGGCCGATCGTCACGGCCGGGTTGGCGAAGCTGGTGGACGAGGTGAACCAGTAGGCCGCGCCGATGTAGGAGGCGACCGCCGCAGGGGCGATGCGTTGCTGTCCGGTACGACCGAGGCCGAGGACGAGCAGGATCAGGCCCGCGGTGGCGACGACCTCGCCCAGCCACAGGTGACCGGCGGACCGGTCGTGAGTGGACCAGGCCACCAGCGGTTCGGCGAACATCGCATCGGCCAGGACCGCACCCGCGACGGCGCCGGCAATTTGGGCGGGCACGTAGGCCGCGACCTCACGCGGGGCCGGTCCGTCACCGGTTGCCCGGCCGGTCCACCAGGCGGCGAGGGTGACGACCGGATTGAAGTGCGCACCGGAGACCGGGCCGAGCAGGGTGATCAGCACGCCCAGGCCGAACACCGTGGCCAGGGAGTTGGCGAGCAGTTGCACGCCCACGTCCCGGGACAGCTCGGCGGCCTGAATGCCGGAGCCCACCACGACCGCGACCAAGGCGGCCGTGCCGACGAACTCGGCAGCCACCCGGCGGCCGAGCGAAGCGGGGACGGCCATCAGCAGGACCTCGCGGCGGCCGGTTCGGCGGGGATCTGGAGGAGCGAGGAGAGCCGGGCGAAGGCGGCCGGCAGCACCCAGTAGTAGACCCAGGTCCCGCGCCGTTCGGAGCCGACCAGGCCCGCTTCCCGCAGCACCTTCAAGTGGTGCGAGATCGTCGGCTGCGACACGTCGAACGGCCCGGTCAGGTCGCAGACGCACGCCTCGCCGCCCTCGAAGGACGCGATCAGCGACAGCAGGCGCAGCCGTACCGGGTCCGCCAGCGCCTTGAACATCCGCGCCAGGTCCACGGCGTCCGACTCGCCGAGCGGTTCGCGGACCATCGGAGAGCAGCACGCGACAGCCTGATCGTCCTGCCCGAGGACCCGCAGCTCTGATTTCGACATGTGTCTATGTTGACGCTTGTCGATGCAGGTGGCAACCTCGACCGCGTCGAGCTGTATCGACGAATGTCGATACAGAAGCAGATGAGGGAGACCGTCATGTCCCGCGTTCAGCTCGCCCTGCGCGTCGCCGACCTCGAAGCGTCGATCGCGTTCTACTCCAAGCTCTTCGGCGTCGAGCCCGCCAAACTTCGCCCCGGCTACGCCAACTTCGCCGTCACCGAGCCCCCGCTCAAGCTCGTCCTGATCGAAGGCGAGGCCGACCAAGACACCCGCCTGGACCACCTCGGCGTGGAGGTCGCCTCCACCGAGCAGGTCACCGCCGCCACCGACCGACTCCAAGGCACCGGGCTGGCCACCTTCGAGGAGAACGA